>CAMDLX010000012.1 GCA_945901935.1 Bifidobacterium breve | reverse complement strand
CCCGACCCAATAAGATCAAGTCGTGGCAAGGGTAGAGCGACTCCTGAATCTTGTGGCGGCATTGATCGACACCACAACTCCGCTAACAGCGGAGCAAATCCGTATTCGAGTGCCTGGCTATCCAAACGCTGAGTCTGGTCAGTCTGATGCTGCATTTCATAGGGCTTTCGAGCGAGATAAGGAGTCTCTGCGAGAGGTTGGGATACCTATCGAGACAGTCGAGGTTCACCACTTCGAACAGCCGCGTGCTGCTTACACAATCATCCGTGACAGCTATGAATTGCCAGATCTTGGCCTCGAACTCGAGGAACTCGCAGCCCTTCACTTAGCAGCAACCATGATTCAAGCGGAGGGGCTTGACCCGGATGATCTTGAAGAGGGGCTTCGCAAACTCGGTGGCCTAGCTTCGACTGCGGCTGCAAGCGCCGCCCCTGTTGGTGCAGTTCCCATGCCTCCACAACTCTTGACGCTGTTCGCCTGCACTTTGGAGCGGCGTGTGGCCAGCTTTGACTATGAAGGCGCCCCCCGACAGGTGCAGCCCTATCGTCTGGAGTACCGGCGCGGGCATTGGTACATGACTGGTTTCGACTTAGACCGCGAAGCGCAGCGAAGCTTTCGACTCGACAGGCTGACAGGTCCAGTAGATTCCGGCGTCGCGGATTCCTATGCGTTGCCCGAAGTGATCGAGGGCGTGCTGCTTCGTCAGTGGGAGATTGGTGATGGAGAAGTGAGGTTAGCCAGAGTGCTGATTGACTCAGAGATCGCTCCCGCAGTGCTTGCAGAAGATCCAGACTTGAGAGTTGCTGAAACTCGAACTGACGGCTCGCTCGTGTTGGAACTTGATGTACGAAATCCGGGTGGCTTGAGGAGCTTCATGATGAATTTCCTTGACCGAGCCGAAATCTTGTCGCCTGCGGAGTTTCGTGACGACCTCGTTTCATGGCTGAGCAGCTTTGTCTCTTCCGAGGCTGAGAGGTCAGCGTGAGTGGCATTGCAGCGCCTGATCGGGTGCAGCGCATTCTGGCGGTCATTCCGTGGATTGTTCACAACCCTGGGACTCCTCTGACTGAGATCGCTCAACGGTTCGGTCTCAGCAAAGAGGATCTCCGTAAGGACTTGGAGCTTGTGTTTTATGGGGTTGGTCTGTACCCCTTCACTCCAGATGTCCTAGTCGAGGTGAGCTTCGAGAATGACTGCGTAACAATCAACTTGGCGGACTATTTTCACCGACCGGTTCGCCTGACTCACGAGGAAGCCCTCACGCTGCTGGCTGGTGGACGTGCTGTTCTGGGTCGAGATGGGTCAGATCCCGAAGGAGTCTTGCGTAGCGCAGTACAGAAATTGTCGGCTGTTCTCGGTGAGGGCGAAGTGTCTGCTGTCGAAGTCGCTTTGGGACCAGCCGATCCGAGGATCCTTCAGGTGCTGCAGAAGGCCGTCGAGGAGAGTTCGGTTCTAGCACTGAGCTACTTCAGTTATGGCCGTGATCAGGCCACCGACCGAGAGGTTGATCCGTACAGCGTTCTCAGTCGAGATGGTCATTGGTATCTGCTTGCCTATTGCCACCTGATGGAAGCCGAGCGACTGTTTAGAGTGGATCGGGTCCAGAAAGCTGAGTTGACTGGTGGTTCATTCGACCCGCCAGATTCGATAAGCCAAGTTGGGGCCACGCTGTCTGGAACCTCGCGCTCTGTTGAGTTGATGGGTCCCGAGTCGATCTCTTGGGTAGCCGACGCCTACCCGTATGACGTCTTTGAACAGAATCCGGACGGCACCGTGCGCTTAGTCCTGCCAGTTACTGCCACTCCTTGGTTGGAACGTTTGTTGTTGCGCCTCGACCCGTCAACCGTGGCCACTGATGGTCTGTCGGGGGAGTCGCTGAACCGGGTCCGTTCTGCAGCAGCGCAAAGAATTCTGAATCGCTATCTCCCCACATGACACTGCTGGCCTGAAGATGTAATTCCTCAGCTCTGGCTGCTCTGAGACAAGGCTGTGGCCTGTAGCCTGCTGCGGGTGACAGATCAACCGCTTGACTCCACGCCAGAGTCACCTACTGCTGCAGCTAGCGACCCAAGTTTGCAATCCACAGAAACACCGGCTGCCGCAGTGGAGTTGCAGCCCGGATCGGCAGTGAATCGCAAGAGCATCGCCCGGCGCCAGCGCGCGGCATCTCTGCGCAATCTTCTCGAATGGGTTGCAGTCATTGTCGGTGCTGTGCTCGTAGCAGTGCTGATTAAGACCTTCCTAGTTCAGGCCTTTCGCATTCCCTCTGAATCCATGGTCCCAACGCTCGAAATTGGGGATCGTGTACTGGTGAACAAGCTGAGCTATCGAGCTCACGACATCAACCGTGGAGATGTCGTGGTGTTTACTCGCCCCCCAGGATTGCCTGCCGGGCCAGGTGAGCCAGAAGACTTGATTAAGAGGGTCATCGGGGTACCCGGCGACACTGTTCAAGCCAAAGACGGGTCCATGTACGTCAATGGCAAGCTACTCGAGGAGCCATATCTGCCTCCCGGGACCTCGACAGTCAACCTTGAGAAGCCCGTGACGCTCCAGGAAGGCCAGGCATGGGTAATGGGGGATAATCGCAATAACTCTCAAGACAGTCGCGTGTTTGGGCCCATCGAAACCAGCACCGTCATTGGTCGTGCGTTTACCATCATGTGGCCGCCTGGCAGGATTGCCTCGCTGTAACTACTCGGTGTCTTGTGACGCCAAGTCGACCATGCGGTCGACGTGGTCACTGAACACCCCGTCAATACCCATCTGCAAGAGGGCGCCGATTGTCCGCTCGTACTGTGCGTCCCAGCCGAGTGTGAACCGGGTGAACCGGTGAAACAACGTGACCTGCCCGGCACTCCATTCGCTGTGATGCAGATTCACAGCATCTATTCCAGCCTGGCGAAGTTGGGCTGCGTGGCGCTCCGCACCAAACTTCATGGCAGTGAGACGCGTGGAATGTACTAACCGTGCAGGTCGGCTGAGTTCCCGCCATGATTCCAACAACTCCAAGTCAGGGTGACATAGCCAGAGCTGCTCGCAGGCTCCAAATGACCGAGCAACCCGCAGGACTTCTTGCATTGCGTTTGGATCCTTGATGTCTAGGGAGAGCGCGTACTCGTGACCGCACTCCTCATACAGTTCCGCCAGTGACGGAATGTGCGGGGGTAGATCCTGGCGATGTACAGATGAGATCGGTTTGCGCCGAAATGTGCCACCAACCACGCCGTCGTGGTCGAGCACAGCTACACCGTCAGCAGTTATCCAGACGTCGCTCTCTAGGCCTGTTGCGCCAAGTCGTAATCCGAGTGTGAAGGCCTCAAGGGTGTTGTCCGGAGCGTGAGCCCGGGCACCACGATGGGCAAAAAGCACTGCCTCTGCCGCAAGGGTAGGAAATTCAGGGTTCATCAGGATGAATATTGCCACTGAATGCAACGAATTAGGGCCACCTAGGTGCCCAAAGCACGGGTATCCAAGCCAAACAGGCCGTAACAGAGTAAAAAATTGAAAAGGTTGAGGGGAAAGTTCAACCCTGCCCCATATGCGGCCGATAGTAATCAGGTACGTGACACAAGGAGACACTGATGGCACTGATTCGAGCAACCTGTAGCGACTGCGGCGACGTGGAACTGCGTTCCCGAGACCTTCGGGTTCGTACCTGCATCGACACATCCGAGGCTACGTACTTGTTCCGCTGCCCTGTCTGTCGAATGATCGAAGTTCGTGCGGCAGAAGACCACGTCGTTGACGTGCTCCTCGCTGCAGGAGTGCAGTCAGAGGACTGGCTCCTGCCAGCAGAACTGCACGAAGTACATCACGGAGAATCAATCGATCACGATGATGTTCTGGACTTTCATCACCTGCTGAGTACCCCCGACTGGTACACCACCTTGACCACCATGACAGACCGATAATCGATCTTGCTCTCCGGGGCGTCCCGCTGCTTCTTGCCGGGGCGTCCCGCTGTATTTTTGACACTGGTTCAGTGGCGATTTGTGAAGGTTCCGATCTTGCGGGATTCGCAGGGTATCTTTTCTAGGTGTTCGCTGTTGCTGTAACCCTTGCTGTGCTCGTGGCCTCGATGGCGATGATCTATGTGGCAATTCAGAAACTGTCTCAAGCCAGGGAGGAACTGCGGGTTTCACAGTTCGTTCCTGCAGTGCAAGTAGCCGAAGAGCTCAGGCATGCCTCAAACGAGTTGAGTTCCAAGGTGGATGAACGGATCAAGGGGTAGCGCGCAGCAATGTTCAATGTGACAGGCGGCGAGTTGATCATCATCTTGGCGGTTGCTCTTGTCGTTCTTGGCCCGGAGCGCATTCCCGAGGTGGCGCGCAGCGCCGGTCGCATGATCAACAAGATCAAGACGATGACAGAGGGGTTCAGCAGCGGGGTCTCGGACGTGATGGATGACCCGGCGATGAAGCCCTTTAAGGAACTCACTGAACTTGCAGCGAATCCGCGGCAGAAGTTGGCTGAGTACGCTCTCGAGGCGGAAGCCGAGGAGCGGGCCAAGAAAGAGGCTGCACGTCAAGCAGCAGATGAACCAGTTGCTACTGAGTTGGCCGAGGTCGACTCAGAAGCTGAAGCAGTTCCAGAGCAGCTCTCGGAGCCCGAGATTGAGCCAGAGACAGAGCCCGACTTCGAGATTGAGCCAGAGCTCGAGATTGAGCCTGAGCCAGAGTCAGAGGCAGTTGCGGAACTAGCGCTGGAGCTGGAACTCGCGTCCGAGCCCGAGATTGAGCCCGAGACAGTGACGGTGCAGGACCCATGAGTAGACCGTCATGGCTCAAAGGAGCTGAACGCGAGGGTGGTGATATGACCCTGAGTGATCACCTGCGCGAGTTTCGCTACCGCTTGGTGATCTGCGTGGTTGCTGTGCTTGTAGCAATGCTGCCTGCATGGTTCGCTTATAACTGGTTGCTCGATATTCTCAATGCCCCCTACTGCAACGCACTTCGCGGCGTGGATCCAGGATCGGATTGCAAGTTTCTGGTCACGAACTTGCTTGACCCGTTTTCCTTGAGACTAAAAGTCGCCGGATATGGTGGGCTCTTCTTAGCTTTGCCCATCATTCTCTGGCAGTTGTGGCGGTTCATTGCACCTGGGCTCTACAAAAAAGAACGACGGTATGCACTCGCATTTGTGCTGTCCTCGTTCTTCTTGTTCACAGCTGGTGCAATAGTGGCCTACTTCACCCTGAGCCAAGCCGTGAACTTTCTTGTTCGGATTGGCGGACCCGAGATCGATATTCGGTCGGGTCCGGTTGAGTTTGTCCGGCTCTCGCTTTTTATGATGCTGGCATTCGGGACTGGCTTCTTGTTCCCGGTGGTGCTGGTTGCTCTCCAGATGATTGGAGTGGTCACTCCACAGCAACTCTCATCTTGGCGGCGACAGACTGTTCTAATCATCGTGATCCTTGCTGCAGCGATCACTCCCAGCGGTGACCCTGTTTCTTTGGCGGCGCTAGCAGTACCGATGTACATCTTCTATGAGATTGCAGTGGTGATCGGGCGGTTACTCGTACGCAAGAAGAACAAGGGCGAGGAATCTTCATCCACTGAGCCGAACGAGGCGACAGTCTGAAACCCAGATTCGACCACGAGTTCGCTCTCGACCCGTTCCAGAGCGAAGCAATAGCGGCGTTGGAACGCGGACAGAACGTGCTTGTTGCTGCCCCGACAGGTTCCGGAAAAACTGTAGTTGCCGAACACGCAGTCTCATTAGCGCTCAAATCCGGGGGCAAGTGTTTTTACACTGCTCCGATTAAGGCGCTGTCGAACCAAAAATACAATGATCTCTGCGCTGTGTTGGGAGCAGATCAGGTCGGTCTTTTGACTGGCGATCGGGCGATCAATAGCGGTGCCGCTGTGATCGTGATGACCACTGAGGTCCTACGCAATATGGTCTACGCCGGGTCTTCCACTCTGGAGGATCTTGAGTGGGTGGTGCTCGACGAGGTCCACTTTTTGGCGGATGCATACCGCGGGCCAGTCTGGGAAGAGGTGCTGATTCACACACCGAGCAGGGTGCGTTTTGTGTGTTTGTCCGCAACAGTGTCCAATGCCGAGGAGTTGGGTGATTGGGTAACTGCCCTCCGCGGCCCAACCCATACCGTTGTTGAACATCGTCGGCCCATTGAGTTGGACCCATTGCTCTTTGTCGGAGATCGCACAGCCGAGAGGGAGCATCTTCTGCCTTTGATTGTCAACGGGGTTACGAATCCCGAAGGCCACCGCTTTGACGCAGAGCAACAGCGTCCAAGTTCGGCGCAGCACCGCAAGCAACGGGCAAGATTTTATACGCCGCGAAGAGTCGAGACTATTGAACGCCTCACCTCCGAAAGCCTGTTGCCAGTCATCTACTTCATCTTTAGTCGCAAGGGTTGCGACGAGGCCGTCCGGCAGTGTTTCGAGGCTGGAGTGCGGGTAACTCAACCCGAAGACCGAGTCCGAATACGGCAACTCGCAGAGGCGAGGACGGCGAGTTTGAGCGATGCGGATCTTGACGTGCTCGGCTATGACCTGTGGCTTGAAGGCCTTGAACACGGCATAGCAGCCCATCACGCTGGAATGATCCCGTCGTTTCGAGAGGCAGTAGAGGATTGCTTTGTTGAAGGACTCGTCAGGGTTGTGTTTGCGACCGAGACTCTGGCACTAGGTATCAATATGCCGGCGCGTACAGTAGTGATTGAGCGGCTCAGCAAATTCAACGGCGAAGGCCACGAGTTCTTGACGCCGGGGCAGTTCACACAACTCACTGGCCGCGCGGGCAGACGTGGAATCGACGACCAAGGGTCAGCTGTGGTGCTGTGGTCGCCCTTCTGTACATTCGCCCAGGTCGCCACTCTGGCAGCAAGTCGGGAGTTTCCCCTTGTCTCCTCGTTCCGGCCTACTTACAACATGGCCGCCAATCTGATTGAGCGTTATGAAGAGGCTCCGGCGATGGAAGTGCTCACTCGTTCTTTCGCTCAATTCCAGACTGACCGAGCAGTAGTCCTGCTGTCTGCACGAGTTCATAACCTCGAGCGAGAGATCGACGAGTACCGCTCAGAACAAGCCAGCAACAGCGAGTTGGTGTTCGACGTGGCTGGATATGTAGAGATCACCGATTCCATCCGGCAACTCAAGCGCGATGCTCGTGGCAACCGCGCTGCAGTAGACAGGGCGCTGTCGGCTTTAAGGCCAGGGGATGTTCTGGAACGGGGTACCCGCAAGGGGAGCAAGCTGTTCTTAGTGCTATCGGTATCCTCGCGAAAGGGGGGAGTCATGCGTGTTCGAGGCGTAAACCCGAGCGGAAATTCGGCCTCGGTGGAAGCCGCCACCGTGAGTGGGTCTCTGCAGCCGGTAGCTCACATCGATCTGCCAGTTCCCTATATGCCAAAGGATCCCAACTACCGACGGCAGTGCGCCGGGCTCCTTAAGCGCCTGAACCCAAAGCGCCTGAACTCAGCGCGACTGCCTGACAGGGGTCAGCAGGGAGCGGGCCCTGATCGATCAGAAGCTGCTGCGATCTGGGGCGCTGACCCGTATCTCGATGCCTTGCAGGCACAGCAGGACCATCCCCTCCATGATCACCCCGATCGAGATCAGCTGATGCGTGTTCAGTTCGGCCTGTCCAAACTGCAACAAGAACAGCAGTCACTAGTTCAAGAGATTGACCGCCGTGGTTCCGGCCTCGTGCAGCGGTTTGGTTCGGTTCGAGAGGTCCTTGAACGAACTGGCCACAGTGACGGATGGGCGCTGACTCCGGCTGGCCTCCGGTTACGCCGGATTTACCACGAGTCGGACCTGCTGATCTCGCTCTGTCTGACTGAGGGAATCTTTGATGGTCTCGAAGATGCCGAGCTGGCGGCACTTGTGAGTTGCGCAACCTACGAACACCGGAGTTCTGAACCGGCCCCCGCACCACTCTTGCCGAGCACGGAACTGCGCAGGCGATTCGGCATGATGCAGAGCACATGGAAACGCTTGGAACGTCTAGAGCGCGGCTTGAAGCTACCGCTGAGCCGTGAACCAGAAGCCGGGTTTGCCGCTTCTGCATGGTCGTGGTCTGCGGGTCAGGAACTCGATGACATTCTCGATGAGGATCTGTTGGGCGGAGACTTTGTTCGCAATGTCCGCCAGCTGATCGATCTCCTGAGACAGTTTGGCGATGTTGCACCAAACCCAACCACGGCAAAGTCCGCACGGCGTGCCGCAGAGTCGCTCTCTCGTGGGGTCGTTCTTGCTTCGGGCGAGGTCTCGTGAGGGCGTGTCAGTTTGGATCCATGGAACAGAGATGACAATCCGCAAGGGTGAAACATGGGGCGAACCCGCTGGAGACGAGCGTCCAGGTGAGTTTGTGTCGACTGACTCCGAGTTGGCAGCACTCCTACAGGGCTACCGGAACTCCCAGACAGTTGCTCCGCTGATCGGTCTACTCGGCGGGTCGCTGCATCGGACCCTTGGTGCGCCACAGCGAGACGAGGCAGCACTCAGAGGGGGGCAGGGTTATATCTATCCCATAGATGTGGGAATTTTAGGATTCAGCGATGCGCAAGGAGCGAACCACGAGGTGGTCTTCGTGGCTCATCTGCTCGCACTGACAGATCCCAGATCAAGACTCTGGAAAGGCCGAACAGTCATTGCTATGAATGCCGCATTTCTTGATGACTTGAACCTGGCACCAAAATCACATCCCAACGATGGCCGACTCGATGTGACGGACGGGCAACTCAATAGGTCACAGAGGAAGCAGGCCTTGCGCCGGGCTGTGAGCGGTTCGCATCTGCCGCACCCGGCCCTGATCGAGCAGCGAGTGAGTACCCGATTAGAGATTCGCGGCGAAACCAAGTTTCGATTCGTGGCCGATGGACGGCCCTGTGGGGCTGCCCGGCAGTTCTCAATTACTTGCATTCCCGATGCTGCAAGGATTTTGCTTTGATACAGCTTCAACGCAATATGGGCAGACCTCGCTAGCCTTAGTCCCATGCACTCATGGCATCTTCCTGAATCACCAGGTCAGTTTGTGTGGGGCGAAGTCCCAGATCCCGTGGCTGGCCCGGGCCAAGTCAGGGTTCGGGTTCGTGCTTCGGCCCTCAATCATATGGATCTTTGGCTCACCACGGGACTTCCCAAACCTCCGGTGTTTCCGCATGTTCCGGGAAATGACGTTGCGGGAGTAGTCGAGTCACTCGGTGAGGGTGTGACGAGCTTTGCGATAGGTGATGAGGTTGTGATCAACACGGCCCTCGTTCCTGAGTCTGCTTTACAGCGTGGGGTTGACTCGGTTCTCGATCCGAAGATGCGACTACTAGGTGAGCACTGCTGGGGAGGCCACGGAGAGTTCTGTGTGGTGGCCGCACATCAGCTTGAGTTCAAGCCAAAGAACCGAACTTGGGCCGAGGTTGCCTCCTACCCGGTGTGCACAACCACAGCATGGAGACTCTTACGAAGGGCCCGACTGGCTCCAGACGAGACGGTTCTCATCACAGGAATCGGTGGCGGTGTCGCGACGGCCGCGATGCAGCTAGCGATTCACCTTGGGGCACGCGTTTTTGTTACCTCACGAGACCCGGCCAAGCGCGCTCGAGCGCTCGAGCTTGGTGCCGAAGGTGCTTTTGATTCCAAGGGGCCCTACCCGATCAGCGCTGATGTCGTGGTAGATAGCATCGGCCCGGCTACATGGGAATACTCCGTTCGGACCCTTCGACACGGCGGGCGCATGTGCGTCTGCGGTGGGACCTCAGGGCCAAAAGTCGAGCTGAATCTGCCCCGATTGTTCTTTAAACAGCTTGATATTTTGGGTGCGAGTTGCGGCAGTCAGGAAGAGTTCCGGTACGTGACTTCCTTGATGGAGCAGGGGTTGCCAGTAGTGCTCGACGAGATACTTCCATTGTCTGAATTCCCACGAGCGCTTGACCGACTGCGCACGGCATCTCAATTAGGCAAAGTCATCTTGGAGCATCCGGAGTGACTGGAGCATCCGGAGTGACTGGGGCATCGGGAGCGACTGGAGCATCAGCGCAAGCCAAGCAGCGAGCAGCTGAACTGGTTCAGAGCCAGTCGGACTTGCTCGTTGACATCTCACATCAAATTTGGGAGACACCTGAGTTAGCCTTTCAGGAGCGACATGCGCATGACCTTTTGTGCAAGACCCTGCGTGAGAACGGATTAGATGCTCAGGCGCATGCCTATGGTCTCGAGACTGCTTTCGTAGCCTCGGCAGGTACCGAAGGGCCAGAGATTGCAGTGCTCTGCGAGTACGACGCGTTGCCAGGGATAGGTCACGCTTGCGGCCACAACGTAATTGCAGCGGCAGGCCTTGGGGCTGGACTTGCCGCAGCGAGTTTGGCTGCGGAGTTGGGAGGCCGAGTCAGAATTCTTGGCACACCTGCCGAAGAAGGCGGAGGTGGCAAAGTCTTTATGTTGCGCCAAGGTGCATTTAACGGGGTAGACGCCGCAATGATGGTGCACCCGGCCGATCATGACCTCCCCACACTCACGACTCTTGCAGTTCATACGCTTCATGTTCACTACAGCGGGGTTGCATCACACGCCGCTGCAGCGCCTCACCTAGGTCGAAACGCACTTGATGCAGCCGTTCTTGGTTATGTAAACGTCGCTGCGTTGAGGCAGCACATCCGCAGCGATGAGCGCGTACATGGCGTGTTCCCCAATGCCGGGGAGCAGCCAAATATTGTGCCGAGTACTGCTAGTGCTCATTGGTATGTCCGAGCGTCAACCACCGAGCGTCTTGAAGAACTCAAAGAGCGAGTTGTCAACTGTCTGGCAGCCGGTGCGCTAGCCGCTGGCTGCGTCATGGATCTGAATTGGGTTGACCCTGCCTATAGCGAGATGAGCGATAACGATCAGTTGCTCAGCAGGTATCAACGTAATGCGGAGTTCCTCGGACGGCCGTTCGAAGACCCTGAGGTGGTTGGCTACGTCACGGGAAGCACAGATATGGGGAATCTGAGCCAAGTCATGCCCACCATTCACCCTCTCATTGCAGTCGCTCCACCGGGAGTCTCGATTCACACGCCGGAATTTGCCGCATGTGCACGCAGCGAGGCCGGAGACCGCGCAGTACTAGACGGTGCAACATCATTAGCTGCAACAATCATTGACTGCTGGCTCGACCCTTTGTGGGCCTGAATTCCTGAGCAGTGCGGCTACCGAAGTAGCTGTTTCGCGAGAAATATCGGCGTTTTTCGTCCATTTTGCTGGCCGGGTCGCCAACGTGCCCGCCGATGGGACCTATTGTGGGTAGGTGAGTTCCCTCGTACCAACGTACGTCGCAGAGCAGTTCACGGAGGAGGAGCAAGTTGTCCTCCGGCGGTACTTCTCAAATCTCGACGGTCCAGTCTTTGCGCTTGTCAACCTTCCCGAGGTGGTGAAGGGTGCGTTGTTTGCGCGTTATTCCCGATCTGCTAAGTCGCTGCGGAGGTTGTTCGTCGACGAGTTCGTCGGAGAGCTAGATACGACTGGTGATGAGTCAGTAGATGCGACGATTGGTTTGGATCGCGCCGAGGCACTCTACGACCGAATCTTTTTTGAATACGGCGACGACAGCGTCGCTCAGCTAGGTGGCGTACACCTTGCATGTGAGCAGGCCTCGAACTTGCTCACCAAGATACTGGAGTGGGGCCGGCTGATGTCGTACCTCGAGCAATCGACTCGGTACATCCCTTATGACGAGCGGCTCGGCGGACGGTTCCGCTATCACCGAGATCCCGAACTCCTAGGGTCCAACATGGGGGCCCGGTATGTAGGCGATATGGATCGCTTATTCGATACCTACGGAGAACTTGCTCGGTCAATCCAGGATCATTTCCGGGAGCGCTATCCAAAGAATGAGCAGGATTCCGACTTCGTTTATCGGCAGGCCATACGTGCCAAGGCCTTTGATGCCACCCGAGGAATCCTTCCCGCTGCCTCGCTCTCGAATGTCGGAATCTATGGCTCAGGTCAGGGCTTCGAAGCCTTGCTACTGCGGATGCGCTCTCACCCTCTGCCAGAGGCTCGGCAATATTCGGAATTGATGCTGGTTGAGCTCCGAAAGGTCATACCCAGCTTTCTGCGACGAGTTGATCTTCCAGACCGAGGCGGAGCTTCCTCGAAGTACATGTCCGATAATCGTGAAGCCATGGAAACTGTTGCCTACGAGATGTTGCCCGGTGATGAATCCTCTGGCCTAGCTGCCCCAACGGTGACCCTGCTTGATTGGGATCCCGAGGGTGAGGTCAAAGTCATTGCGGCGATGCTGTATCCGCATACCAGTATCCCAGAGGCCCAGATTCTTGACCGAGTACGCCTGATGTCGGTTGATGACCGACTCGCAGTTGCTCGGGCATATGTTGGCGAGCGAACAAATAGGCGTCACAAGCCTGGCCGAGCATTAGAGCGAACTGATTATCGCTTTGATGTTGTCTCTGACTACGGCGCATTCAGAGACCTGCAGCGTCACCGACTCATGACTATTGAATGGCAAGAACTTACGCCGCGGCATGGGTACACGCGACCAGTTTCCATCGATGACGCTGGACTCACGGCTCAGTTTGATGAGGCCATGGGTATCTCAAAGGATCTCTGGACCGATTTGTCCGAACGATTCCCTGAGCGTGCCGGGTACGCAGTTTCCTTGGCCTATCGCATCCGTTACGCCATGCAGTTCAACGCACGAGAAGCCATGCATTTGATTGAGTTGCGAACCTCTATTCAGGGCCATCCCAGCTATCGCTCTGTGGGCCAAGAAATGCATCGCCTCATCGCCGAGCAGGCGGGCCACAGGACCATTGCCGAGATGATGCTGTTTGTGGATCACTCGGGTGAGCCTGAACTTGAGCGTCTTCAGGCTGAACGTCAAGCCGAGACTCGCCGTAGTCCTGCGAGCTAGCCGTAGTCCAGGGACCTAACCCTGCTCCATCGAACTAACAGGCTTTGCGGCAATCCTGAGCGTACTGAGGGCTGTGGAACTCGTCGAGGTTTGAGCAGGAAGTGCACTTTTTCGGCTGGATGCACACAACATACTGTTTGAGTGTCTATGATGCGGCCCGACTCAAGCCGATTTCTGGTTTGTCTACGTGAACGGAAGAGAAATCTTGGAAGATGACATTGATGGCGAAGAGGTCGAAGCCCTTGAGGAGGAAGAACTCGAGGAAGACGACCTTGAAGTAGACGAGCTAGAGGATGACGGCGACCTCGACGATCTTGTTGTCGGAGACGTCATAGTTGACGATGTCTCTGCAGAGGTTGTTGTCGAGGAGGAAGAGGATGATGCTCCAGCCGCTCGGCGTAAGCGTCCTTCCGATGTTAATGACGACGAAGATGAAGACGTAGACCCTGACGACGTTGAGGCGGACCTCGACGCCATCTTGAAAGACCGAATCGCTGCAACTCCTGATGACGAGGACGAAGAAGAAGAAATCTCCGATGCCTCTTCTGATGCGGACGGTACAGAACGGGTTGCAGCCAAGTCTGCTGAAGAGTTCACCTGTGGGACCTGTTTCATGATTGTCCACCCGCGCCAATTCGGGCCCAAAGACAATCTGGTTTGCCCCGAGGGGTACTCACCCTGCCCTTCGATTGCACAGGTTCAGAAGCGACTCAAGAAGGCTGCAAAGAAGTAGAACTAGCCGTGTCGGTGTTCTGACTTTCAGGCTCGACCAAATCAGGGCATCCTTGTATATATGTCAGAGCAGCTAGATCTGGATGAATCGGGAGAGCGGCAGGACGCTGCATCCTCGGCGCCATCTACCCAGGAGAATCTTGGCTCGCTGCTTTCAGCAATCCCGAGACTGTTCGACCGCAGCGTTCGCCAGTTTGAGCTAGCAAGTTCCTTGCTTGTGGCGCTGACCTGTCATGCTACGAGCGGCAGCGTTCATGAGGTCACGGCTACCGATCTGCTCGCGGCAGGTGCAGTACAGCCGGAACCCCTCGACGTGCTCGATGTGTTGCAAGCCGAACCTGTTGAGTCCGAGCGGGGTACCGATGGCAGTCATCAGAACGAGCTGGCGAATCCAGGCGCCTCAAGCATGGCCCCTGAAGCCGTCCCAGAGGTTGCTGGTGTGCAGGTACTCGAATCGGAACTAGGAGTTCCTGATTACGACAGTCTTGCGGCATCTCAGGTTGTGCCGAGACTTTTAATGCTTTCGGCTGTGGATCTTCAGGCAATAGTTGACTATGAACTAGGGCATCGCCGCCGGCAAACAATTCTGAACCGTGCACTTGAGCTTTTGGATTCAAACTCAGATGAGTCTGAGTAGCACGGGACCCGACCCAGATACTGAGCAGTTCGCTCCGGAAACGGGTTTGTTACAGATTGAGTTGAGGATGGATGTTCGTACAGCCATGCTCGAGGATGCACCTGAGCTTGCCCGCTTGCGCGACTTGGCCTGCGAGCACATTGCGCAGCAGCGCGGGGGAGCGGTAGCGCTGCTCAGCGAGTTCCCGGAGCAGGACTCACTCATGGCCAGCCTTGAGCCCGGGGCAGATGCCGAACGTCTATTCATCATTGCTCTGATTGGGAATACTCCGGTCGGCTACTGCTCAGCTGCGATCACGCAGCTTGAACAGGGCTATGCGCTCTGTCGCATCAGTGAACTCTTTGTTGAATCACCGGCACAAGAAATCGGGATGGGTGCGCTGCTCCTGCAGTTCACCACGCAATGGGCAGTCGAGCGCAAATGCGCTGGGATTGACGCCACGGTTATGCCTGGCGATCGTGAGACCAAGAACTTCTTCGAGACCTTTGGTCTCGTAGCACGAGCAATCACCGTGCATCAGGACCTTTCTGGCAAATGAGTCATCTAGCCGTCCACGTAGCCGCTCTTGTGGTGAGTGGCGATGACTTTCTGATGCTGAGGCAACACAATAACTGGGCACTACCCGCTACAGCCGTGCGCTACGGCGAGACGCTGGCCGAAGCGGTGGTTCGAGCACTAGGAGAACAAGCCGGTGTTGCCGAGGCTATCTGTGGCCCGTTCATCGGATGGGCTGAGTCAATCGACACCGACACCGACATCGACACATCGCAGAGCCACACACTGAGTATGTACTTTCGGGCGGTGCTTCTTGATTCAACGACTCAACCTGCGTCACAGGCGGCAGAGGTTCGCTGGATTCCATCTTGGGACGCGGCAGAGCTCGGCTTAGCCGACGGACTGGCGGAGTTCCTCGGCGAGCACGGATTGATCGAGACTCTTATCTGAATCCCCTGACCCGATTCTGTTATGCGCCTGACCCCATAGAGGGGGTCAGGCGCAAGACAGAGCGAGTTGGCCTTAGCGGCCCTTCCACTCCGGAGGGCGCTTCTCGATAAAGGCATTGAGACCTTCTGCAAAGTCTTCGGTGCCAAACATCTTGACGATGCCGTCTCCCGAGAGTTTCCAACCAATATCGTCTGGCTGGTCTGTGGCTTCGAGCACGATCTTTCGACTCTCTCGAACGGCAAGTGGTGCGTTAGCAGTGATCTCTGCAGCAAGAGCCTTTGCAGTCTCGAGAGCTTCACCCTCTTCGCAGAGCCGGTTGACCCAACCAAATTCGTATGCCCGCTCAGCAGGAAAATCAAGGCGTCCCGTCAGTACGAGCTCCATTGCAATATTTCTCGGCAACTTGCGCGGCAGCCGAAAAAGCCCACCTGCAGCTGCAACAAGGTTGCGCTTTACCTCAGGCACACCAAACACGGCAGTCCTCGAGGCAACAACAAGGTCGGCCGCTAGGACCAACTCTGTTCCGCCTGCCAACGCTGGGCCATCAACTGCAGCAATGATCGGCTTGGTGCGTTCACGCTGCACAAACCCGCCGAATCCGCCTTTTGCCGTGGACATACCGCCCGGGTCAGTTGCCATCTGCTTGAGGTCAGCGCCTGCGCAGAAGATGTAGCCTTTTTCTGTTTTAGCGCCAGTCAGAATCCCGACCCACACCTCGTCGTCTGCTTCAATCTGATCGATCGCCGACTCAATCCCCTGGGCGACTTCGCTACTTACTGCGTTGCGCGCCTCAGGACGATTAATCGTGATGATTCCAACATTGCCGAGTTTTTCATAGTCCACAGTCATGACGCGGAATCTAGCGCAGCAAGCGCGCTAGGTGCGTACTCCTGTGTTTTAGGAGTCTTCGGCTGTGAGTTCCTCGACGATGATGACCTCATCAACGGTGACTGTCTCCTCGACGACGAGGATTTCCTCGACGTCAACGACTACGCCGTCGATGCTCTCTACGAGGAGCACATCGTCAATCACGATGGTGTCTTCCACAACGATGATGTCCTCGACAAGGACGACTTCTCCATCGCTGTTTTCCATCAAGACTTCCTCGACCAAAATGGTCTCTTCGACGATGATCTCCTCGCCAATGATGATCTCGTCAATAGTGACTTCGCCTGGCGCTACTGGTGATGATTCCTCTGAAGTATTCATTGAATTGTTCTCCCTATCGTTGTTTGCACTAGCAGGACTTTGTTCAGCACCCGGATCCGAACTGGGTGTCGGAGTCTCGGGCTGAGTTGATTCGGGCTCTGCTGATTCAGGCTTGGCTGATTCGGGCTTCGATGCGCCAGATTTTGAGCCGCCGGACTTTGAACCGCCGGACTTCGCGCCGCCGGACTTTGAACCGCCGGGCTTTGAGCCGCGGAGTCCAGTTCGCCCACGCTTCTTTGCTGCTGCAGCAATCTCGGCGGGATCAAGCCCAAACAACAGAACAATCTTGGGCAAACGATCACCAACGCGCCGAACAGCGTCGAGCAGGGCGGGGGAGGGTTCCTCAGGTCGACCCGCTGGGGTGACCTGATTGCGAACAGGCGAAAAGGCCAGAGCATCCAATGCTGCGGCCCAGAGGTCCTGATTGACCGTTGGGGTAAGTCCCTCAGACACCGCTGTGACTAAGCGACTAGATAGTTCAACCGGAAGCGGGGCGCCGGCCTTTGGTGGACGTGAACTCAGACGGAGCGCCCTAACGAATCGACCACCATCAAGATTGGCAGTGATATCTGCAATCCATAGGGCCTGTTCCTCTTCAATTCGTCGGGTAAGCCCTGCTTGAATCTGATCTTTCAGGGCCAAGGCCTCGGGATCGCGGGCAACGCCATCTGCTGCCACGATTACAGAACGAAGGTCACGAAGATCTAGCTCCTCGAGGTCAGCTAACGCTGCCTCGGCTCGATCCATCCACTCAGCAGCGCGCAGCTGAGGCAGCAGGTCTTCTGCGAGACCAATCAGTTGCTCTGAGGGGATCTCTGCTCGGCCTTCCTTTTTAGCTTGGGCGTTTTGCTCAGCAATTGCTTCACGTACGGCCGGAACTCCGCCCCGAATGACCTGCTCGGCGATGGGACGATGCTCTACCGGGAGCGTGTCAAGAACCGCTGCTCGGTGTGCGCGACCTGGGCGCAAGCGCTTTGGCCGTGGACGTTCAGGAACAGCTTCCGGACGAGGGCCGCGGGGACGATCGCTGCGGGGACGGTCGCCTCCGGGTCGATCTCCTCCGGGTCGGTCCCCACCTGGACGGCCTCCACCAGCACCGTCGCGTCCACCGCCACGGCCGCCACCAGGACGATCACCATTGGGACGATCGCCGCGTGGCCCTCGGTCACCACGTGGACCGCGATCCTCACGATCACGACGCGACCCTCCGCGGTCGCCATCACGTGAACGACCCGACTTCTCAACCAGAGTGCTCGTGACGAGCGGCTCGTCCTGGCGTGTTCCAATCACAGTCAACATCTCAGGTTCTTTTCTTGCAGCCTTTGGAGGCAGCACATGAAGAATCTCGATGCCCTCTAGTTCGAACTCGGCATCAGCCCGAACGACATCGCCGACCTTGCAGCCTGCAGGAAGAATGGATGAGCGTAAATCGCCTTTGGGCTGTTTGGCTCCGGCTGCGCGCCAGGTCCATGTGCCATCGGGGCGTTCACTTGTTAGTTCGATCTCTAGACGACGGGGCATAGTTGTCCCAACCTATCGAAGATCAACGCCAGAGGAGAACCTCCGATGAGTAAGAACATCTCAGATGCCATTCATGAACCCACATCAGGCTGGTCTGCAAGCCCGAGAACAGTGGTGATCACAGGAGTCACCGGGCAGGTTGCAGAGGTTGTCGCAACAGAGTTGAGTAGAGATCACCAAGTGATCGGCTTGGCCCGCTTTACAGATGAGGCGGCTCGTCGGCGGCTCGAGGAATGCGGTGTCGAGTGCATCCCAACGGATCTCCTCACAGCTGAGTTCGTTGGAGTTCCGAGCGATGTTGACGCAGTACTGAATTTTGCTGTGGTGAAGTCCCAACGTTGGGACGTGGATCTTCGGGCAAACGCCGAGTCGGCGGGGTTGCTCATGGCACACACTAAGCCCAAGGCATTTCTGCATTGTTCTTCTACTGGTGTGTACGCAGCCGCCGGATCTGAGGTGCTCGACGAGCGAGCGCCGCTCGGAGATAACCACGCTCCGATTATGCCGACCTATTCAATCTCCAAGATTGCTGCTGAAGAAGTTGTCCGGACGATGTGCCGACACCTGAATATTCCGACCACCATCGCAAGATTGAATGTTCCCTATGGCGTGGGCCCGCTCGGTGAGCCGAGAGGTTGGCCAGCGTTTCACCTGGCAATGATGCAAGCAGGCTTGGCGATTCCCGTTGAGGCAGATCAACCAAATCTGTTCAACCCCATCAACTTGTTGGACATCGCAGCGAGCATCCCCGCACTATTGGAAGCGGCCACCGTGCCAGCGACCATCCTCAACTGGGCGGGAGCGGAGCAGGTCTCTTTAGAGGAGTGGTGCGAGTTCTTGGCGGATCGTTGCGGGCTAACTGCAAGTTTTGAGGTCACTGATTCAACCATTGGAGGCGTCACCGTAGATACCTCGAAGATGCAGAGCATCTGCGGAGCGACAAAGGTTTCCTGGCAAGAGGGTTTTGCGGCACTAGCCGACGCATACCTAGCAGGCGAGGGTTCTGCTGCGGGTTCTACAGGGCGCTGAGCAAGGCGTTCTCTAGCACTTCAGGCAGAGCCGGATGACACCAAATCTGCTCTCGTGCCAGGCGATCAGCGGGGATGTTGAACTGCATGGCTTGAGAGAGTTGTTGCATCAGAGTCGCAGCCTGAGGGCCAAGTACATGCGCTCCCAGAATGCGAAAGTTCGCAGGATCGATCAGGATTTTGGCAATCCCTGTTTGGTCTTCAAGGGCCCAGCCAAACGCGACATTGGAATACTCGCAGGACCCAACCACGTAGCTTTGGCCGCTCGCCTGAAGCTCCTGTTCAGTGAGTCCGACCGAGCCAATCTGCGGGTGCGAGAAGACTGCGTGGGGTACGACGCGTTGGTCGATGCTGATGGGGGAGCGGGGATTGAGCAGGTTGTGACCCACTACTCGTGCCTCTTGATTTGCTAGGTGCTTGAGTTGCCAAGGGTTGCGGACATCGCCGAGAGCCCAGACCCCAGGGGCGTCAGTCAGCAGTGTTGAGTCCGTGATGATGTAGCCATTGGAATCAAGCTCGACTCCTGTTCGACCCACCTCAAGCTGGGCGCCATTTGGTGTCCGTCCAGTAGCTACGAGCAAGGCATCCCCAAACAACACGGACTGCTCGCCCGCATCGTTTTGCAAAGTGAGTTCGAGATGCTCATCGGTCTGCTGTACCGAAACTGCGTTTGTCCCGAGGTGAAGTTCCACCTGTTCCGCAAACGCCGCTGTGAAGCGCGAAGAGATCTCTCGATCAGTGTGTCGCAGCATCTCTGTACCGCGGTGAATGACCGAGACTCTCGAACCAAGTCCAGAAAACACATGCCCAAGCTCGGCAGCAATAAATCCGCCACCCAAGATGATTAAGTGCTCGGGCAACTTCTCTATTCGCATAATGCTGTCAGAGGTGTGGAACGGGGTCGTGGCTAAGCCCGTGAGTTCAGGCAGATGCGGGCGAGCGCCTGCAGCAATGACAATCTGCTTGGCAGTAACGATCTGATTCGTTCCATCGTGCAGGTCAACGCTGACCGCTCGCTCCCCAATGAAGCGCGCATCTCCAAGAAAGACCGTGACGTTCGGTTGCTCCTGCCGGTAGAGGGTCCCACCGGCAGCGATGGGGTCAATGCGTCCAAACACCCGATCCCTCAGGGCTGCAAAGTCAGCTCCCCGAGCTTCGATATCTACGTTGAGCCGCTCTGTCGCCTCTGCAGCTTCTCGCATTCGGTCGGCGGGGAGGACAAACATCTTGGATGGGATGCAGCCAGCATTCAGGCATGTGCCACCAAATACTGACCGCTCGATGATTCCAACCTTCCACGAACTGAACTGTTCATTCAGCAGTGAATTGCCCGAACCGGTGCCAATAATGAGCAGGTCGAAGTCATCCATGGCTCAAGGCTAGGTGTTCGGGTTGATCAGGACAGAAACTCTCTGACCGGTTCGGTTACAGATATAGAACGCGTTACAGTTTCCACGTTCAGTCAGACGGAGGCCATTATGCAGATCGCTTATACAGAAGAACAAGAGAAGCTTCGGGACGAACTCCGGGCTTATTACGACAACTTGTTGACCCCTGAGGTTCGAGACGCACTTCATCAAGAGATGGGCTGCGGTGCCGTCACAAGAGAGATCGTCAAGCAGATGGCAGGCGATGGTTGGCTTGGAATCGGATGGCCAACGGAGTACGGCGGCCAGGGCAGAAGCCAAGTGGAGCAATTCATCTTCTTTGACGAATCGATGCGTTCGGGTGCACCTGTTCCCATGCTTACGATCAATACGGTTGGACCGACGATCATGCAGTACGGCACTGAGGAACTCAAGGCGGACTTCCTGCCCCGAATCCTTTCCGGCGACCTGCATTTCTGCATCGGGTATTCCGAAAATCAGGCTGGTACTGACCTAGCTGCACTCAAGACCAAAGCGGTTCTCGACGGTGATGAGTACGTCATCAACGGCCAGAAGATGTGGACCAGCTTGGCCTCAGATGCTGATTATTGCTGGCTAGCTGTTCGCACGGATCAGGATGCGCCAAAGCACAAAGGCATCTCCATGATCATCGTTGACATGAAGACCCCAGGCATCACCGTTGACCCGCTGCACCTGCTCTCAAGTCACGATATCAATGCGACATTCTTTGACGACGTGCGTGTTCCGGCGAGCAACCTTGTTGGGGGAGAGAACAACGGTTGGGGCTTGATCATGAGCCAACTGAACCATGAGCGTGTAACGCTGTGTTCCTCGGGCTTGTTGGAGCAGAGCTACTTTGAGGTTCGCCGCTGGGCGCAGGAAAACGTCGGCGCTGATGGCAAGCGCGTGATCGATAACGAGTGGGTTCAACTCAACCTGGCAAAGGTTCATGCCGGGATCGAGTTCCTGCGACTCATCAACTGGAAGGTCGCATGGACGGCAATGCATGCGCCGCTCGACATTTCGGATGCATCCACAATCAAGATTTACGGAACCGAGTTCTATCTCGATGCATTCCGAATGATGATGGAAATTTTGGGCCCGCGTGCCTACCTCGATCGTGAGTCAACTGGTTCGATCCTCAAGGGTCGACTCGAGATGAACTACCGAAGCCTGCTTATTCTGACCTTCGGTGGCGGAACGAACGAGATTCAAAGAGACCTCATTGGCATGTTCGGGCTAGGCCTGCCTCGCGCACTTCGCGGCTAACTGAGTTCTAGTTCTGCCCGCAGGCGTAATCGAACACTGGGCATATTCGAACACTAGGCATATTCGAACACTAGGCATATTCGAAAAACAGGCGTATTCGAAGGATTTGAAGGGATAGTTACATGGATTTTGCTCTCAACGAAGAACAACTAGCAATCAGCGAACTCGCTGGTCAGGTAATTGGCGATGCCTCAACGAACGAGAAATTGCGTGAGCTTGAAAAAGCTGACGGCCCTCGCTTTGATGCGGCGCTTTGGGCCTCGCTAGCTGAGACCGGAATTCTGGGGGCATTCTTGCCCGAGGAGCATGGGGGAGCGGGCCTGGACTTGATCGCTCTCGGTGGAGCGCTGGAGCATGTTGGTCGCACTGCAGCAGCAGTTCCACTCTGGGAAACTTGCGGCTTGGGAGTCCCCGCGATTGCGGAGTTCGCTCCGGCGAGTCTGGCCGCAGAGATCCTGCCTCAGGTAGCTGACGGGTCCATGATCCTTACAGCCGGATGGCACGAGGACCTAGGGGAGCCGCTTCTTCCAACGACGATTGCGAGCCGAAATGGTGATGGCTGGGAACTGACTGGCACAAAGATTTGTGTGCCGGCCGGAGCTATTGCCGACGCATTCCTTATGCCCGCAGCCATTGAGGGCGGATCGGTTGGCCTGTTCCTAGTCCGAAAGACTGGCGAAGGCGTCGGAATCGAGCCTCTAGACACCACACTTGGTGACCCGCAGGCGGCTGTCCTCATGGCGCTAGCACCTGCAGAACTCGTAGCAGAGGGTTACGAGTCGTTGCAGTGGACCTACGACCGTGCTGTAGCTACACAGTGTGCAGTTGCATCAGGCGTGTTTGCTGAGGCGCTTAGGCTGACGGCTGAATACACCAAGGAGCGTAAGCAGTTCGATGTGCCGATTGCCTCGTTCCAGGCTGTGGCTCATCGTGCGGCAGACGCCTTTGTGGACACAGAAGCAATCCGACTCACATCAAAGCAGGCTTTGTGGAGACTGTCAGTAGACATGCCAGCCTCAGCTGAGGTTGCTGTAGCCAAGTACTGGGTCTCATTTGGTGGCCAACGAGTAGTGCATACGGCTCAGCATCTGCATGGTGGCGTTGGAGTCGATCGCGATTATCCGCTGCACCGGTACTTCCTGATGGCAAAAGAGATTGAACTGCAACTCGGTGGCTCTACCCGGCAGCTGCTTGCACTTGGCAAGATTATTGCCAACGAGGCCGTCTAGGAGAGGGACTACCTCAGCCCCTTGGTTGGGTTGAGACAAAACGCCGGAAATCCTCATTATGTAAAGTGATGGCATTTCCTAGGTCAAACTACTCTTTCTCTAGGAAGATCCCCAAAGGTCCTTTACATGCGCGCCCGAAAGGTGTCAAATGCATGTAGCGACCGGGGTTGGCCCCGGTCCCTAAAACAACTGAGGAGGTGCCGATGTCTACTCGTCATCGTGCCCGGCAGTCCGGACCTAGTTCAGCTCTCCAAGAGGAGCGCGAGCAAAGAAAGGCAGAACACCGTAGGGTGCGCCGAACCGTCAATCAGTCATTGCATGTGGCCGTCCTTGAAGAAGATCTTGATGGTCTTGTTCTTGAACTCCCGCATCCGACCCATGGATACACCGATGAACATGCTCCTGCCACGCCGCATGCTTCAGCCGATCCAGAGCGCCGGATTAAGCATTGGAAGCAATCATTTTGGAAGCGGCGCTCGGTTGAGCGCCAGCGGCGAGCCCGTGAAGAGTTGCGAACCGCAAGCTATTCCTGATCAGAGCAGTTTCAGAGCAGTTGCTGCTGACGGCCCGTGTATTAGGGGGCTAGGGTCAGATTGTGTCTGACTTCACGCCAGCCCTGATCGATGGGCAAGATCTTGTCACTGGTGACTCCATCTTGGTTCATTCTCCGTACAGCGGTGACCTCGTAGGCGAGGTCACCGCATGCTCTGCGGAGCATCTTGATCAGGCCATAGCAGTGGCCGGCAGGAGGCATGCTGAAGGCGCACTACCTGCTTTTGAGCGCGCAGAAATTCTGGATCGAATTGCCGCTGCGATGCTGGAGCAGTCCGAGGAGTTTGCACAGTCGATTTCGGCTGAGTCGGCCAAACCGATTGCAACAGCCAGAGTTGAAGCTGTGCGGGCCGTTGACACGATTCGGTTCTCAGCTGCAGCAGCGCGCACCTTTACGGGCGAGATGGTTGCCATGGACGCTTCCGCTGCTGGTGTGGGCAAGCTGGGTTACGTCAAGCGGGTGCCGATCGGTGTGGTCGCTGGTATTTCCCCATTCAACTTTCCTCTCAATCTCGTTTGTCACAAGATCGCACCGGCCCTTGCAGCGGGTGTCCCGATGGTGCTTAAACCGGCCTCGGCCACTCCCCTAACTGCACTCAAGATTGCTCGCCTCTTTGAGGCATGCGGCCTACCACCCGGATGGCTGAACGTCGTTCCTTGCGCAGGTTCGGTGGCGAATCACATGGTCGAGCATGAGGGGGTGGCCATGATCACGTTTACAGGCTCCCCAGAGGTTGGATGGGGAATCCGGGCACGTGCGCCTAAGAAGCGTGTCGGCTTAGAGCTCGGAAATAACGCGCCGGTCATCGTCGAACCAGACGCAGATCTAGAGGTTGCAGCCAGCAAAATTCTCGCTGGTGGATTCGCATTCTCGGGCCAAACCTGCATTTCTGTTCAGCGGGTCTATGTGCATGCCAAGGTCCACAATGAACTTCTCGGCATGCTCGAGCAGAAGGTGGCTGCGCTTCAAGTTGGAGACCCCGCTGATCCGACAACTCAGGTCAGCGCGTTGATTCAGCAGAGCGAGACCGAACGCGTGGCTGGTTGGATTGATGAGGCTCAAGGCGACGGTGCACGTGTGGTTGTTGGTGGTGGCCGACGCGAACGTTCAGTTCTTGAGCCGACTTTGCTTGATCGGGTAACTCCAGGCATGAGGATCAGTAATACAGAGGTGTTCGGACCCGTTATTGGAGTAGCTGCCTACGACACCTTTGACCAAGCCGTGGACTTGGTAAACGACTCTCGCTATGGATTGCAGGCGGGAGTCTTCACTGCTGACATCACAACTGCGCTTCAAGCAGCAGACCGGATTGACTTTGGTGGGGTGTTGATTAACGAGGTGCCAGCATTTCGCACTGACCAGCAGCCCTATGGAGGGATGCGAGATTCTGGAAACACCCGGGAGGGCCCCGCGTACGCAATTGAGGAGATGACCGAACGAAAGCTCATCATCATCCAAGGGTGAATGGCTCGAGTTATCTCTGCCGTCGCCGGCCATCCGTCTGCGTCCAGTAACCTCTGAGTCTGATGTTTCGTTCCCCCGGCATACGAATTTTGTGCGGTATCACCGTTGTGGTGATTGCTGCTTTTGTCCTGCTGGGTTCGGGAAGGTCCTCAGACATTGACAGGGTCTCGGCAGAAGGTTCACTGCCCAGCACCGAGGTCAAGCGAGAAGCAGGTCAACTCGTCGACCCATCGACGACAACAACCCCCCTCTCCCCCAGCACAACCAGTCCTGCGCAAGGGCTCGATGAAACCGCATCAGAGGAACTGCCAGCAGAATCTGGTTCCGGCAAGCGGATGGTGATGTCTATCTCTCAGCAACGAGTCTGGTGGGTAGATGAAGCAGGGGCAGCGATCCGAACAGCCCTTGTGTCGGGTCGAGCGAACACTCCTCAGACCGGCACCTTTCAGGTCTACTCAAAGACTGAGAATGCAACTGGACTAGATGGCTCAAAGATGGACTACTTCGTGCGATTCACCAAGGGTCCCCAGGGTTGGGCAATCGGATTCCACAACATCCCAAGAATCAACGGGGTGCCAGTCCAGACCGAAGAGCAGCTTGGTCAAACTATGTCGCACGGATGCATTCGTCAGGCACAGGATGATGCTGTATTCACTTGGAGCTTTTTGGACATAGGTTCCACGGTGGTAGTTCTCGCCTAGTTCCGGCAACCTTGCCCAACGCCGGGTAAACCGATCACGTAGCCACCCCCCTACCCCACCCCCAAGTAACGAGGAGTCTTAGATGAGCATCAACATGCGCATTGGCATTAATGGAACAGGCAGTTTGGCAACTTTGGACCAAGTGCTCGCAGAGGCAAAGCGGACCGAGGCCGATGGCTTTGACTCGTTCTGGATTGCTCAGATCTTTGGCATGGATGCCCTGACTGCGTTAGCAGTTGTTGGGCGTGAAGTGCCCAGAATCGAACTTGGTACTGCAGTAGTCCCCACTTATCCGCGCCACCCAATGATGATGGCCGGGCAGGCGCTGACCGTGCAGTTAGCAAGTCAAAATCGACTTGCACTTGGAATCGGGCTGTCGCATCAGATTGTTATTGAGTCACTGTGGGGCTACTCGTATGAGAAGCCCATTCGTCACATGCGCGAGTACCTGTCGGCACTCCTTCCTTTGCTCAATGGCGAGTCGGTTGATGTGCACGGTGAGGACATCACTTGCGTGGGTGGCGTCGATGTTCAGGGTGCTGAGGCGCCGCCTGTGATCGTTGCTGCGCTTGGTGCTCAGATGCTCAAGTTGGCGGGCTCAAACGGCTGCGGCACGATCACGTGGTGCACGGGTGAGCGAGCACTACTGAACCACGTCGTACCCAAGATCACTCAGGCAGCTGAAGCTGCTGCTCAGCCTGCGCCCCGGGTGATTGCTGGTTTGCCGGTCTGTGTCACCTCTGACCCCGATGCTGCGTATGCAATCGTCGCCGAGCAGCTAGCGCTGTACGGGGGCCTACCTTCTTACCGCGCGATGCTCGACATCGAGGGAGCCGAAGGCCCAGCCGATGTAGCCATTATTGGCGATGAGGAACACGTTGCCGCTGCTCTCGGTCGCCTAGCCGATGGTGGCGTAACTGAGTTCTCTGCAGTGATAGCCGCCCCGAGTGCCGAAGATCATTCGCGCACCTGGGAACTCCTGAAGTCCTTGATCTAGGCACAGAATTGTCTGAGATTGATCATGACCTCATAGCGTTCACTGTCAGAACTGGCATGACTATTGCTGCGCAGTGTTGGGGAAACCCGACTGATCGGGCGGTGGTTTTAGTTCACGGTGGTGGTCAAACTCGTCATAGCTGGGGTGGTACGGCTGAGGCGTTAGCTCAGCAGGGTTGGTTTGCGGTCAGCTACGACCAGCGCGGTCACGGCGAATCTGACAAAGCCGATAACCGTGACTATTCAACAATTCGCTTTGCCGAGGATCTTGTGGATGTCTGCGTGGCGCTCACGGAGCAGACAAATTCGCGACCAGTAGTCGTTGGAGCTTCTCTCGGCGGATTGGCAAGCCTGTTAGCAGAGGGCCGACTGATGCCAGGTTGCTGTTCCGCGATCGTCCTCGTCGACATCACTCCACGGATGGAAAAGGTCGGCGTCGACCGGATAGTTCAGTTCATGCTCGACCGCGCTGAGACAGGTTTCGAGAGTCTTGATGATGCCGCCGATGCAATTGCCGCATATCAACCGCACCGGCCCCGACCAGCGGATACGTCTGGTTTGGCAAAGAACCTGAGGCTCGATAACGACGGAAGGTGGCGCTGGCACTGGGACCCAGACATCTTCCTAGGCCCGCTACCAATTGGAACGGGATCGGTGACAGGGCAGTTTGTTGATGCGACTGTTGCGTTGACTGTGCCAACCCTGCTCGTGCGCGGCCGGATGTCTGACTTGGTCAGCGAGGAGACTGCTCAAGAGTTTCTGGTCCTCCGTCCTGACGCCAAGTTTGTAGATGTCTCTGGCGCCGGTCACATGGTTGCCGGAGACCGCAACGATCTCTTTACTTCAGCGATAGTGGATTTCATGGATACGCTCCCGTGAGATGGCGCACGGCGGCATAGGCGTGAGCACTTCGAAAGTAGATGCTGCACGTCTACTGCTCGGTGTTGAGGCTGCCTGCTCAGAGGCTGAGATTCGCGCGGCCTACCGAATGCTGCTGCTGCGCACACACCCAGACATCAACTCCAAAGCGGATGCCACCGAGCGAACCATGGCACTGACTAGCGCTTACCTATTACTCACTTCTCTAGTGGTAGACCCTGCTCCTGCTGCTGCTGCTCAACAGGAAGAGCCAGCTGCAGAGCAAGGCCGCCGGAGAGCTCCGAAAAAAGAGGAAGAAATTGAGATTCTGCTGCTTGGGGATTTGACCATTTCGGTGGCCGCTCCAGCTTCAGAAACGCTGATGTTGCTGATTGATATGGCGCACGAACTCGGCGAGATCAGTTACCTTGATCCCTCAGCGGGGCTGCTCGAGATAGTGATTGAGTTCGTTGAAGAGCCGACCAGTTCGGTGTTGCTCAGCATGCAGGGCAGGGGAAACGCTACGACCGAGGTTTTCTGTTCGGTTGAGCCCCTGAGTGGCGGTATTTCACCACCGGCTGATGCAGTAGCGAGGCTTTTGCATCGCACTCTGATTCACGCAGAGTCTCCCTGATTGCCTAGGGCTTCATTTGAGCCGGTTCTGGGTTAGGTAGTTCGGGTTAGGTAGTTCGGGTTAGGTAGTTCGTTTGAATCGCTTGATCCGAGTTGCGAGCGTGGTTCCAAACCGTGCTCTCGCTGAAGTAATCCCGAGAGCCTCTAGTGCCTTGGGGACTGGGAACCACCACATTTCGCGCGGAGTAGTCACTCGACTCGACATGACGGACTTCACAGAGGAGAACTCTCGTAAACCTTCTGGTCCATGCACCCGGCCGATTCCTGACTGCTTCACTCCCCCAAAGGGAAGGCCAGGAATTGCATAGGAAACTATGCAGTCATTAATGCAAACGTTGCCAGCCTCAAGGCGGTTGGCGATAGAAATTCCGAGTTGCTGATCCGAGGTCCAAACAGAACTGTTCAACCCGTAGATCGAATCGTTTGCAAGACGAAGACCCTCCTCTGGGTCCTTCACCGACATAATCGGCATGACTGGCCCGAACGTCTCCTCAACCATGATGCTCATGGTGTGATCGACGTCGACCAAAACTGTGGGCTCAAACCAAAGGCCAGGCTGATCAAGGCGCTTGCCGCCAGCAAGGATGCGAGCCCCTTTGCTGACTGCATCGGCGATGTGGTCCTCGACGATGGCCAACTGTGGAGCGAAGGTCATTGACCCGATATCTCCCCCACTCGCATTCTGGCGAATTTGGGCCGTCTCTACGAGTACCCGCTCCACGAAATCCTCAAAAACTGCTTCCTCCACGTAGAAGCGCTCCACTGACATGCAGGTCTGCCCTGAGTTCTGAAATGCGCCCCAGACGGCACCCTTGGATGCCCGTGCAAGGTCTGCGTCAGCACAGACGATCATCGGGTCTTTGCCACCCAACTCGAGTAACACCGGCGTGAGGGAGTCTGCAGCCGCTGCCATGACGCGCTTGCCAGTGCGGACGGACCCCGTAAAGCAAACCTTGTCTACCCCGCTTCGCACCAACGCCTCGCCAGTTGCACCGCCTCCCGTGACGACCTGGACGATATCTCCCCAGTTCTCATCCTCGAACAGCTCTCCGATGGCGAGCCCAACAGTTGGAGTTACCTCAGATGGCTTGAGTACCACAGTGTTGCCAGCAAACAAGGCAGTAATCACAGGGGTCATCGACAAGGTAAATGGGTAGTTCCAGGGGCTGATCACACCAATGACACCAAGCGGCTCGTAGCGCTTCCAAGCCTTCTTATGAGCCATGAGACCTGGCGCAACGCTCTGGGGCATGAGTACCTGCCCACCGTTCTTCGCGTACCAGCCGATGGTTTCGCAAACGGCCATCAACTCAGTAGTAACTGCCTCGGCGCGCTGTTTGCCAGTCTCTGCACAAATGGTGTCAACAAGTTCCTCCGCGGAATTTAGAAGCCGATCTCGAACATGGAGAAGATGCCGTGAACGCTCCTTATAGGTCAATGCCGACCAAGCCCCAGCTAGGTAACGCGCCCGATCTACCGCCTGCTCAACTTGTTCAGGCCCCATCTCTTCGATCTCTGCGATCAGGGTGTTTGTCCGAGGGTCGAAGGTCTCGAACGTGTTCAGAGGTGGCTGCGTCCCTGCAGTAGTCACACTGGAATTGTCTGCTGGAGTTCTTGGTTCAGCGGTGATGCTCATGGAAGAAAGCTACACCGGAGATGACCGAGAACCCTTAAAAAAGCTCTTGAACGAACGTTCAGTAAGGGGTACGATTTCGACACAGGAACGAGATGTTCCCAGCACCACCACAAGTAGTAATAAGGGGTTCTCATGACCGTAACGGATTCCGCAGTGAACTATTCCAAGACTGATTTCAACGACCCACGGGTTTTTGACGATCCGTATGATCTGTTCACTTGGCTACGTGGTCTGGATTACCTGCATTACGACGAAGTGAACGATCTGTACATCGCTCCCCGACACGAGGATATTTTCGCTCTTAGCCGGGACGAGGAGACCTACTGCAGTCGGTTTGGCGTGCGCCCCAAGATTGCCGGCGACATGTCGATCATTACCCTTGATGGTGAGGAGCATGTGCGGCAGCGGCGTTTGATCAATAAGGGGTTCACCCCGCGACAGGTGCGAGAGATGATTCCGCATGTTCGCGAACTCACCAACGAAATAATCGACGCCATGGAAGCGAAGGGTGACGTCGACTTTGTCTCTGACTTTGCAATTCACATCCCGCTGATCATCATTTGTGAATTGATGGGACTTGATCCGAGTCAGCGCATGTCTATGTACGGATGGTCGGACGCAATGATGGATGGAGATGGCCACGTCGAGGCCGACTCACCTCAGTTGTTAGCGGCGGCTACGGCCTTCGGCGAGTTTGCTGAATTGGCCCTTGAACTGATTGCTGAGCGCCGAGCTGACCCGCAGAGTGACCTCATCAGCATCCTGACTCAGGCCTTTGACGATGGAGGTTTGACGAAGGAGTACAAGGCTACACAGGGCCTTGACGAAGAGTCTCTGGCCAAGATGGCCGAGGAAGTGCGACTTCAAGATGACGAGCTGCTGGCCTTTCTTGTTGTGCTCATGGTGGCTGGGAACGAAACCACTCGAAATGCCCTCACTGGCGGTCTTGTTGCTTTGAGCAGGTTTCCCGAGCAGCGCAAATTGCTACTTGAAAATCTGAATAATCCCGAGTTCATGGAAGTAGCAGTGGACGAGATTGTTCGCTATGTGACGCCAGTGCTCGGCTTTATCCGAACGGTGACGGTGGATCACACCTATCGCAACACGGAGCTGAAGGTGGGCGATCGCGTGCTCATGCTCTACGGAAGTGCCAACCGTGATCACCGCGTATTTACCCATCCCAATGAACTTGACCTCACGCGTAATCCAAACCCCCATCTTGCTTTTGGGATCGGGCCACATTTCTGTTTGGGAGCAAACCTGGCTCGAATGGAGATCACCACCGTGTTTCAGGAGCTTCTGACCCGGCTACCAGATATCACCGTTCCTGCGGACGCAGTTCCCTCTCGAGGGGATTCCACGCTAGTGCTTGCGCTGAATCACCTGCCTGCCACTTTCACTCCTGGGGCTGGCTGCCCTGTGGATCACTGAACTCATTGTGAATCAACGTGAGCGGATCCTTGACGAGGCGCTGCGCCTGATGTCGGCAGAGGGTTCCGCTGCGATGAGCATGCGGCAGCTTGCTCAGGCTTGCGGCGTGCAGGTGGCTGCTATCTACCACTACTTCCCCTCAAAGGATGCCCTGCTGCAGAGTGTGTTTGAGGAGCGACGCTATGACACGCGCCTAGCGAGTCAGGTTAAAGTTGCGGGACTCGAGGCTGAAGCAGATGTTCCGGAGCGCCTCCGCTCAGTATTCAACTTGTTCTGGTCGGGCGCTCTCGAAGAGGAGGACGTGTTGCGCCTTCTCTTGGGTGAGGGGCTGAGGAATCAGGCAGTAGCCCTTCCAACTGGTTCGGCAATGCTGGAACTTTTCAGGACGGGCGTTCTGAGCTTGCTCGAACAGTACGTGCCAGAGATCCAAGACACAGAGACTGTCTCCGAGGTGTTTGTCGCCCAAATCTTTGCTGGATTTATCCAACATATCTTTCAACCAGATCTTGATACGGACCTGATCGCTAGCCGGGCTGCAGAGGTTCTGGTTCGTAGTGTCCTCTAGGGATTGCAAGTACTAGGTCCAACGAATCATCAGGTGGGCCAAATGACCTAAAGGTGTCGTTGTTTCGCGCCGACAACGAACAGGTGAGACTTCTTTCTGGCCGAGCGCAGCATGCTCGCACACGCTCGCAGCAGGGTGCAGTCATGGTGGAGGCCGCAATGGTATTGCCGGTCATGATCCTTATCGTGGTTGGAATCATTGAGTTCGGAATGCTGTTCACCTCCTATTCCACCTCTACAGCCTCTACCCGCAGCGGAGCCAGACTCGCTGCAACTGCATATGCGCAGGCCGGATCCGTAGCCTCCGCTCAGAATGCTGCACTCACACAGATCGCACTCTCATCGGCTGCAGACCTGAAGGTGCTGACAAACGGAACCCCTGTCGGCATGGCTGTCTACAAGGTGAATCCTGCAGCAACTGACGGAGCCCCATTCGGTGGATACCCAGGGGACGCAATGGCGGGCGGCTGTTCCTCGAGTTGCGTGAAATTTACTTGGAATCCGACTACCAAAACCATGACCCAAACAACAGGTAGCTGGACAAACGCAGATGCATGCGGAGTGACTGTGGACACCATTGGGGTATTTGTTCAGGTGCAGCACAAATACATCACCGGGTTTTTTGGCAGCAATCGAACCGTCACTGGCCACACTGTGATGCGCCTTGAGCCGCTACCGAGTGATCAATGCCCCGGCGGATGACAGTGACGCGCGGATTCCACTCCATCCGGGGACGCGTGAGGGATAGCGCATCTACTCGCCAGCGAGGTAGCGAGCGGGGCGAGCGCGGAGTTGTGCTGATCTGGTTCGCCCTGATGTTGATAATGCTGATGGGGTTTGCAGGGTTCGCCGTAGACCTGTCGAACTGGTGGTTCCAAGCTGAAAAGATTCAGCGCTCAGCGGATGCTGGTGCACATGCTGGTGCAGCGTTTCTACCTGGGGATCTACCTTCCGCTACCACGACGGCCCGAAGCTTGACAGGTCAAAATGGTTTCAAGAATGGTTCGAACGCAACAGTGACAGTGTCACAAGAGCCAAATCCAAACCGGTTGAGAGTGAAGGTCAAGGCGACAATTCCAACATATTTTGTGGGACTTCTCGGAGTTAGAAGTGTTGACCTAACTCGAGAGGCAGTAGCAGAGTACGTAGCACCGGTGCCGATGGGATCACCAGAGAACAAGCTGGGTAATGACCCAGCTCGCGCTCAGAACACCCCTCAGTTCTGGATCAATATTGCCGGGCCGAACGCGACCAAAAAGTCTGGCGACCGCTTTCAAGCAAAGTTCTGTGCGACCTCGGTAGCCAACTGCACAGGAACCGTGATCTCAGGAATCAACAATGATGAGTACGCAACCGAGGGTTACTTCTTTGCACTCAAGGTGGCATCGGTAGTGGTGGGCCAACCACTGAACATCCAGGTGTATGACCCAGCTATGACCTATGTGAATGACACATGCGGTGTGAATATGCCTACGCAGTCAGAGGCGAACGCCTTACAGGCCCTCCCTGGAACACCGTACCCAGATGGAGCGCTCCGCTTTGCACCAGGTCTCACCTCGTGGTGCACAGGCGACCAAGACATCAGCGGACGCGGCACCAAGACAACCTTTATTGTGCGTGGCCCCGACGCTACGCCTTGGTCTGACTTAGATAATCCAGTGGTAGCTGGATGCACTAAGCAGATGCCCTCCTTCGACCCTGGTGGAAGCAATCCCACCATTTATCAGTACCTCCACCCAACCGATGGAAAGCAGGATGCTCAGGCTGTAGTTAACGCTGCTGATGGCTCGAACACCTTTGCCGAACTCTTTCGACAGAACGTCACTATGTGCTCCATTCCAGCAGGGTCGGTGTCGACAGGCGAATACATTCTGCAAGTCAGAAGCAATGCCACTGCCGCAGCACCCACGGTGTACAGCGCGTCTGTTGTCGATGGTGGCCATAACCGGATGTCAATCTTTGCTGGTTTCGGAACAGCTGGCCTCGCAGCAGTCGACGGCTCGGCTGTGTCGATCAATGCCAGAGGACGTCTACCGATTTATGCCAATGCCACTGCTGCAAATACTTCGTTCTATCTAGCTCGAGTACTCCCCTACGACGCAGGGCGAACACTTCGAGTCACGCTGTTTGATATCGGCGATGCAGCTTCGGCAGGGGTGCTACAGATTCTTCCCCCAGCTGAATTTGCTGCGACATTCTCGGGGTGTGCCTTTAGGCGAAACGACGGGGCAACTCTGAGTTCAACTCCCAGCACTTGCACGCTCAGTAACGTCTCAAGTGCAAACGGATTTGACGGTCGAAGCGTAACGGTAGATATCCCTATTCCGGCTAACTACACATGCACTCCGGCTGTTGCCACTCAGTGCTGGATCAAGGTTCGTGCTGCATTCCCTAGTGGGGTCACTGACACCACTACATGGTCTGCTGCCATTCTCGGCAACCCAATTAGGCTTGTTGAGTAGCTGCAGCAGTCTGCCAGTCAGCGATCTTCTCCCCCATGGGAGTTGACGGTGGTCCCGACACAAAGGGCCAAAGCTCTTCAGCAATCTGTCGCCAGTTTCCGCGAGCCTGAAGGTCTCCGAACAGAGCAAAGAGACCTAGGTTGATACGCTGGATGATGACCATTGATGGCGGCAGGTTCGCAACTTTCATGATTTCGGCGTGGGGTCCCGAAAGGTCAAAGAATTGTCTGACTGACTGCGAGGAATACTCGGGTGTGATCTCCATGACCTGATCATCAAGGACGAACTCGTAGAAGTGCCCGAAGTATTCCTGCATTACGGGATCAGGGACCTCGAGGTCAGGCGGCAGAATGCCGATTCTTTGAATAATCTCTCGGAACTTGCCGATGTCCTTCTCTAACACGATGGCCTGAATCATCTCTTCAAAGACCTGCACTTCTGCTGCCGTGAATCGCTTGCAGAGCCCGAAATCCAAGAACGTGATCTGACCGCCGGGTCGAAACACATAGTTGCCCGGGTGAGGGTCACCGTTGAAGGCATTGAGCTGGTAGATGCTGCCAAATGCAAAGCGGTACAAGCACTCCGCTGTTAGCTGCCGCTCCTCGTCCGACCAGGTCATCGCCTCAGAGAAAGGGACTCCCTCGGCAAACTCGGTTGTGAGAACCCGCTGGGTTGACAGCGTATCGAGTACCTGAGGGACGTGGATATAGGGGTGGCCGTCATAGGCCAAGGCGAACATTCGTTGGTGGTCAGCCTCGAGGGCATAATCAAGCTCCTCTGCTATCCGCTCCTTTAACTCCGCCACAATCGGACCAGGATCCATGCCCGGAAAAAGCAGACTCATCATCTGGAACAGCAGATCAGTGTTGTCTAGATCCGCAGCTATGGCCCGATCAACCCCCGGGTACTGCACTTTCACTGCCACCTTTTGCCCAGCATGAGTGGTAGCGAGATGAACTTGGCCAATCGAGGCCGCAGCTAGCGGCAGCTGAGCGAATTCGGCGAAAATAACATCAGGTGCGCCACCGAGTTCCTCGATGATGACCTGTTCAACCAAGGCGTAGGCCATGGGAGGCGCATTGTTTTGCAGCTGAGCGAGAGATTGTCTTACTGGCTCAGGTAATCCCTGATCTAGATAGCTGGCCATTTGACCGAGCTTCATCATGGCCCCGCGCATATTGCCAAGGACCTGAGTGACCTGCTCGGCCGTCTGCAGTTCGAACTCTGACCGGAGTTCCTCACGACGCTCCTCGGTAGCGAGTACTCCTCGAGCCTTCATGGAGACGAAGTTGCCACCGCTCCGCGCGCCAACCACGGCCAACTGAGCGGATCGACGAACTCGCTGAGTAGGGATGACCGAGGAGTTGGGTGACTGGTGCGCAAGCTTTCTGAAAGCCAGAAATAGCGCGCCACCGACTGCAAGGCTGCCAAGGCCAAGCAGCGACAGTTTCCTAGGATTCATAGGGCTTCTTAAGATTCATAGGATTCACGCGCTAGAGGTGAGTAATGCGCCGAAGACCAACTTGGCATCCGAGCCAAGTTCGACCGAGTCCGAGTTCTAGTCCGAGTCAGCTTTCGGTGATCGTGATGGACTCGATGACTACCTCGTTGACGGGGCGATCCTGAGCACCAGTTGGCAGGCTCTCGATGGCCTTGAGTACATCCTCGCCAGCAATCAACTGACCAAAGAGCGAGTACTGAGGCGGCAGACGAACTCCTGCAGCTCCGGAGATGATGAAGAACTGGCTTCCGTTTGTATTTGGCCCGGCATTCGCCATTGCGAGCGAGCCAACCTTGTACTTGCCGGCTGCCGGTAGTTCATCGGCAAACCTGTACCCGGGTCCGCCGCGCCCTGAGCCTTCGGGGTCTCCACCTTGAATCATGAACTCGCGAATCACACGGTGGAAGATGACACCGTCGTAGTAGTGATACCGGGCCAGGTTTACAAAGTTGTTCACGGTGTTTGGGGCATCGCTTGCATGCAGAAACGCCGTCATCGTTCCGTGGTTGGTGACGATCTCTGCTTGGTAACTTTTCGAGGGATCGATGTACATCGGAAAAGGCTCCGAGAACTTTGTCTGACGTGGCGAGGATCCGTCTGCTGCTGGTTGTTCTGTAGGCATGAGGCGAGTGTAGTCAGCGCAGGCAGCATGCCCATTTTCCTGAGCAGTGATCCCAGGTGATTAGCGGAAACCCTGAAGCACAACTTGTGCCTCTGGCTCGAGGAGCACGAGGACCGCGGCCTTACCTTTACGTACCCCTTCCGTAGGAAGCACAACCGTGGCAGGGTCAGAGGAACCAAGTTTGCGAACAAATTTCAGAGCCTCACTAAATCCAAGATCAGAGTCGATGATCAGTTCCGAAGACATAGAGTCGGCAACTCTGAGCAGGGTCAAAGGGTTGCGGGTAGCTCCCACCTCTTTCAGGGCAGTTCGCAAGAACTGTTGCTGACGTTGCTGACGACCAAGATCAGCAGTCGGCTCGGTGACTTCTCTACCGTCAATAACCTCGGTGTAGTTCCGCGAGCGGGCATACGCCAAGGCCTGCGTCCCATCTAGAGTCACGGGGCCAGCAGTATCCACAACGAGACCTGATTGATCGTCGAATGCAGGATTCGCAAACTCAATGGTGACTCCCCCGATTGCGTCAACTAAGCCAGCAAACGAACCAAACCCAACTTCCATGTAGTGGTTGATGGGAATGTTCAGATTCTGTTGGACTGTCTGGACAAGATTTGCTGGCCCGTCGTTGTAGGCGCCATTGATTCGGCCTGGCTTGGAAGTGCTCGCAATGGTGACCCAGAGGTCACGAGGGATCGACATCATCGACGAGCCAGTCGGCGTGGTGCGTAACACGATGAGGGTGTCGCTCCGACGCCCAGTCACTCCGCTTGAGCCTTCAGGGTCAAAGGCCTCACGCGAGTCGGAGCCAACAAGAAGATAGTTGGTTGAGTCACCGGATACCGGATCTAGCACTCCTGACAGATCTACTCGCTGGATTTTGTTGTACGTGGAGTAGGCCTTGAAGAGCAGGCCAAACATTGCGACTACTAACAATATCGGAAGCAGAATGAGCCACCGCAGGCCGGTTCGACTCTTCTTGGGTGTAGGGGGGCTCTTGGTCCCTGGTGAACTTCTGGCGGCAGAGGACTTCTTCGATGCTGGAGTTGAACGCGGCGCCGTAGCAGCGGGGACAGTCTGCTTTCTAGGGGCCTGGCCTGCACTCCTTGGGGGCGCTGGCTGTTGACCCTTGGCGCGGGGAGCACTCGGTGAAGGCACGAAGAACTGTTTGCCCGGACCTTTTGGGGGTTGGTTGTCCGAGCTTGGGGGCAGAGCCATAGCTTTAGTCTTGCTGGAAATCTGGTGGCGCGGGCGCACCCCCGCAGCACGAGTTCGTCCTGTGGTTCTCTTCAGCGCTTGACCCCGCCTACGGTACGGGGTTCAACCTCTCGCCTCAGATGAAGATTGATAGATCCATGGCCGCTCCAGAAGACGATCAGACCCTTCACGCCAATTCTTACGCCGTGTCCTACAGGCTGTTAGGAGACTCAGAGTTGGCAGGAGCGGTGTCGGCCGTGGCTGTGAATCGTGTTCGACAGCTTCCCGAGGAACGGTCTGGGCAATGGCTTGAGCAACTCACTCTGTTCACCGTGCAACAGGCACTTCAGCCAAGCGCGCTTGCGAAGGATGCTGGGACTGCAACCGTCATTTCATCCGCTAGTGCTCCGAAGTCCGATGCCAACGCATCACTGCGTGAGGCCCTGCGACGACGCCTTGCTCGGGCTACTCCCGAGGAGCAAGTGGCGGGCGCTCTGCTGCAACTCTGCGCGTACCCTGCCGAGTTTGTTGCCGGGTTGATGGGAATTTCGGCTGATGAGGTTGTAGCGCTCGCAGGAATTATCGCTCCGCCACCTGGGGTGTCCTATCGAGACCTCGGAGACCCAGCACTAACTGGGTCTACTCGGCCTGCTGCTCCGAGCAGGTACCGGCGCAAGCCGCATTGGACTACCCTGATTGCCGTCTTGCTGGTAGTCCTAGCCGTGCTCTACGCGACCCAAGTCACTGGCCCACGGCCAACTCTTACTGATGAGGGTGGCTTCGGGGCACGCACGCAGACAACGATTATTCAAGATGGGCAAGCGCAGCGCTTTGGTTACTAGTCGCCTGGGCAAGTAACACGAGCGGTGGCTGAAGCTTTGTTGAGGTTGACGGAGTCAATGCTCAGTCAGCGCTAAAGAACACAGTCTTTTGCTCGGTGTAGTGATCCATCGAGGCCATTCCCAGCTCTCGTCCGACACCCGACTTCTTAAACCCACCAAAGGGCAGTTCGTAGCGAACGCTGCGATTTGTGTTGACCGACATCACCCCTGTGCGCACTGCTGAACTGACGCGCAGCGCTCTGCCTAAGTCCCGGGTCCAGAGAGTCCCCGAAAGCCCGTAATCGCTGTCGTTTGCAATCATCACAGCCTCGGCCTCATCACGGAACGGGATCACGCTTAGAACCGGCCCAAAGAT
>CAMDLX010000011.1 GCA_945901935.1 Bifidobacterium breve | reverse complement strand
ATCCTGAAGACCCCGAAGCAATCCCCTCCAAAGCTGATCAGGCAGCGCCCGTATCTGGTTTTGGTTTGGGTGTGGAGTTGGGTGTTGTTGCGGGTCAGGGTGCGGGTGGTTTGGTTGCGTTAGCGAACCTTGTTGCAGGTGTGAGTTCTGCAGGTTCTGCTGGTTCTGGGGCTGGTGTGGGTGTGGTGTCTGATGAGGTGCTTGTTGGGTTGTCTGATGTGTTGGAATCAGCCCAACGTGCGTTGGATTCAGCCCGGTTAACAGTCGTGGGTGAACTCGACGCCCGGAACGTTTCGTTACGCACCAAAGGCCTAGTCATGAACGCATGGTTAGGTCACGAATATCTCCTCGCACGCCCTGTTGCGTCGCGGATGGTGTCAACTGCCCGCAAATTGCGATCCGTGTTACCTGAGGTAGCTGACGCGTTACGCAACGGGATCATCACCGCCGATCATGCAGCACTGCTGTCAAAGTTGTGTGTCACACGGGTTGAACCCATCATGGTTGCGTTACAAGCAGAGTTCATCAGCCTCACAACCGGTGTCCGGTTCGAACAATGGGCAAACGAAATACGCTCACTTATCGATCTTGCTGACCCAGACGGTGCACACCTACCCAACCCTGACCACAACCGGATCAACCTCTCAGATGGCTTGTCGGGTGAACTTCACCTCGACGGCGATTTCGTAGCCGACACAGCAGCAACAATCCGAGCAGCGCTCCTCGCCGAGACCGACCGGCGTGTCGCGCATCACCGCAAACTCAAAGCAGCTAACCCTGATCACATCATCCCCACACGGCCACAACTTCTAGCTGAAGCTCTCACCGAACTCATCCGCAGAGCTATCAGCACCCAACCAGGCACCACGAACAACCCAGCAACTGATATCACCCTTGTCATTGAAGCCTCAGACCCCGTCCACGCCAGCACACCAGATGGTGTCCGCCTCCAAGACGGCACCACCCGACTCCTCAACTGCGACCCCAAAATCCAAGCACTCATCATCAACAGCCTCGGCATCCCACTCGACCTAGGAACCGCTGTTCGTTACGCAACACCCAACCAACGCAAAGCCATAGCTATCAGAGACCAAGGATGCGTCGTCCCCGGATGCGACGCACCACACAACTGGGTAGACCTACACCACGTCAAAGAAGCCCAAGACGAAGGACCAACAGACCTCAACAACCTGGTCTCCCTATGCAAACCACACCACGCACTACTCCACACAAACGGCTGGACCATCACCCAAAACCCTGACAAACCCGGCCGATACATCATCACCACACCAACCGGTACCCAACTCAACACCCAACACAACGGCAAACCCAGCCCCTAAACCCCACCCGGCCCAGCGCTACCACCCAATATTCAACTATTCCCAGTCAACAACGCTTGCAGATTAGTAATCTGTAGGGATACGATCCCCTGCATGCACTCGCCCGAGGAATTGACCCAGCGGTTTAGGGAGCGTGGCCTAAAAGTCACCCCTCAACGCCAGGCTGTCTTCCGGGTGCTGTACCAGAACCACACCCACCCGAGCGCCGAAACTGTCTATGAGCAGGTTGCAGAGCAGATGCCCACCATCTCGCTACGAACCGTGTACCAGACGCTGAACGATCTCACCGATATGGGAGAGATCCTCCACCTAGATCTCGGCACCGGATCAGCCCGCTTTGATTCCAATGTTGAAGACGCCCATCACCATTTGGTCTGCGAGGGCTGCGGCATGGTGCGCGACGTCGAAGCAGACCTTGACTCCTTGAAGTTCAACGAGGCACTTCCAACGGGGTTTCGAGTCTCCGAAACCGAGATCTTGGTCCGCGGACTGTGCGAGCACTGCCTAGCTAAAGACCAGCACCGCATGGCAGAGGCTTAGGCGGCCTGCTCCGCACTGACCTAAACAGTCACGCAGTAAGGCTGCTGCCACGCCGTTAGACAATCACTCAGCAATCCAGTCACCCAGCAATACCTAACAACACAACAAGAAAGGGATAACTATGCCAAGCCTACAAGGCACCAAAACCGAAGAGAATCTGAAGGAGGCGTTCGCAGGAGAGAGCCAGGCCAACCGCCGCTACCTGTACTTCGCTCAGAAGGCAGATATCGAAGGCTACCCAGACGTATCCGCTCTGTTCCGCTCCGTAGCAGAGGGCGAAACTGGCCATGCGTTCGGTCACTTCGACTTCCTCGCCGAGGTTGGAGATCCAGCCACCGGAGAACCCGTCGGTCCTACTGAAGACAACCTCCGCTCAGCCATCGCTGGTGAGACCTACGAGTACACCGAGATGTACCCCGGCTTTGCGAAAACTGCTCGCGATGAGGGCTTCGACGAGATCGCCGAATGGCTCGAGACACTGGCACGCGCCGAAAAGTCCCATGCAGGACGCTTCGGTGAGGGCCTCGCCTCACTTAGCTAATTTGTACTGACTCGGGCGGGCTTGCTCCGGCAGGCCCGCCTCCTGTCACCGTCTGGAGAATTCTGTGACCACCACCTACGACCCCCTGCACCCCAAATACCTTGTCGAGGCCGACCTCCGAGAAGAAATGACTCGGGTCTACGACCTGTGCCACGGGTGCCGACTCTGTTTCAAGTTCTGCAGTTCATTCCCCACCCTCTTCGAGTTCATCGACGCAGATCCCAAACAGGATGCAGCGACGATGACTCCAGCGCAGCAGGATCAGATCGTCGACGAGTGCTTTCAATGCAAGCTCTGCTACGTCAACTGCCCGTACATACCCGGTCAATCCGAGTGGGATCTCGACTTCCCCCGATTGATGATGCGTGCCGAGCAGGTGTTGCACACCACGCGCAAACGACCAGTAAAACAGCGAGTCACTGACTTCGCACTGGGCCATACAGACCTGACTGGTCGCGTCGGATCAGCCCTAGCCCCGCTAGCTAACAAAACTATCGAGACTCCTAATTCGCTTCCGCGGAAAATGATTGAATCCACTGCTGGCATTGCCGCAGAACGAGTTCTGTCACCCTTTGCACGTACGCGATTCTCTACTTGGTTCAAGAAGCGCACACCCAAGCTCGCTCGTCCTGAACGCGAGCGTGTTGCGCTCTTCCCAACCTGCCTGGTGGAGTACCAAGACACCAGAACAGGCAAAGACCTGGTTCAGGTCTACGAGCACAACGGCATTGCATGTGAGTTGCCAGCGGGCGAGGTGTGCTGCGGAGCACCCGTGCTTCACCAGGGCGACATCGATGGATTCGTCAAGAATGCCCGCACCAACATCAAGATTCTTGCCAGTTGGATTCGCTCTGAACAACGCCGCGGAGGCAACCCAGCGGTTGTGGTGCCTCAACCAACCTGCGGTTACATCCTGAAGAAGGACTACGTGGATTATGTCGGTGGTCCAGATGCAGAACTCGTTGCCGAGCATTCCTTCGATGCAGCCGAGTACCTGATGAAGGTTCACCGTGAAGACAAGGCAGCCGGCGGTGAAGGCCTTGATGCCGACTTCACGGGACATATTCCCGAGACCACCACGTATCACGCTCCCTGCCACCTGCGAGCTCAAAACGTTGGGCTAAAGAGCCGTGACCTTCTCAAGCTAACTGGCACCAAAATTACTGTTGTGGCCGAATGCTCGGGAATCGATGGTACGTGGGGCTTACGTGAAGAGAATCTCCAGGCGAGCCGCAAGGTTGCCACCAAAATGGCAGCTGCAATAAAGAAGGCCGACTCCGAAGCCGTGGCAGGCGACTGCTCCCTCGCCAACGGTGGCATCGTCCTTGAGACTGGTACCCAACCAGTTCACCCACTCAGCCAGATGGCCCGCTCCTACGGGCTACCTGAGGACTGACCCAATACCAGATCAAAAGCAATACCCCACTCGCTCACCTCCCCAAAAAAAGACATCCCCCCCCCGAATCCCCTCCAGCAGAAAGAGCGCCACTTGAGTTCCTCATCGCCACAAGACGACCTATCCCCGCGCAAGCTGAAACTAAGTGACATTGCGGACCTTCGCGCCTACGAGCGCACCCGCGATGAGTTCCGCGCAGAGATCATCACTCTCAAGAAGCGGCGCCGCATCGGCGTCGGCCTGTTCGTCACGCTGCTGTTCGAAAACCGAGAGACCATTTTGTTTCAGGTGCAAGAGATGGCCCGAGCAGAGAACATCCTGTCCGACGAAGGCATCACCACCGAGCTCAACGTCTACAACCCGCTCATTCCTCTTCCCGGCACCCTTTCAGCAACCCTGTTTCTTGAACTCACTAGCGAAGAGCAGTTGCGTGAGTGGTTGCCAAAACTGGTAGGAATTCAGCGCTCTCTGCTACTTCGCTTCGCAGGCCACGAGGTGCGTTGCGTTGTTGACGAGGATCACGAGGCACAGCTCACCAGAGATGACGTAACTGCCTCGGTTCATTACATTCGATTTGAGTTCACCCCAGAGCAAGTAGCAGCTTGGTCAACTGGGCCAGTGGAACTCGTAGTGGATCACCCGGATTATCTAGAGGTCACCGCATTGAGCGAAGCCACGGTGGCAGAACTCGCGACCGACCTAGCCGCCGACTGAACAAGTCGGCTGAACAAGTCGGCTGAACGGCGCTAGCCCCGTCCGGTTCAGCTCAGTTGAGCCTTGTCCGGGTCAGCTCAGACCGAGTACCTTTCGCGCATTCTCACGCAAGAACTTTGGCCAGACTTCATCCTTCAGCGGCACATCTGGCATTTCAGAGAAGATGCGATCCAAGGTCAGACCCATGGGAAAATAGCCCCCGTACATCACCTTGTCGCTGCCACGAGTATTGGCGTAATCGATGATTGCTTTGGGGTAGTACTTCGGCGCAAAGGCAGAGGTCGAGTAATACAGATTCGGCCACTTAATCATCAGCTTGACTGCTAACTCCTCCCATGGCTCAGCACCGTGACGCATCACAATGGTCAGTTCCGGGAAGAACCAACAGACCTCATCAAGCAACTCAGGCTTCTGACATGCCATCGGAACTCGCGGACCGGGCACCCCGGTGCACATAAATACGGGAATGTTCAGCTCACAGCATTTGGCATAAATCGGATACCAGCGCTTGTCATTTATGGGCACCTGAGGGTTGTATCCCGCAGGAAACCCTGCGAGCGCTCGCAGCCCAGTGGTCTCATAGGCCTTGACGATCTGCTCCACGGCCTTCATGCCCTCATTGGGGTCAACGCCAATCGAAGGCAAGAACCGGTCGGGGTGATCATTCAGAGCCCTGAGTTGGTTCGTTCCGCCAGCACCAATCATGGCCATCTCGATTCCGTGATGATCCATGAGCGCCAGCGTGTGCGCTACCGGGTCCTGGCCGGCCTCCATGGCACCTGGCACCTTCTTGAACATGTATTGAGCAGGGAACTCAAACTCTTCCTTCGAGGCGGTGTCCTTGAGGTTGGGCGCGAGAAACTCGTAGATGGAACGAACATCGTCAAAGGGCAGGTCCATCATCGTGTCGATGATTCCAATTCCAGAAGGCATAGGCATACTCGCCAACGTAGCGGAAGAATAGAACCCGGTTCTCATTGCCCTACTCCCCCTAACGAACAGCCTGCGCGGTTTCAGACAGTTCCCGTTGTTTCAGACAGAATGGGTTAGTGAATGATTCCGTAAACACCAGTGCCGACAATCTGCCCCGGCCCAATATTTTGCTGATCACCTTGGATCAGTTCCGGGCCGAATGCCTATCCGCTGCGGGGCATCCCAACGTACAAACCCCCAACCTTGATCGACTCGCCGAACAAGGCTTGCGCTTTGCAAACCACTACAGCAACTGCGCCCCTTGCGCTCCCGGCCGCGCATCGCTGCTCACTGGACTCTGGCAAATGAACCACCGGGTAACGAACAACGGCGCACCCTTGGCAGACAATCTCCCGATGCTGCCAAGGGAACTGCGCAGGGCGGGCTACGACCCAACCTTGTTTGGATACACCGACACTGCGCTTGACCCAGCCACTTTGGAATCCGATGATCCCAGGCGATGCAGCTACGAGCAGCCCATGGATGGCTTCTCGGTAGGTGTCCTACTTGACGACAACATCGATCCCTGGATTGACTGGCTCGCGGATCAGGGCTTTGCGGTACCCGATGAGAACCGAAAGATTTATGACCCCGCAGAGGTTCCGATTCCCGAGGGTAGAGGGGCTACTTGGGCGCCATCTACTTACTCGGCGGAACAGACCGAATCGGCGTTCTTGACCGAGGCGGCACTGAACTGGATCTCCTCACCGGACCGAGGAACTCAACCTTGGTGCGCGCACTTATCGTATCTACGCCCGCATCCCCCGTACCTTGCCCCCTCGCCCTATAACGACATGTTCGACCCAGCCGACATGCCCGAGGTGGTGCGTCACCCGAGCATGCAACAAGAAGCCGAACAACACCCGTTCTTGGCCGCAGCCCTCACCATCGTGCCCTCCCCCGCCGAGGAAGTCGACCAGCGACAACTACAAGCCACGTACTTTGGCATGATCGCAGAAGTGGACCATCAGGTCGGGGTGCTACTCGACGGCCTCGACCAACTCGGTTGCACTGACAACACCATCGTGATCCTGACCTCTGATCACGGTGAACAACTAGGCGACCACTGGTTCGTCGAGAAACTGGGATTTTTTGATCAGAGCTATCGGATTCCACTCATCATCCGGGCACCTGGCCGTATCGAACAGGCAGGCCGCGTGATCGAGGCCTTCAGTGAGAACGTTGACATTTTCCCAACGCTGCTTGAACTCATTGGAGTGACCCCACCTGATTTTTGTGATGGTGCAAGCCTGCTGCCGTTCCTCGAGCAACCAGCCTTGCCTGCGTCTGGACCAGAGAACTGGCGATCGGCCGTGCAGTTTGAATTCGACTTTCGCGAGCCCAACAGCACCATCATCGAGTCGATCTTCGGTATTCGGCAAGATCAGTGCGCCATCTCTGTGATCCGCGATCACGAGGCCAAATATGTGCACTTTTCCGGCGGATTACCGCCACTTTTTTATGACCTGCGAGCGGATCCGGAGGAACTGCACAACGCAGCGCAGGACCCGGCTCTGGCAGGCAGGATTCTGGGCTATGCGCAACGCCTACTCAGCATGAAGCTGGAACATAGCGACCCCCGCCTTGCCAATACGCGGGCCACTGGGTTTGGAACCATTCATCGAGCCGACCCACCCCGGCCAGGTAGCCAGTCACCGACCTAGGCCGCAACAACGGTAGAGTAGCGACCTCGCCCGGCTTCCTTTTTTGGTCGCCCTGACACTGTCTCGAACAGCCATGGCCAGTCGGTTCCGCATTCCGAGTCCGCGTCCCCTGGAGTTTCGCCGACGGTTGGTAGATCTCCTTGGGCCGACCGGGGATGCAACGCGCCAAAGCTTGGTAGCGCTCGGAGTCAACTCCTGCACCAGCTTTGCGGCGGGAGCTGTACTCGGCTCGATTACCGGCACCCTAGAACTGCTACCGGGTTTACTCGTCATGATTCCTGCTGCAATTGGGCTGAGAGGCAACATCTTTGGTGCAGTCGGAAACCGAATCTCGACTGCAATTCATACGGGTACCTTTCGCGTCTCTACCAAGCGCGAATCCGTACTCATTCAGAACGTTCTGGCCTCGATGTCGCTGACCTTCATGCTGTCACTTTTGCTTGCGTTTCTAGCCAAAGTCATCTCGGTGGCTTTTGGTATCGCCAACACGATCAGCGTGATCGACTTGGCACTGATCTCTATTCTCGGCGGCGTCATTGCCAGCGTGATCGTGCTAGCGGCCACTGTCTTGCTCGCCATCGGTGCGGTGCGTAGAGAGTGGGACCTTGACAACCTGGTGGCACCCACGGTGTCCACGCTGGGCGACGTTGTCACCATCCCCGCACTGTTCCTTGCCACAAAGGTTCTGGGCCACGGATCGTTCACCACTGCAATCGGCTGGCTCATGATTCTGCTCACTCTGATCGTGATCCTTGCAAGCCTTCGCACCCACCTAGCTTCGTTCCGTCAGATCATCCGTGAGTCCTTGCCCGTACTGAGCATTGCCCTTGTGCTCTCTACCTTGGCGGGTATCGCAGTTGAGAGTCAGATGGCTCTGTTCACCGGGTATCCCGCCCTCCTGGTTCTGCTCCCTGCCTTTGTCAGTTCTGCCGGCGCGCTCGGTGGCATCCTTGCGAGCCGCATGGCCACAAACTTGCATCTCGGTCTTGTTGAACCTGTCATGCGCCCCGGCAGAGAAGCACGACGCGATGCGCTGCTCGTGCTGTTTATTGGGTTTCCCGTCTTTGTGTTCAACGGAGTCGGTGCCTACGTCATCGGCACCCTCCTTGGCCAGGCAAGCCCCGGTTTGGGTTGGATGGTGGCATCCTCGCTAGCCGGCGGACTCATTGCTGTGATCTTCGTAATTGCGTTGGCCTATTACGGCACCATCGCCGCTTGGCGATCCAAGCTCGACCCCGATACCTACGGAATTCCGGTAGTAACTGCCTCGGTTGACTTCGTGGGAGTCCTCGCGCTGATTCTGGCTCTCGTCACCTTCGGTATCACCTGAAACAGGCGGCGCCGGACGCTTCACCTCGAGCCTGTTTGATCAGCTTGACCCGAGCAGCTCGGTCACGAGCGCTGCAACTGGGCTGCGCTCGGAACGAGTCAGGGTGACGTGCCCAAACAACGAGTTGCCCCGCAAGGTAGACACCACCGAAGCAACGCCGTCGTAGCGACCCACATGAAGATTGTCTCGTTGTGCAACGTCGTGAGTCAGAACTACGCGGCTTCCGGCACCCAGACGAGTGAGTGCCGTCAGCAACACCATCTTCTCTAGGTTCTGAGCCTCATCAACAATCACAAACGTGTCCGTCAAAGTCCGGCCCCGAATATGTGTGAGCGGCAAAACCTCGAGCAGCTTGCGAGCAATCACTTCCTCAATCACCTCGGGACCAGCAATGGACTCCAAAGCGTCGTTGACTGCTGCTGCCCAGGGGCCCATTTTTTCGTCCGCATCGCCGGGCAGAAAACCAAGGTCTTGCCCGCCCACCGCATAGAGCGGTCGAAACACAATGACCTTCTTTTGAGTTCGACGTTCCAACACCGCTTCTAGGCCAGCGGCTAGCGCCAAGACTGACTTGCCGGTTCCTGCAGGGCCGCCAAGGGAGACGATTCCAACGCTGTCATCGCTCAACAAGTCGAGGGCAACGCGCTGCTCAGCGGAGCGGCCGCGCACGTCAAACAAGTGGCGATCGCCATCTAACAAATGGGCGCGACCATCACTATGCAAACGTGCCAAAGCCGAGCTGCTTGGCGAACGCAATACCAGTCCCGCGTTCGTTGGCAGATCGGCAGCCTCGGCCAAGAACAGACTGCGCTCGTGGTACAGGCGATCGATGGTTTCGGCTTCGGTTGCAAGCTCAACGAGACCAGACCAACCCTCTGCCCCGCCAGTGATTTCGTTGCGGTACTCCTCTGCGCCGAGGCCGGCAACAGAGGCCTTCAGGCGCAGGGGAAGGTCCTTACTCACCAGGGTGACAAGCAGACCTTTATCAGCCAGGTTGCGACCGACGGCAAGGATTCTGTGGTCATTTTCGGAGCTTGAAAAAGCTGCAGGCAAGCTCGATGTATCGACATGGTTGAGTTCCACGCGAACCGTGCCGCCAACATTATTTACTGGAATTGGCTCAGTCAGCGTTCCATGTTCGATGCGTAAGCGTTCTAAGTACCTCAGGGCTTCCCGGGCGGACCAGCCCAGCTCTGGGTGGAGGCGCTTGGCCTCCAGCTCCATGAGGACCACGAGCGGAACAACCACTTCGTGCTCTTCAAACTTTTCCAGTGCTGCAGGGTCCGCTAGCAGCACTGAAGTGTCGAGGACGTAGGTGCGGGTTTCGATCAGCCGACGGTACCTCTCTGCGAAGCAATCTTCGCGGCATGCCAGCCGGCAAATCTATGAACTTCTTATGAACGAAGGCCAGGCCGGGTTTTGCTGCAGCCTCATTAGAGTAGAAAGAGACCACTAACGCAGCAGCAGCACGTTCACGAACCCGAGGAGGACACACCATGAGCGATGATCCAACAGGACAATTCACGCCACCACCGGTACCTCCGCCCTATAACCCAGCACCCACAGGCCCACCCAGTGCACCTCCGACAGCTTGGGGCGAGTCCACGCTGGGGTCAGCAGCAGTTCCGCCAACGGAAGGGTTTGCCGCTCAGCCCGCTCCTGCTGAGCCAAAAAAGTCTCGTGCTGGGCTCATCGTTGGCATGCTCGTGATTCTCGCCCTAGTCGCAGGAGCCGCCTTTGTCGGCGTTGCTACTGTGCTCAACTCCGGGCCAGAGCTAGCACTGACGGTTCGCACCTGCCAGATCGAGGCCGACGGCTCGCTCACTGCTACTGGTTCCTACACCGGCGCATCGGATTCCACCTCACTAGTGGTCAAGTTCATAGAGGTCACCACCAAGGACTTGGTTGCTTCAGACAAAGTGACTGAAATCAGAAGCACCGGGAACGGCAACTGGGAAGGCACCGGGAAAGCCGGAGACTCTGTGCAACAAGTCACCTGCGAGATCACCAGCACAAAGAGCTAAGCCCTCGGGTGATCTGACGGGTCGTCAGGCATGCGACTAGCTTGCAGATCATGAACCTCGACTTGACCGCCGAGGAGTTGGCATTCCGCGAGGAAGCCAGCACCTGGTTGCATGAGAACCTGCCCAAAGAAGCTCGGCCCCCAGAGGGCCAAGAGATGCGGGCATTCGATTTAGCCTGGCAACGAACCCTCTTTGACGGTGGCTGGGCTGGTATCAACTGGCCCACCGAGTACGGCGGGCGTGGCCTGACTGATATCCAGCAGATGATTTGGTACGAGGAGTTTGCCAAGGCAAACCCACCGTTCACTCTGAACAACTCCTGCACGTTCGTGGGCAATCTGCACGGCGGGCCAACCATCATCGTGAATGGCAACGAGGAGCAGCGCTCTACCTACCTTCCTCAGATCCTGAAGGGTGAAGCTGTCTGGTGCCAAGGTTTTTCCGAGCCAGGCTCGGGCTCAGACCTAGCCAGCTTGAGCACCAAGGCAGAGATCGACGGAGACGAACTCGTCGTGACTGGTCAAAAGACGTGGACCAGCTATGCCCATGTTGCAGATGTGCAAGAACTATTAGTTCGTACCGACCCGACCGCTCCGAAACACAAGGGCATTACCTGGGTGGTATGCGATATGAACTCGCCCGGGATTGAGATCCGTGAGATTCGCACCATGAGTCACGTCACAGATTTTTGCGAAGTCTTTTATGACGAGGTTCGCATCCCGATGAGCAATGTGGTGGGAGGGCTTCATAACGGCTGGCGCACTGCAATGTCCACCTTGGGATTTGAGCGCGGCACTGCGTTCATGGCCGATCAGGTAGAGCTTGCAGCAACAGTGGAACGGCTCATCGACGAGGCCAAAATCCGAGTTGGTCCGGACGGCAAACGTCCCGCAATACAAGATGATGAACTTGCCCGCAGGCTTTCGCTTGCTCGAGCAGAAGTGGCCGCCTTGCGAGCAATGACCATCACTGGGATCTCTCGCAATGCTCGAACGGACACTCCAGGACCAGAAGGCTCAATCGTGCGGCTCTTCCACGGAGAACTTCATCAGCGCGTGTACCAACTCGCACTCGACATCATCGGAGCCGATGCACTTCGGCTCACCGAGGTTGACGGAGAAGGCGTTTGGACAGGCCCCTATCTGCAGTCCTTTGCCTACACAATCGGTGGCGGCACAAGCGATATTCAACGCAACATCGTGGGCGAGCGTGTGCTCGGCCTGCCGCGGGCCTGAGGAGCACAAGATGGATCTCTTACCAACCGAAGAACAAGACGAAATTATCAACACAGTTCGCAGCCAACTCGAACGCAACTTCGACCTGCATGCGCTAGCCGAACTCGATGGCGCCAACTCGGTGGTGGATTCGGCGCTTTGGAAACAATGCGCCGAGCTTGGCTGGTTCGGATTGGGGCTACCAGAGGCCCTTGGCGGAGTCGGTTACACCTTGGCCGAGGAAGCCTTGCTCTTTGCCGAGATTGGAACCCACGCAGCCCCCGGACCGTTTTTACCAACCGTGCTAGCTGCTCGCCTAGCGGCCATGGTTGGAGCTACTGAGCTTGCAGCTCAGATCTTGTCGGGAACCCAACTCGTAGCCCTTGCTGAGCCTCACGGAGATACTGCTGCTGTTGCAGGTGCAACAGTCTCGGGTACCTTCCGCGTCACCGACTTTGGTGGAGCAGATTTGGTCTTGGTACTCGTAGGCGCCAGTGCTGCCATTGTGGCCGCAGCAGACCTAGTTGCCGAGCCTCTTGCCTCCCTCGATCGCCTGGTTCCCACTGCTATTGGAACCGTTTCGCAGATACCGGCGCTGTGTTACCAAGACGATGCCTCAGGGCTTCAACTTCGAGCCACGGTGCTGATTGCAGCCGAACTCGCTGGAATCGCAACTGCGACTGCGCAGCAGTCAACGCAGTACGCCAAGGACCGCGAACAGTTTGGAACTCCGATTGGCTCATTCCAAGCGGTGAAGCATCGCTGTGCAGATATGGCGGTGCGCGCTGACGCAGCCAACTCACTCGTTCGCTACAGCGCGATTGCAGTTCTCGACGGCCTTCCCGATGCTGCTTTTCACGCTCATGCTGCACGCGTAGTTGCAACGAATGCCGCAATTGAGAATTCGCAGATCAACGTGCAGAATCACGGCGGCATTGGGTTCACCTACGAACACACTGCTCACCGGTTTGTAACTCGAGCTCAGGTACGGTCTCGCACAGTGGGCGACCTGCGGTCGCACCTTGGCGGACTCCTCGAGCAACCCGCTGCCCTCTAGAGTCGAGGGTATGCCCGAAGACCTGCTTAGCCTGTCGAGCCGCCTACTGAGCGGCGAACTCTCAATGAAGGATCGGCCACCAGTGTCGATTCTGGGGAGTACGGAACTCACTGAAGTCGCAGATGGAATCGGGTTCGTTGAGAGCTTCGCAAACGTGGTTGCGCTTCGGGCTGATGCTGAAAGCTCAGGCCGAGGTTCCAGCGAACTCGTACTCGTGGATGCGGCATCCCCGTTTCATGCAACAGCGGTGCATTCAGCGATTCGAGACTGGACTCAAGCTCCCCTCTCGGCCGTGGTGTTTACCCATGGCCACGTTGATCATGTGGGTGGAGTCGGCGAGTTTGAAGCAGAGGCCGATGCCGGCCCCGTCAGGGTGATTGCGCATGAGAACCTTCCGCTGCGCTTTGACCGCTATTCCCTTACCAGCGGCTACAACGGCATCATCAATCAGAGACAGTTTCAACTTGGTGCGCCGCTGTTCCCAACCGAGTTTCGCTACCCGGATCAAACCTATGTGGAGCAGTTCAGCCTGCCGTTCGGCGGCGAAAACTTGGAACTCTTTCACGACAAGGGTGAGACCGATGATGCCACTTGGGTGTGGTCGCCTGAGCGGCGCGTTCTCTGCACGGGAGACTTGTTTATTTGGGTAGCGCCCAACTGCGGGAACCCTCAGAAGGTTCAGAGGTATCCGGTCGAGTGGGCTGCCGCATTGCGAAAAATGGCAAGTTTGAATGCCGAACTCCTTTTGCCCGGTCACGGCCTACCGATTGCGGGTGCGGACCAGATCCGGGTGGTGCTCACCGAGACGGCAGAGTTTCTTGAGTCGCTGTGCGCACAGACCCTTGAGTTGATGAATGCCGGGGCGCGCCTAGATGAACTCATTCACACGGTGACTCCACCTGCGCACCTGACCGACCGCCCATGGTTGCAGCCCACGTACGACGACCCGGAATTTGTGGTTCATAACCTGTGGCGCTTGTACGGCGGTTGGTATGACGGCAACCCCGCCACCCTCAAGCCAGCCCCCGAGGCAGCGCTTGCCCAAGAGATTGCTGACCTTGCCGGTGGCGCATCGGTGCTTGCAACACGTGCGGCCGAACTGAGTGCTGCGGGCGAGCACCGTCTCGCCGGGCATCTGGCCGAACTCGCTGCGTTGGCTGCTCCCGCAGATCCTGGAATCCATGCAGTCCGTGCTGAAGTGTTCGGCACTCGCGCTGGACTCGAACGGTCACTGATGTCTCAGGGAGTCTTCAAGTGGGCGGAACACGAATCCCGAAAGATTGCGGATTCCCCCAAAGATTGAGAGTGGCTCGATCAGCGCAGCACGGCTCAGATCAGACCAACTCAGATCAGATCAGATCAGATCAGATCAGATCAGCAGATTTGAGTTCACTCGCATGCGTGCTACTTCGCTGCGCCATAACCATAAACATCTCATCTCCGCGTTCGGTTCGTTCCACTCCCATCGAAGCCATCACTGCCATCAGCAACCCCTCAAAGGCATAGCGGCGGTACCAGTCCCAGCAATCATTCCAAGCCAACTCGATTCCACGGGCAATCAGGCCTTGGTGGTACTGCTGCACCAAGGCTTGTTCGTGCATCGCTCGGGCCTCTGCAAGCAGGCTTCCCCCTACAAAATAGGAAAGGTCAGCTAGTGGGTAGCCGTAGCTCACCGTCTGAAAATCAACAACCGCCACTCGGTCGGCACCAAACAACAAATTGTCCAGTCGGAAATCATTATGAGTCAACGTCCGCGGGCCGGGGCGATTCGCCAAATACGGAGTCAGGTTCTCGCCGAGCCAACTCACCGTCTGTGACAGTTCAGGAGTAAGTCGATCCTCGTAACGCTCAAGAAATGCTGGAAACAGGCCCGTTACTAACTGCGCAAAACCGGCACCTGCCGTACCGCCACGATTCAGCCAAGCCAGATCAAGTTCCTCCAGGCTGGCATCATTCCAACGCGGAGCGTGCAGCCCCACTAGCTCCGTCACCCCAAGTGCTGCCTGCTCGGGGCTACATCCACCAAGCTGATCACCCTGAGCGGCTGGAGCCTGATCCGCAAGGAGTAGGGCAAACGCGTCTGACTGCAGATCGTGGCCAGCAAAGAAACACTGTGGGCAATTCACATCAACCGTGCTGGCAAGATCTCGGTAGAAAATCACTTCGAGTTCATAGTTGCGCATGGTCTTGGCGGCCGTCAGGCTGACCGGGTTTGTACTCGGCACCTTTGCGACAATCACTGCCGGGCCCGCATCTGCAGACTCCCAACTGAGCGAGAGACGTCTGGTTTCCGCTACCTGACCAGTACCGATTGGCTCAGCATGGACGGCAGTAACGCGTGCTCCGCCAGTGTGTTCCGCAAGGGCAAACGTCAACCAATCTGCAGTCAGATCCTCTGCACTCGAGGGAAGAGGAAGTCCGTCACCAAGCTTCGTTATAGGGAGCGTCATAAGGACCGAACAGTAACCACTCTGCTTCGAACAGGCATGAAGTCTGCGACTACGAGTACCGTCTCCGCGTGCAGTTCCCCACGCTTCCCTTCGCCCTTCCCGGCAAATCAGGGCTGAATTCGCTCCGAATCAACCTTGTCCATCCGCTCATGCACAGCGCCGCGACTGCTGTTGTGGAGTTCTCTCGGGTGACATTGCGTTGGGCTTATGTTGGATCACAAGACCAGGAAAAGTTTGGGTTTGGCTCCTTCGGCAGCGGCAGCATCATCGAACAGCCATATTCAATTTTGTTACAACCGCAGCACATCTCGATTGGAAACGACACCCTGATTGCAGCAGGAGCAACCTTGGCTGTGTGGCCCGAAGGAGACCCCGAAACAACTCCTACTCCCACCGAACCACTCTTGCGGATTGGATCACGGGTATGGGGTGCACGCGGCCTTTCCATCGTCTGCCATAAGAGCGTTGTGATTGGTGACGACGTGTGGTTCGGCCCGGGCGTGTACATCACTGATGCCAGCCACGATTCGAGTGATCCCGATACTCCTATTGGTCTGCTTATGGAACCAGCACGCGATGTGAAGATTGGAAATGGGTCCTGGCTAGGAACGGGAGTAGTCGTGCTGCCGGGAGTAACCATTGGCGACCACGTTGCCGTCGGGGCGAACTCAGTGGTCTGTACAGATCTGCCCTCAAACTCAGTAGCAGTGGGATCGCCAGCCAAAGTGGTGCGCCATCTGAAATCCCCAACTGCGGCAAACTCCGCACTGTGACTCCCCCTCCAGACACCCCCCCTCCAGAAACGCCCCCTCCAGAGACCCAGATCCTGATGGATGCCCCGGCGCTTGATGCGTTCATGGCTCAAGCATTTGGTCAGCCACTGAACTGGACAATTGAGCGAGTGGATCTCGACGGGGTTCGAGTTCGCCAGCCCACAACACAAGCGCAATCTCGTCCCGGCGGAACAGTTTCGGGACCCACTTTGATGGCCATGGCTGATGGCGTTGCCTATATGGCTTTGCTCTCTCGCATCGGCCCGGCGGCACTGGCAGTGACGAGCAATTTGAATATCAATTTTCTACGCAGACCCCGACTCGTTGACCTTGTCACTGATGCTCGACCAATCAAGATCGGCAGGAATTTGGCTGTGATTGAAGTCTCACTCTTTTCTGATGGCGGCCAAGCCGAAGACCTGCAAAAACCGGTGGCGCATGCCACGGTGACCTATTCACTTACCCTGCTCGGGTCCTCAATCCAGTCCCGAACAATCACCGAAGGAGGAACACAAGTATGAGCATTCTCGATCAGTTCAGAGTGGATGGAAAAGTTGCAATCGTCACTGGCGCCGGTCGTGGTATCGGGCGAGCCTCGGCAATTGCCCTCGCAGAGGCTGGGGCCGATGTGGTCCTCGCTGCTCGTACTGCCGACCAACTCGAAGAGGTTGCTGAAGAGATACGTCAGATGGGCCGCCGTGCCGAACCAGTGGTGTTCGACATGATGGAGCTCGATCGATTAGGAGAGCTGGTGACCTGCGCCGTTGAGAACCTTGGCGGATTGGACCTGCTTGTCAACAATGCCGGGGGTTCGGCTCCGAAGGCATTCCTAGACACATCCATGAGATCGTTTGAGCGGGCATTCACCTTTAATGTCACCACTGCGTTTGAGATGACCAAACAAGCAGTTCCCGCCATGTTGGCTCGGGGTGGCGGGGCAGTGGTCAACATTTCATCGGCAGCTGGGCGGATGCCTGACCGGGGATTTTCTGCCTACGGCACAGCCAAAGCTGCTCTGACCCATTTGACCAAAGAACTTGCCACTGATTTGTCCCCTCGAATTCGTGTCAACGGCATTGCAGTGGGTTCGGTGCAAACCTCTGCACTCGAGACCGTGCTCACTGACGACAACATTCGCCGCCTCATGGAAGAGGCAACTCCCCTGAAACGATTAGGAACACCAGAAGACATCTCAGCTGGGGTGCTGTACCTCTGTTCACCAGCTGGCGCTTACATGACAGGCAAGCTGCTCGAAATTGATGGCGGGATGATCTCACAGACTCTGGGGTTAGGCCTGCCTGACTTGTGAGCACTTTTGAAGGGGGCCCGCTGGCAACTGGGCCAAGGCCACGGGACCTTGCTACCACTGAGCCTGATCTGGACAAGTTTGGATTCGCCGAACTCAGGCGAGTCATCACGGTAGGCCTGGTCTGCATCTGGTGCACCCTGCTGGCCCTACCACGGCGCTTTACCTCTTCATACTCAAGCTTTGCTGACGCAGCCGCTAACGGGCTCATCGATGCATTCATGCGCCTCGGCCCGACCTTCGTCAAGCTCGGTCAGATCGTTGCCTCCTCGCCTGGGATCTTTCCCGTTTGGCTCACGGGGCCTGCTCGAAGATGCCTTGACGAGGTTCCGGCTTTTAGTTCCGAACTTGTTCGACTGACTGTGTCCGAGGACCTAGGCCGGCCGCTGCACGAGCTCTTCAACTCGTTTGAGGACGAACCGCTCTCGGCGGCATCCATCGGACAAGTTCACGCCTGCACACTGCTTGATGGACGCGAGGCTGTGGTCAAAGTTCAGCGCCCGAATCTGCGCCAGCAGATGACTACTGACCTGCGGGTACTCCAAGCAATTGCGCGGCTCGGCCAGCGAAGCACTTGGGGAAGAAGTGCCAACTTATTGGGCATGGTGGCCGACTTATCAGCCCTCACCGCCCAAGAACTCAACCCCGTACTTGAAGCTTGGAATCAGCAACGCTTCCGAGACAAGATCGGGGCATTCGGCGACAACTCTTGGATTACTGCGCCCGAGGTCTACTGGGATTACTGCGGGCCAAGGACCATCTGCATGGAACGTGTTCGCGGTATTCCCATGGATCAATTCGAAGAGATCGAAGCGCGTGGAGTGGACGGGGAATTGCTGCTGCGAAGAGGGGCCAAAGTCTGGGTCGAGGCAGTTCTGGTTCATGGCCCCTTCCATGGCGATATGCATGCGGGAAACATCTGGTTACTTGAGGATGGTCGGGCATGCTTCTTGGACTTTGGAATCATGGGCGAACTCGATAACGAGTGGCGAGAGGTTGTGCGCGACCTGTATTTCACCTGCGTATTCGATCGGGAATTTCTTCGGATAGCGCAGGCCTACCGTCGGGTCGGGGTGTTCCCCGCTGATATGGGCACCGATGAGGAAATCGGAGAGCGCATCGGGATGATTCTGGGTCCCCTTCTGGACTCGGGCATGGCATCAGTCAGTCTCGGGGACTTGATTACCTCGAGCGTTGTGCTCATGAAGGAGTTCGGCGGAACTCCACCGCAGGAACTCATGTTGGTTGGTAAGCAACTTCTGTATATCGAGCGCTACACCAAGGAACTTGCCCCGGACTACGCAATGATCACTGACCCGTTCCTGCTGAGCAACGTCTTCCCCGAGGCGGCCGAGGAACTGCGCGCCAGGACAGGCACAGTCTTCCCAGACTGATCGGGCCAGTCTTCCCAGACTGAACCAGCACAGTCTTCCCAGACTGATCGGGCCAGTCTTCCCAGACTGAACCAGCCAAAATGAGAACACGTTCTTGTTCTGCTCTATGGTGCCTGCACGTAATTAATCGAGCACCGATCACGAGGGAGTACCGTGACCACACCGAGCAATTCAGACAGCAGTTCAGCCAGCAATTCAGAGAGCAGTTCAGGAAACGCAGCAGAGAACGAAGCAGCAGTTCTGACCGAACGCCAGGGACACCTGTTGATCGTCACGCTGAACCGGCCGGAGCGAAAGAACGCCATCAATGGCGAGATGCTGGTCCGGATGCTCGACGCGTTTATCGAGGCCGATACGAATCCTGATATTCGCGCGATCGTCCTGACTGGCGCTGGTGGAGATTTCTGCTCTGGAGCCGATCTCAAAGAGATGGCTGGCGGACATCAGGGCGATGTCGCCCCAGGCGAGATTGATGTTCCGGCTCGGCTAGCCGCTGACCCGGACTTGCCTTGGAAGGCTCTCTTGCGGTCCTGGCAGCCAGATGTCCCGATCATCCTGGCCGCCGAAGGTGCAGCAATCGCTGGCGGTACCGAACTACTCGGAGCCACCGAGATTCGTGTGGCTGGCCGCTCAACCAAGTTCGGCATCTCAGAGGTGAAATGGTCGCTCTACCCAATGGGCGGATCCGTGGTTCGTATTCCTCGGCAAATTCCGTACACCATTGCGTGTGATCTGTTGCTCACCGGCCGCCACATCTCCGCCGAAGAGGCGTTGCAGATTGGCTTGATTGGCTATGTGGTTGAGGATGGCGAAGCCCTCGCAAAGGCCATCGAAATTGGCCAGCAAATCTGCGAGAACGGCCCTCTCTCGGTCAAGGCAATCCTGCGCACTCTGCGAGAGACCAATGGCATGCGTCAAGACGAGGCCCTTGAGCACGAGTTCACCTACGGATGGGACGTGTTCGGCTCGGAGGATGCCCGTGAAGGCCCGCGTGCATTCAAAGAGAAGCGCAAGCCAAACTTTCAGGGCAAGTAGCCAGCACCAGAAAGCAAGCAGCTAACACCAGAAATACAGCACTAGAAATACAGATTTCAGGAGATCACATGCAACTCGGACTTCAGCTCGGATACTGGGGGCAGATGCCCTCGCCGGATTGGGTGGAACGTGCCGTCGTGGCAGAACGCTTGGGCTTCACCTCGGTGTGGACCGCAGAAGCCTGGGGTTCCGATGCCCTGACACCCCTTGCGTTCTTAGCGGCCAAGACTGACCGCATCCGGCTTGGGACATCCGTGATGCAACTTGCCGCACGCACGCCAACGGCTACAGCTATGTCCGCCATCACCATGGACTATCTGTCGAATGGTCGCTTCATGCTTGGCCTTGGGGTCTCTGGGCCGCAGGTGGTCGAAGGGTGGTACGGAAGGCCCTCGAGTAAGCCACTTGCTCGAACTCGCGAATACGTAGAGATCATTCGACAGGTGATGGCACGCGAGGAACCGCTCAATTATCAGGGCGAGTTTCATCAGCATCCCTACTCAGGTGAGGGCAGCATCGGTCTCGGCAAGCCCCTCAAGTCCATCGTGCATCCACTTCGTCGCCGAATCCCGATTTACCTCGGAGCGGAAGGCCCCAAGAACGTCACTCAAACTGCCGAGATTGCCGATGGCTGGTTGCCGCTGTACTACTCCCCGTACCGCCAAGAGGTCTACTCCGATCAGCTCGAGGCTGCAGCAGATGACTTTGAGGTTGCAGCACTCTCGGCCTTCATCGTGACGCCGGACGATCGCCCGGAAACCATCGAGGCAGCCCTCGGCGGGACCCGAGCGATGCTGGCCTTTTACATTGGCGGGATGGGCGCAAAGGGGCAGAATTATCACACGAAACTTGCTGCTCGAATGGGCCTCGGCAAGCAGGCCGAGAAGATCCAAGACTTGTTCTTTGACGGCAAGGCTGATCAGGCAATCGGTGAAGTTCCTGTGTCGTTTGCAGACGAGATTTCACTTGTGGGTACACCCGCACGCATTGCGGATCGCGTTGCCGCTTGGAAGGAGTCGGCCGTTACCGAGATCTTGGTTCATGCCGGCACCACCGACGAACTGCGTCAAGCAGCCGAACTTATTCTTCCCGCCTAATAGGAGTACTGCACAATGAACCGTTTTGAAGGTCAGACCGTGCTCGTGACCGGAGCTGCTTCGGGAATTGGCTTTGCCACCGTGGAGCGCCTGCTCGCTGATGGAGCATGCGTTTTTGGCATTGATATCCAAGAACCGACGAGTGAACTTTCTGGTCACGATGGTCGCTTCGAGTTTCTCTCGGTGGACGTTCGTGATGCTGTCGCAGTCGAAGCCGCGGTAGCTGCGACGGTTCAAAAGTTCGGACGCATCGATGGGCTCATGACTGCTGCCGGAGTAGCCGGAGGCGGAGCCGTTCATGACCTTCCTCAGGAGGAATGGGATCGGATCATTTCCATCAATCTGACTGGCACCTATATCGCATGCAAGTTTGTGCTGAAGGCAATGCTTGCGCAGGAACCGCTGACAGATCCTGCAGGCCACAGCAGTCGCGGTTCCATCGTGACAGTCTCAAGCGTTGAGGGCCTTGAAGGAACCACAGGTGGCAGCGCCTATAACGCTTCCAAAGGTGGGGTCGTGCTGCTCACCAAGAACCTAGCGATTGACTACGGCGGACAGAACATTCGGGCGAATGCCGTCTGTCCCGGGTTTATCGAAACGCCGATGACAGACGAAGTCTTTAATATGCCTGGCATGGAAGAGGTCCGTGACTCCTTCCGTAGGGCTCACATGATTCGTCGCTTCGGACAGCCCTCCGAGATTGCTGCTGTCGCTGCATTCCTGCTGTCCCATGATGCCTCGTTCATGACAGGGCAGGCAGTAGCAGTGGACGGCGGCTACACGGCTGGCCATGAACACGGACTTGTTGAACTCTTAGGCCTCTAAAGAATCGGGCCTGTACAGGGCCTGCCTAGACAGTTGCAGTGACAGAGTCAGTGAGAGAGCCAGAGCCAGCGCTCACTGCTGGTGCAACGAGAGGCCACGGATTCTCTCGTTCCACGTGTAGCGCAACATCAAAGAGTTCTGCATCTCGATGGTGACGGGCTAACACCTGCATGCCGACCGGTAGGTCATTCACCGTACCGACCGGAATCGACACTGCCGGATTTCCGTAAATGTTCGAGATGATGGTGAGTCCACCCATGGTGACTAAGTCTGGGACTTTGTCCACCACTGCCTCAATGAGTGAGTTCGACATTCTTGGGAAGCCAGCGTTCAAGACTCGCAGACTTGCCATCAGGCCCTTGAACGCTACGCGTGCAGCGGAGGATGACTTTGCCTGATCCAAGAAATTGTCAGTAGGACTCGAGGTAGTTGCATCGGCTGCAAACGCTGGGCCGGGGTTGGTACTCGAGATGATGTAATCAACCTTCTCAAAGGCCCCTGCCATAGCGGCGTTTGCTTCAATCCTCTGCTGCTCGGCAACTGCAGCCAGATTCAAGTTGTACATGGCCTGAGCCAAAATGGTTCCCATGGCGATCTCGTCGGTGAGCAGCGGAGCGCACTTCGGCCACAGGGGACCAAACTCAGCCAGCAAGGTAGAAAGGTTTCCCATCGCCCACTGAGCCGCCAGGTTTGGCAACTCCAAGCTGATCTCTACCTCGACCATTCCGGCTGAGGCAATCAACTCCGAGGCCTGCTCACGCAGAAGCTTCTCAACTCCAGGCTCGAGCGAAACCCCTGCAATAGAGGGCAACACGGCAACTCGGCGGCCAGCAAGATCGCTGCTGCCAAGTTGCTTCTCCCAGTTACCTGGGTCGGGAAGACTCGACGGATCGTGTGGATCTAGACCGGCGCAGACGTCATAAAAGCGTGCTGCATCTCGAACCGAGCGGGCAAGGCTGCCGACCACCACCGTGCCGGGACGGAAGTAGGCATGCGGGCCTCGAGAGATTCTCCCGTAGGTGCCCTTCATTCCGAGAAGGCCGCAGTAACCAGCGGGTATGCGAATCGACCCTCCGCCATCGCCGCCCGAGGCAATGCTGACAAGTCCGCCGGCCACAGCGGCTGCACTTCCACCCGAGGAGCCGCCCGCAGTCTTTCCGTGCTGCCACGGGTTATGAGCGATGCCATTCAGTTTGGTCACGCTCACATTCAGCCCACCAAACTCTGAGGCTGTAGTCAGACCAACGGGAACTGCACCGCCATCCTCTACAAATCTGCGCACTAGTTCACTGTCTGCCGACGCAATTCGATCTTTGAATACCAGCGAGGCGCCCGTGTCGGGCCAGCCCTTGACTTGATCAAGTTCTTTGATCCCAGTGGGTACTCCACCGAAAGGCTTGGTCAGGTCTGCCGAGCTTGCGGCCTGCAACGCTCGCTCTTGGTCGAGGAAGGAAAAGCAGTTCAGGTCGCTGCGATCAATCGCGTCGTAGGTTGCCTGCAGTTCCTCTTTCGGGGAGCGTTCTCCAGCGCGAAACGCGTCCACTAATGAGCATGCATCGCCTAACCACGGTGTATCAGTCATACACAAGCATGCACGACACCACTGACTGAGTTCCACCCGTGGTCAAAATATTGCTCTATCAAGGTCACTGTTGCCGCGCTCTCGGGCACTGTCACCAGAGTGTCTCTCGGCCCTGAAAGAATGAGCGGATGCCACGCCAAGAAGAGTTATTCGGGAGCTTTGCCCGAGAAGTTATTGATGTGCCCGTCACAGACGAGATGGAGAACTCCTACCTCGCCTATTCACTCTCGGTCATCACTGCTCGCGCCATCCCAGATATTCGCGATGGCCTCAAGCCCGTTCAACGCCGGATTTTGCATTCAATGGCGAACAACGGCCTTCGCCCAGACCGACCACACCGAAAATGTGCCGGCGTGGTCGGCGACACCATGGGCAAGTATCACCCTCACGGCGATGGCTCTATTTACGATGCCCTCACCAAAATGGGTCAAGATTTCAGTCGCAATATCACCCTGATTGATCCGCACGGAAACTTCGGCAGCCTGGATGATCCACCGGCTGCGCATCGCTATACCGAATGTCGCCTGACGCAGGCCGCAATGGAGATGCTCAGCGAAATCGACGAGGACACAGTCGAGATGCGCGCCACCTTTGATGGCGAGAACGAAGAACCGCTCTACCTTCCAGCACGGCTGCCCAATCTGTTGGTCAATGGCACTACTGGCATTGCTGTGGGCATGGCAACGAATATGGCGAGTCACAACTTGGGGGAGGTTGCCGAAGCCATCAAGTTGGTGATGACTAAACGTAGGCCAAGGCCCACAATCGAAGAACTCATGCAGGTGCTTCCGGGTCCCGATTTTCCCTCCGGCGGCATCATCATCGATGACAGCATCCGAGAGGCTCTCGAGACGGGCCGTGGCAGTTTCCGTATCCGAGCAAAAGTCGAGATCGTCAATCTGACTCGGGCCCGCCAGGGGCTCATCGTCACCGAGTTGCCATACCAGGTCGGCCCCGAGCGGGTCGTGGCTCGGGTTCGCGAACTCATGCGAGCAGAGAAGCTTCCGATGGTGACCGACATCAAGGACCTATCGGATCGCAAGACTGGTCTGCGCCTAGAGATTGAACTTCGGCCCGGTGCGAATGCTCGCGGTGTGCTGACAGACCTGTTCCGCCAGACTCCCCTGGAAGAGACCTTCGGGGTAAATAACGTGGTGCTGATCGATGGCAACCCGACCACTGTCGGACTCTACGAGTTATGCCATCACTACATTGAACATCGCCTTGACGTTGTGCGGCGCCGAACCCAATTCAGGCTCGACAAAGCAGAACGCCGGCTCCACCTACTCGAGGGTCTGCTGCTTGCGCTTGATGCAATCGACCTTGTGGTGTCGATTATTCGCTCCTCCCAAGATGTCGGGGAAGCCCGCTCTCGCCTGATTGAGCAGCTCAACTTGTCTGACGTGCAGGCAGTTCACATCTTGGATATGCAGCTACGGCGCCTGACGGCCTTAGCCAAGCTCGAACTCGAGACCGAGGCAAGCGAGCTACGCGGCCAAATCGAGGACTACAACAAAATCCTGTCCTCTGAGCAGCGCCAACGCACCATTGTATTGAAGGAACTTGAAGAGATGGTTGAGTGCTTCGATTCCCCACGGCGCTCCCGAATTATCAGCCCCGAACAACTTGAAGACGTCTCCCTTGAAGACGTAGCTGCCGAGGTTGCCGCTGCCAGGGTCGAAGAGGCCTGCGTGGTGTCATTATCGCAATCAGGAATGATCGGCCGAGAGCCTGTAGATGGGCCCAAGCCAGCCACCTTCGGCCGTCACGATGTTCTGATCCAACGCGTTGGAACTACAACGCACTCGCAACTCTGGGGGCTCACCAGCCGCGGGCGTGTGTTTCCCACCAGCGTCGAGGCAATCGGCGAGGTCTCGGGCCGCAGCAGGGGCAGTGCGCTGAGCGAACTGTTCGCACTCGACAAAGGCGAGAGCATTCGGATTCTGGTCACGGCCGCTGTCGCCGCCGGCGGAGGTGGCGGTGACGTACCGCCGCCGCTCATGCTTGTCACTGCTCAAGGAATGATGAAACGGATCAGCGTCGAGGAACTCGTCGGAACTCCTGCCGGCAAGACTGCAATCAAACTCAAACCAGGAGACTCCATCTTGGCTGCGTTCTCAGCCCCCGATGGTCAAGACGTCGCCGTGATTGCCTCGAACGCTCAAGCCATGCGATGCGAAGCGGATGCCGTGCCAGTCCAAGGCCGGGGTGCGTCCGGAGTAGGCGGCATGAAACTCTCTGACGGCTCCACCGTGGTCGGTGCAGGCGCTGTTGACGAGGAATCCATTCTGCTAACAGTTACGGATTCACAAACTGCCAAGGTGACCGACGCATCCGAGATACCCACCAAGGGGCGAGCCACCGCTGGGCTTCGCATCACGAAGTTCCGAACCGAAAAGCGTCTGGACTGGGCCTATGTAGGAACCGAACAGGACCTGCTGCTCGTGGTGGGAACCGAAGAGGCACCATCTAAACCAGATGCATCGCCCGAGCCTCTCACCATTGCCCATACGGCTAGAGACTTGGTCTCAAAGGCAACGCGCCGGCGCTTCTTGGCCGTTGGTTTTGGACGCTGGTAGCTGAACTCTGCGAAGGCAGTCTGAAATTAGCGGTGGGTATTTCCTACTAAGCTGATAGGGTTAGTTGTTTATACTCGAACCTCGCCCGGTGAAGGACCTACCAGTGCTTTTCAAACGCCCCGCCATTCTTATGACCACGCTTGTTGGCTCAGCCCTATTACTTGCGCTGACCTTGGGAGCCTGCAGCGAAAGCTCAGCAGAGAAGGACTCAACGGGTTCAAGCTCCTCCTCCTCCTCGCCTAGTGGTGCAGGGGCAACTGCTACGGAGGTGCGGCTCGGCTACTTCCCAAATGTGACCCACGCTCCCGCACTCGTTGGTCTTGCTGAAGACACATTCAAGGAGCAGCTCGGCGATACCAAGCTCGTAGCCTCGGCCTTCAACGCAGGCCCTGAAGCCACTGAGGCGCTTTTTGCCGAGGCTCTTGACATCACGTATATCGGACCGAACCCCTCAATCAATGCATTCGCTCAATCCAACGGTGAGGCCGTACGAATTGTGAGCGGGTCTACCTCTGGTGGCGTGTCCTTCGTGGTGCAGCCTGAGATCAGCTCACCCAACGACCTAAAAGGCAAGAAGGTTGCCTCACCACAGCTCGGCGGGACCCAAGACGTTGCGCTTCGCGTCTGGCTCAAGGACCAAGGCCTCGAGACCACCACTTCGGGTGGAGGGGACGTCTCAATCACTCCACTCGCCAATGCCGACACCCTGACCGCCTTTCGGGATGGGCAGATTGCTGGCGCCTGGGTACCCGAACCATGGGCATCTCGCTTGATTGCAGAAGCCGGCGGCAAGGTGCTCGTGAACGAAGCAGACCTGTGGCCAGATGGCCAATATGTCACCACGCAAGTACTCGTGCGAACAGAGTTTCTTGACAAGTACCCCGGGACTGTTCGAGCAATCCTGCAAGGCCATCTCGATGCACTTGCGCTCATTGAATCCGACCCAGCCAAAGCCCAAGCCGATACGAATGATCAGATCGAGGCAGTCACTCAAAAGCGACTTCCAGAGAGCGTGATTGCCTCGGCATGGAAAAACCTGACCTTTACTGCTGATCCAATTGCTACCTCACTCAAGAAGTCTGCCGAAGATGCAGAGTCAGTGGACCTACTAGATGAAGTCAATCTCAAAGGCATTTACTCCCTAGAGCTTCTCAATAGCCTGCTGACTAGCGAGAACAAGACTGGGGTGGACGGGCTATGACACAGGCACTCTCTCAGGCTGCTCCGGCAATTGAGCTGCTCAAGATACAAAAGGCCTATGGCTCCGGCCCTGATCAAGTGCTTGCACTTGATGGGGTTTCGCTGACAGTCAAGTCAGGGGAATTTGTTTGCCTTGTTGGTGCCTCTGGGTGTGGAAAGAGCACGCTGCTCAACATGTTGGTCGGGCTGGATCAGCCGAGTTCTGGCCTTGTCAAGGTTGAGGGTCGCTCCACCTTGATGTTCCAAGAACCGGCGCTCTTTCCGTGGCTGACGGTCGGCGCCAACATCGCCTTGGCGCTCAAACTGCGGGGTACCCCCAGAAGGGAACGGCCCGATCGGGTGAACGAACTGTTGAAATCTGTGCAACTCGAGGGACTTGCGAACAAGCGGCCGCATGAACTTTCGGGCGGTATGAGGCAACGAGTAGCTATTGCACGAGCCTTTGCACAAGACATTGACGTTCTGTGCATGGATGAGCCCTTCGGTGCTCTCGATGCAATGACGCGAGATCTGCTACACGACGAACTCGAACGACTTTGGATCGACCGCTCGCTGACTGTGGTTTTTGTGACTCATAACGTTCGTGAAGCAGTACGCCTAGCCGACCGGGTGGTGCTTCTGTCGAGTCGACCCGGACGAGTGATCGACACGTTTGAAGTTGAGATTGATCGACCTCGTCGCATTGATACTCCCGAGGTTGCTGGCCTAGCTGCCGAGATCACAGACCGACTCCGACAAGAAGTACGCCGCCATGTCAACGAGAGTTGATCAGCAGATGCAGACTCAAGTCGAGGAGTCCGACACCCTTGATCGAAGCATTGCCGGCTTGGACGCAATCAGCTTGGCCCAATCCGTGCCGCGGCTGCGGCGGACTCGCCGGGCCTGGTCCGCTACTTGGCCCAAGCTCGCCGCCATTGCACTAGCGCTTGGAATTTGGCAGCTCCTGGTGTGGAGCGGCTGGAAGCCAACTTATGTACTCCCACCACCAGCCGAGGTATTCCAAGAACTCTGGCAACTACTACTCGACGGATCGTTGCAATCCGCAGTGAGTGTGACCCTACGACGTGCAGCCATTGGCTTCAGTATCGCCATAGCCGTTGGAGTGCTTATCGGCGCACCTGTCTCGCAGATCAAAGGACTTCGAACAGCGGTTGGCTCCATGATTACTGGCCTGCAGACTATGCCTTCTATTGCTTGGTTCCCGCTGGCGATTTTGTTGTTCAAGATTTCCGAGGCAGCAATTCTTTTTGTGGTCGTACTCGGCGCAGCGCCAGCTATTGCCAATGGTCTCATTAGCGGGGCCGACAACATTCCACCCATTTTGCGGCGGGCAGCGAAGGTACTCGGCGCTTCAGGTCCGGCTCTGTACCTAGAGGTCATCCTGCCCGGCTCTATGCCCTCGTTCGTAGCTGGACTCAAACAGGGCTGGGCATTTGCCTGGCGAAGCTTGATGGCAGGTGAGCTCTTAGTGATCATTGCCAACAAGGCCTCGCTTGGCGTTCAGCTGCAGGTGGCTCGGGACTTCAATGATTCAACAGCGCTGCTGGCCGTCATGATCGTCATCTTCGTCATCGGAGTTCTGGTGGATTCGCTGATCTTTGGCACCCTAGAACGGTCGATCCGCCGACGGCGCGGGCTGATCGACAGCGCGGGCTAGCGACGTTCCCAAGCCCCGGGAGACTCGAGCAAGAGCTGCAAATTATTGGGGAGGGAATCGTTCATGATGTCCGCCAACGTGACGCCCTCGAGTACCAGACGCAGACTCGCCCGGGTAGCCACCCACACCTGTTCGAGCGCCTTTGCGGGACCCTCGTAGCGCAGTTCCTCTGGGGCAACTCCGCGTACATCCGCTAGGGGGCCTTCCACCGCGCGGATCACATCGGCAATCGTGATGGTGTGTGGTGCACTAGCCAACCAGTAGCCACCGACTGGCCCGCGCTGACTCCGGACGATGTCTGCCCTTCGGAGCTCGGCAAGAATATTCTCGAGATACTTCTTTGGGATCTGCTGAGCACTACCGAGTTCCTCGCCAGTCCTTGGCGAAGCTGCATCTTGGTCAAATGATTGGGCAAGTTCCACACATGCCCTGACGGCATAGTCAACCTTGGCAGAAATGCGCATGCGTTCAGTCTGCCACCATGGCGAGCGCTTCCTGCAGTGCGTTTATCGGGTTCTACGGGGCAGTTCGCCCAGACTGTCAGCTAGCCGTGATTGACTAAGTACAAATGGCACAGCCCACCCCAACCTCCGCACGCAATCGAACCCCCGCCGCCTACGACGCAAAGAGCATTCAACTGCTCAAAGGCCTTGAGGCTGTCCGCAAACGCCCAGGCATGTACATCGGCGGCACCGGCCCCGAGGGCCTACATCACTTGGTGTGGGAACTCATTGACAATTCAGTAGATGAGGCAGCAGCAGGCTTTGCCAACCTGATCGAAGTCACCCTGCATCGAGATAACTCAGTCGAAGTTTCCGATAATGGCCGCGGTATCCCAATCGGAAAGAAGGACGGCAAGCGCACTGCACTCGAGGTGGTCTTTACGGAGCTTCACGCCGGCGGCAAGTTCGGCACCGGCGCGTACTCCTCCTCGGGTGGCTTGCACGGGGTTGGTGCCTCGGTAGTGAACGCTCTGGCCGCCAAGCTCATCGTTGAAGTCGACCTTGATGGGGCTACGCATCGACTCAGCTTCGAGAATCAACTCCCGGGCAAGTTCTCGGCGACTGGCAAATTCACCCCAGGATCAACCCTCGAGGTCATTCGCAAGATTCCCCCTCGCCGGACTGGCACCCGAGTTCGCTTCTGGCCCGACTTGGACATTTTTGATCCAGGCCTGTCACTCGAATACGAAATCATTCGGGATCACTGTGCTCAGGTCTGCTTCTTGGTGCCCGGCCTCAAGGTGCGCCTGATCGATAAGCGCGGGTCATCACCACGAGAGCCCGAAGAGTTCGTAGCGAAAGGCGGCTTGGCTGACCTTGTAGAAACGCTGTCTATCGGCGAGCCGATTACCGAGATCATCACCTTGCATGGCCAAGGAACCTTCGAAGAGAAAGTTCCAGTAGAGGGCCGCATGCAGGTCGTAGAGCGCACCTGCACGGTGGACATTGCGATTCGTTGGGTCAAAGGCTTCGAGCCCGTTCTGTGCAGCTTCGTGAATACCATCCCCACCGTTGAGGGTGGCACGCACGTAGCTGGTTTTGAGCGTGCCATGACCAAGGTCTCGAACGACGTGCTGCTCGCCGGCACAAAGAAACTGGCCCGGTTTGCCAAGGTGGGCAAGGACCGCGCCGAGAAAGGCGACGTCCAAGAGGGCATGGTCGCTGCAATCAAAGTGACCTTCCCCGAGCCCCAGTTCAAAGGTCAGACCAAGCAAGAACTCGGCACGCCCGCAATTCAGACCATTGTCTACGAGGTTGTTCGAGACAATTTCACCAACTGGATTGAGGGCGGCGGAAAGAAGACTCATATTGCGGCGCTACGAGACAAGATCACTCAGGCCGTCATCAACCGTGTAACCACCAAGGCCACACTTGATGCTCGCCGAAAGGCCGCCAATCTGAGTTCGGGGGCGATGCCAGACAAGCTCGCTGACTGCCGGCGTCACGGCATTGACGCCGAGTTGCTCATCGTCGAGGGCGATTCAGCTGCCGGCCCGGCAAAGGCTGGCCGTAATGCCGAGTACATGGCAGTGCTGCCACTTCGCGGCAAGGTGGTCAACGCAGGCAAATCAACGCTCAAACAGGTCATCGAAAATGCCGAAGCGCAGGCGCTCTTTACTGCCGTTGGCGCCGGATCTGGTGCGGACTTCAACTTGGATCAGGCCAGATACGGCCGGATCATCATTCTGTGCGATGCCGATGTCGATGGCAGCCACATCCGGTGCCTCTTACTCACCCTGATGTACCACTACATGCGGCCGCTACTCGAAGCTGGACGAGTTTTCGCAGCCCAACCGCCGCTCTACACCGTCAAGGTGGGCGACAAAGTCGTGCATGCATTTTCGGATGCAGACAAAGATCGCCTCACGGCAGAGTTGAGTAGCGGCAACAGAAAAGCAGAGAACCTGCAATGGGTTAGGTTCAAAGGTCTCGGAGAGATGGACGTCGAGGAGCTCGCAGTTACCTGTCTCGATGCAGAAACCCGCATCCTGAGACGCATCACCATGGATGACGCCAAGGCCCTCATTGACGCAGGCGACCTTTTCGAAACGCTCATGGGAACCGACGTTGCTCGCCGCCGCCAATTTCTGCTCGATCATTCAGAACTGGTAGATCGCGACATACTTGACGTCTGAGCATGCTGCATCTTCGCTCTACGGCCGTAGCCTTAGTATTTGCATGGTCCTGAACAGCTGAGGGACCTTGATCAGCCGAGGGGCAGAACTTGTCTGTGGGGGTAACCGACAACCGATTGATCAATGTGGACGGGCCCAAGCTCGGCCACATCCCCGCCTTCGATGGTTTTCGAGGCCTGTTCGTGCTGCAGGTAGTGCTGTATCACGCACTTGTCACTGACTTTCTGCGGGGCTCCCCCATCATCATTGACTGGTTTTTTGTTGCCAGCGGGTTCCTCATTACTACGTTGCTGATGGACGAACGCAAGGCCACCGAGACCAACGACTTGCGGCGGTTCTACCAGCGCCGAGCGCTGCGCTTGTTCCCGGCGATGTACCTGATGATCTTTGTGTCCACCCTGATGATCATTTTCGCTATCAACTTTGTCCCCGCAGCCCAAGAGCAATTGAATACATGGTGGATCGAACCACTCGCTGCCGCTACCTACTGCTACTACATCGTTGCGGCCTTTATGCCAGGAACCCTTGACGGTGTTCTTGGCCATACCTGGAGCCTGACCGTAGAAGAACAGTTCTACTTCATCTGGCCACTTATCTTCTTTGCAGCAATGCGCCTCAAGCGGCGCAGTTCGGACTTGAAGCTGATCATTGGGTCGGTCATGTTCATCGTGGTCGTCATGAGCACACGTGTGATCTTCCAATCAGAAATTGTCATTCTTGGCCCAGATGGGGTCACCTTCGCTGACGAAAACGACCCCACCTGGCAGGGCATCGTCTACCGCTTGGCCTCGGCTCGGCCCGACATGATCGTGTACGGCTGCCTGCTGGCTTTCTTTGTTCGCTCGATACCTCGGCCGATTACTGCGCAGTGGCGACGCTGGATTGCCATAGGCGGAGCAATCGGATGGATTGGATTCTTGGGGTTCATGGTCCTTGGGGACCGCGCCCCCGGCTTTGAACTGTTCGGCGGACCGATGTACCAAGTCTGCTTACTCTTGCTGGCACCGCTTATTTTGGATTTGTACCTGCGCCAAGAAAGCCTCATCTCACGGGGACTCGCCCATCGCCATCTGCAATGGTTAGGCCAGCGCTCCTACGGGATTTACTTGTGGCATATTCCCGTGCTGTATCCGTTCCTTGCTCTGATGGACGGGGTCTATGGACCCAGGCGCCTAGTCCTAGGTTTAATTGCCTCCGCTCTGGGCGTGCTCGCAGGAATCGCCTCGTACCGCTTTATCGAGCAGCCATTCCTGCGTATCAAAGACACGCGCTACAAACGTCCACAAGATCCCCAGTCGACAAGCCCAACTCCCACATGACGACTCCCACATGACCAACACCAGCTATACGGCCAAGCTCGCAGGACCCACCGAGCGCAAACTCGGTTGGAACCCCGCCCTTGATGGAGCGCGTGGAGTGAGCGTGGTGCTCGTGATGTCGTTTCACTTCATGGGCAGCAGATACTTAGACGGCGCACCCATTTTGGTGGACATGTTCTTCATGCTCTCGGGATTTTTGATTACCACGCTGATGTTCGAAGAACGGGCCGCTCGCGGGGCAATCTCGCTACGCGACTTCTACCTGCGGCGAGTCTTTAGGCTGTTCCCCGCGGTGTACACCCTGCTAGCAGTGTTTCTGGTATTCGCCCTGCTCTTCGGTGGTGCCGAACGGGAGCAGTACGTCATCGAGTTCTTAGCCGCAGCGTTCTACGTCTACGACTTCTGGATTGCTTGGGTCGGCGTCGAGGGCCAAGCACTGGTGCAACTTTGGACGCTCTCTCTTGAGGAGCAGTTCTATTTTGTCTGGCCACTGTTGTTGATTGGCGCAATGAAGGCAGGCAAGGCCCGCCGGATGAATGCCTTACTCGTTGGCATGTTTGCAGTGGTCATCATCATGCCCGTACTACGCATGACTCTTACCCCCGAACTCGGAGGGAAGACCTTGGAATCTTTCATCTTCGGATTCTCGATTCTGCGACCAGACTCACTGGTTTTGGGCTGTCTTGTAGCCATGATCTTTCGCCTTGACCCCGCAAAGAACTCGGCAGCCCTGCAACGCTTTTTGCCCATCGGAGGCAATATCGCCCTGGTGATGTTTGCAATGACGCTCTGCCTTGGCGGGTTCACGCCCTTCGCCCCGTTTGTCAGTTTGTTCTACAACTTGACCGTGATTGCCATGGCGCTCTGGATTCTCGATCTTGTCCGGCGGCCGGAGGCCAAGTTTGCATCCCTGCTTGCTCTGCCAATCTGTAGATGGTTTGGCAAGCGCTCCTACGGCATCTACATCTGGCACCTGTTGATTTACTTTGTCATCCTGAGCTTTTTTGAGAATGTGTTTGTAGGCCGCCCCAAGTTGGCTCTGTTAGTCACCTTTCCGATTGCATTTGCCGTGACCATCGGAGTCTCGGTGCTGTCATGGAATTACGTCGAGACTCCAGCGCTCAAATACAAAGAACGTTTCGCACGAATCTCTAAGTGAGCCGAACCGTGAAACGGATGACAGGCCCAACCCAATAACCCGGCCCCAGACGCGAAACGAACGGCCACAGAGTCTGCGCCGTTCACTTCGCTAGTTATTCAGTTGCTTGCTGAATCAACGCTGCTGACTTCATCAACACCGCTGAACGAGTCAGGGCTGCTGATTGAGTCAGGGCTAATTAAGTCTGGGCCGACTACGGCTCAGGCTGCAGCCTTGGTGCGCACTGGACCGGACTTGCGGTCAAGCAACTGATCGGTCAGTGGCTGTGCTGCATTTGCTGCGCTGAGTGCCACTGCTTTGTTGGTGGTTACAAGCTTGGATGCAAACTTGGCTTGGTTGTTGATCAAGTCTTTGGGGGTAGGGAACTTCTCGGCGAACGGAACTGCAGGAATCTGCGGGACGTTCTCAACCACAAAGTTGACGGCGGTTGCAATTGCGTCAGTGAGTGGTTCGTTCACACTGTTGATGGCCTTGATGACCTGATCCTGAACCTCTGTCATGCGTGTAATCACGGTAGTCATTTGATCTCCTTCTTCTTGGGGGTATTTCTTGTTGGGGTTCTGCTAACTGCTCTGCTAACTGTAGTTAGCACTGCTCACTCTGTCAACGCCTTTGCTAGCAAAAGTTTGCACTTTCTCAGAATGGCAAGCCAGTATTGACTTTTCCATAAACCCGACTAGGTTGGTCAGGAATACATCCCTCTGGATGCATCCCCCGAACACCCATAGAAAGCTGGCCCAAGACATGGCTCTTCAACTCGGCGATACCGCACCCAATTTCACCGCCGCTACTACCGATGGCGAGATCGACTTGTACGATTGGAAGGGCGATAGCTGGGCGATCCTGTTCTCTCACCCCAAGGATTTCACCCCTGTGTGCACCACCGAACTTGGAGCCGTTGCTCGCCTGAAGCCCGAATGGGACAAGCGCAACGTCAAGGTAGTGGGACTGTCCGTTGATGAACTCACGAATCACGCTGCATGGTCAGCTGACATTGAAGAGACTCAGGGCTCCGCAGTGAACTTTCCGATCATTGCCGATACTGACCGCAAGGTCTCGGACCTGTACGACCTGATTCACCCGAATGCCAGCGACACTCTGACCGTCCGCTCAGTGTTCGTTATTGGTCCAGACAACAAGGTCAAGCTGATCATCACGTACCCAGCATCAACTGGCCGCAACTTTGACGAGATTCTTCGAGTGGTTGACTCCCTTCAACTGACCGCAAAACACAAGGTCGCAACTCCAGTGAACTGGAAGCATGGCGAGGATGTCATCATCGCTGGTGCCGTGAGCGACGAGGACGCAAAGCTGCAGTATCCAGGTGGATGGAACGCAGTGAAGCCCTACCTCCGCCTAGTTCCCGCACCGACCGACTAAACAGTGCGGTAGTGAACGGGGCAATTGCGAGTACCAAACCAGCAGCAGATTCCTCTGGCTCTGCTGCTGGCAACTACCCATATGTGTTGATACTCGCAATTTGTTCTGCCCTAGCGGTGTTGATCTCTAACATCTCTGGCATCGCGTCTGGTGACGATGGGGTTGGATACCGAGCAATTGCAGACTCGCTGCTCAACGGGCAGGGATACGGCTACTTCTTGGAGCGGCCGGTCACTATTTGGCCGCCAATCTGGTCAACATTGATGGCCGGGGTTGCCTGGGTCACCCCGCTCAACACGATGGGTGCAGTAATCCTGCTCAATGCTGTAGTTGCGGCCGCAGTGGTTGTTGTTGGCAACCGCCTGCTGCGCCTGTTCGTGAGCAATGCGCGCTTAGTTCTACTGGGAACGCTGGTCTTGGCTTTCGGTCCGTCAACCATCGGCCTCGGCCATGTTCTGATGACCGATATGGCCTTTGCACTTCTGGTCATGACCTGGATGCTGACGCTGATGCGTTTTAGGCGCACGGGATCACTTGCCACACTCGCTTTGTCGGGGCTCTTGGTCTGGGTTGGATTCGGCCTGCGATATATCGGCTTGGTCCTGATTGCTTTCGGCGGACTCTGGCTGCTGCTTGACCAGAACCGCAGTTGGCTCATGAGAGTTCGCAACGGAGCCATCTATGGGGTTGTCTCGATCATCGCACCAGGTTTATGGATGGCGCGTAACTACTCCATTGATGGAACCTTCACTGGGGAACGTCACCCATCGGCCCGAGGATTAGTAGATAACGGTTTTGATATTGCTGCCACCCTTGGCCGGTTCTTGCTACCCGGCCTTGGCAACGGACTGACCAAGATTTGGGCAGCAATTGGTCTGAGCGTTCTAGCCGTTGGCCTGTACCTCGTTTGGCGAATTCTGCAAGTACCTAGACCAGGACAGTCAACACCGGCACCACTTCGCACCGGACAGATCTTTCACCGGCTCATCAAAATTCCCGGTACCACTCTGGGGCTGCTGTTGTTCTTCCCGATCCTGTATATGACCTACATGCTCTATGTGCGAACCACGACTGCACTCAATCAATTAGATCTGCGGCTGCTGTACCCGGCGTACTTTCCACTCATGTTTCTGGCGCTTGCACTCATCGACCGCCTACCGCGACTGAACAGCACAGATACGGGAGCCAGCACAGATACAGAAGCCAGCACAGATACAGAAGCCAGCACTGATGCGGGAGAACTGAGCAAGACCGGCTGGTTCAAACTGGGCTACGGCGGTGCTCATGTCTGGGCTGCGGCGAATATTGCTGCTGGCTTCGTCGCCATGATTGCCTTCGCTGCTGGCCACCCGTACTTCATTGGCAACTACGAGGCAGATGTATTCAAACAGATTCGCGCCAATCCAGCGCTCGAGGCGCTACCAGCGAACTGCAAGCTGTATTCCAATCTTCCCAACGGCCTGTACCCCAACTACGGACCTCAATGGAGTCCACAGCGGCGCGCATTGGAATCAAGCGAACAGATTCCGGACCTCGAAGAAATCACTGCAACGCTGGACAGCACTGAGTCATGCTTGATCTGGATTGATGAGCCTCCGGTCTACGGACACTTGTGGACGCTGCAGCAACTGCAGACTCGGCTTACGCTCACGGAGTTGGCACAGAGCGGCAACCTGAGCGTGTACCGCATGCAGGCTCCCCGCTAACGGTCACCCCCGTATCCGCAACCCAGTATCCGCCACATCGGCCCTTATCTGATCGACACTATGGGTGTGCATCCCCGCTTCACTGTGGTGATTCCTGTACAAAATCGAGCCGATGTAGTTGGCCGCGCCATCGCAAGTGTTGTCGCACAGACATTTGCTGATCTGGAACTCATTCTGGTGGATGACGGATCAACCGACGACAGCGTCGCCGCCGCTCGCGCAGTTGCCGATAAACGAGTCCGAATTTTTCGACAAGAACAGCAAGGCCTAGAAGCCGCTCGCTCCGCTGGCATGCAACAAGCCCGAGGAAGCTGGGTTTTGTTCCTAGACCCTGATGACGAGGTTGCCCCGGCTTGGCTGGCCCGTCTGGGTCGACTCATTGATTCCACGCAGGCCGAGTTGGTGAGTTGCGGAGGAGAACAGTTCTACCGCGACGGCACTCAGAGCACCTTTCGACCAGTACTCCTCTCACCCCAGCCAGTGGACCCCGCTAGCAAGTGGCATCACCCCGTAGATCACGGGTACAAGGCCTGCTTCCGGTCAGGAACATTCGCTGCAAGTCGCGAACGTCTCGAACAAGTTGGTGCCTTTCGGCCCCTTAGCCAGCAGAACTCTTCTCACCTGCTGGTGTCCACTGTGACGTCAGCCGGAGTTGGGAATCTTGGCGATGAAGATCCCGCTCAAGCAGGAGCGCACTGCTTTAGCCCAGACAGTTTTGATCTAGCTAGCCGGCAAGAGCCAGAAGCAGTTCCGGCTTTGAGCCTGCTCGAAATCGGCCAACGACTTGCAGCCGCAGTGATTGAGGATGGCCACATCATCAGCTACACCCCGGAGCCCTTGGTCAGGTGGAACGAAGCACCAGATGGGCCCTGCGCAGATGGTGATGCACTCCGCTTAAGTTGGGCATTGCAGGCTCTCGACGCAATGGCGCGCACGCCGATTCCGGATGCGATGTTGCTCTCCCGCTATGCAACCATCGGCGGAATAGCAGCCGCCAGGTTGCGACAGCACACCCAAGCGCGTTCTATGTTCAAACTAGCTAGGCAGGCTTCACCCGAGGTAGCCAAGCATTGGACGCGTTGGGCTGCCTCCTGCATTTCACCAATTTCGAATCGGATTTGGCAGCCAACCCCTGAGCATTCTGCAGAATCAAGCGTGCCTGTGCTTTCCGAGGAAGCCTCACTGCTGAGCAGTCCCGATTTGTTCGCTCAGGCCGCCAGCGCTGCCTAGACAAGGCCGCGCCGGGGCTTCGGTACCCAGCGAACTACAATCGGGGCTTTCTGGCGTACCCCCTGATGCACGTTCTGATGCACGTTCTCATTCATCAGGGCGGCTCCGCCCGTCCGAACCCGAAGGGCTACTCACCATGAGTTCAACAGCGACCGAAACTGCCGCAGCAGGATCTATCGAGGCCAGCAAAATCTATGGCGACGGCGATACCGAGATTCGCGCCCTCGATGGAGTCACCGTCAGCTTTGAACAGAGCCGCTTCACTGCGATCATGGGACCGTCTGGATCAGGCAAGTCCACGTTGATGCACTGCCTCGCTGGACTCGACCGCTTGAGTTCTGGCCGGGTCTTTATCGGTGACACGTACCTTGACGACCTGAGCGAGAGTCAACTTACGGAGTTACGCCGAGACAAGATTGGCTTTGTGTTTCAGGCCTTCAACCTGATTCCTACCCTGTCTGCACTCGAGAACATCACGTTGCCTATGGACTTGGCTGGCCGAAAGCCCGATAAGCAATGGATGGATACGGTGATCGATACTGTGGGGCTCCGACCACGCCTTGACCATCGCCCCAGCGAGCTTTCTGGTGGCCAGCAGCAGCGAGTTGCCGTTGCTCGTGCCCTTGCGAGTCAGCCGCAGATCGTGTTCGCAGATGAGCCCACCGGAAACTTGGATTCAAAATCAGGAACAGACTTGTTGGACTTCATGCGCCATGCCGTGGCTGACTTAGGACAGACCATTGTGATGGTGACCCATGATCCAAGCGCCGCTGCACACTCAGACCGCGTGATCTTTCTTGCTGACGGAAAAATTCGCGATGAGATGATCGAACCCACGGCCGACCGGGTGCTCGATCTGATGAAACAACTCGGAGATTGAGCACCCATGTTTAGGGTTGCCCTCAAAGACATCCTTGCGCGCAAGCGCCGACTTGTTACCACCGGCTTAGCAATCATTCTGGGAATCGCGTTCTTGACAGGTACCCAAGTGCTTTCGGGTGTGCTCAAGCAATCAATTGAATCTCTGATTGGCACTTCCTATGAAGGCGTTGACGCTGTGGTTCGCTCACCTGAGAAACAAGACTTGGGCTTTGGCCAAGAAATCCGCTCACCTGTTCCTGAAGCACTCGTTATCCAAGTTGATGAGGTCAGTGGAGTTCGCAAGGCTTTGGGTGTGGTGGAAACCACCTCAGCACAGCTAGTCAGCACCAAGGGCAAGATCGTTGGCTCCAACTTTGGTCCACCAACCTTGGTCTACAACTGGCTCGATGACCCACAGCTACAAGTGGGCAAGCTCACTGAGGGTCGCAAACCAACTGAAACAACCGAAATGGTTCTTGACTTCACCTCGGCCAAAGATGCCGGATACAAAGTTGGCGATCAGGTAACCGTCTCTGCTCAGGCGGGTAGCGAGAAGTTCAAACTGGTTGGGCTTATGGGCCTAGGTGAAGACGGCAATCTGGCTGGTGGGGCCAAGATGATGTTCTTTACTACGCCAACAGCGCAACGCCTTGCCCAACTGCCAGCACAGTTCAATTACATCGCAGTTGCCGCTCAAGAAGGAACAAGCCAAGAGGTTTTGGCTACTGGCCTTGCCGCTGCGCTACCCGATACCCAAGTGGTCACCGGTGAGAAATTTACGAGAGAGAATCAGAAGTCGGTCTCTCAGTTTGTCGACATCCTCACCAC
>CAMDLX010000010.1 GCA_945901935.1 Bifidobacterium breve | reverse complement strand
TCCACACGAGGCCCATCGAGAGCACAAACCCTATTGCTGCTCCGACAATGAGATAGAGGTTGAGCACTCGGTTATCTTCCTCTTTGGCCCCCTGCTCTTCCTCGGCTGCTGAAGTAAGAAGTTCCGCATTGTCTGCCTGATCCTGATCTTCTGCGGCTATCTCGCCTGTGGCGGTAGCCTCGCCAAGCGTCGCAGGTTCTGATGTAACGCTTGTGGGATCGAAGGAATCTGCCAAAGTGAATTGGGCGTCAGTCTGGGCCGATGGGTTCTGCGAGGTGAGAGAAATGGACCATTCGCCGGCGGAAGGCAACTCAACGGTTGCTCCATAAAGGGCGTCTGTTACGCCGGCGCTCTCCGCTCCGGTTGAGTCGCCGGGGGTGAGGACTGTCGGCCCTACCGTTGCTCCCGATGCACTGCTGAGTGTCGCACTTACTTGGGCATCTTCAGCCAAGTGCCCGTCGCTCTTGTAGACAACCCCAGCTTGGATGTAGACGGTTGTCGGACCGGTTTGATCGGCCTTAGTAAGACTCACTTCGCCTTCCTCGCTATGAGCCGAGGCCAGAGCGGGGATCGAAATCAGAACTGCCAGAAGGGTTGCAAAGAAGAGGAAGCAGCGTTTCATCCTCACATGGTATCTGCGCCCCATCTAGGTGCGGCAAGCCCAATCAGGGCAGTGAAATATTAATGAAGAATCTCGGCCAACTGGCGGGTGTCTGCTTGGTAGGGGCCCTTGGGGTCCTCTGGATCGCACAAGGTTGTCGCATCTAGGTACACGCGAGGGGTGCGATACAGGTATGCAATAGCAAATGCATGGTTTGGCGTTACGTAACGATCGTTCTCGTTCTCTTCAAGCCAGGTCCGCAGGCGAGGCGCATGCTTTGCGCTCATATTGGGGAACAGATGATGCTCAACATGGTGGCTGAAATTGAAGTGCAAGCGGTCAATGATCGGCAGTGTGGTCACACTCATCGAGTTCTCGATCGGGTCATTCGACTTGGTCATCGGCCGCATGAAGTGGTTGGTGGCGATGTAGCCCATGACCAGAGCGTTAGTCAGCATCACGGGAATTGCGATGACGAACAGGGAGTAGAACGGTCCCGCCAAGATACCTACGGTGATCCACAAGGCTAGGCAGACAGCGCTATCGATGATGGCTCGGCGGCGATTGAATCGAGCAAAGGTTCGCATGTACTTGGCCTGAATCCACAGAACGACTTGGCCGTGGAAAGTGAACCAGTAAGCGAAGAAAAACACGCTCGACCAGTGCCTTGATCCGGGTGCTAGGCGGGCCACAAAGCGAGTGGAGGGTGCCTTTTCGAATCTTGAAACAGTTCCAAAACTGTCTGGATCGGAGTTGCCCATATTGGTTTTTCCATGGTGAATCTGGTTATGCCAGACCCGCCAGAGCGAGGGGGATACCAGCATGGGTGCGAACCCTAAGTAGCCCAGAAAGTACTGCAGACCCTTGGATTTAACGACTGAACCATGGAGTACCTCGTGCGACAAGAATCCCATTGACGCAAAGCACTGACCCATGACCAGTCCAAGCAGCACGCAGAGATACCAAGGCGGCCGCACAACGATGATGGCGGTGCCGGCTGCGAGCGCTGTCGCAACAAGCGGAATGAACCACAGCGCTCGCTGTGGTTGACGCTCAAAGGTGTCAGCAGGCAGGTCAGCTTTGATCTGCTTGCGGGTTTCTTCGGTCGTTGGGGGAGTCATGTAATCAGTCATGGCGTTCCTCAGATGTCAGGGATTCTTGACGGTCAGATTCGTGGTGTCGCAGTTTGGTTACTTTTGCGTAGCTTACTGCATCGTAACTTACCATGACGTAACCTACGCCATCGTAGTATGGTTGTCGCTATGGCAGATGGCACACGCACCCGGCTGTCTGCCGGAGAGCGAAGAAATCAACTTGTTGAGGTTGGCAGAAAGGTCTTCGCCGAGAAGGGTTTTGAGGCAACCTCGGTCGAAGAAATTGCCGAGCGGGCCAAAATCTCGAAGCCCATCATCTATGAACACTTTGGTGGCAAAGAGGGCCTGTACGCAGTCATCGTGGATCGAGAGATGGACTACGTGATCGAGCACATCTCGGTAGCCATCTCCACTGGGCCTCCTCGCGAGCGTATTGAAGGGGCGGCGCTTGCCTTTATGAAATACGTGGAGGAACGCCCCGATGGGTTCGCCGTGCTGTCTCGCGATTCGCCTACGAAGAGCGGCCTAGCCAACTTGTTGGCAGAGGTGGGGTTTCGGGTTGGCAACGTCTTTACCGAAGAATTCAAGCGTGCGGGCTACGACCCCAAAGCGGCACCCATCTATGCGCAGAGCTTGATCGGTATGGTCACTTTTGTGGGTCAATGGTGGGTGGATAACCCCAAAATGTCGGCCGACGAAGTTGCTTCACATATCTCTGCGCTGTCATGGATGGGTCTCCGGCACCTGCCTAAGAAACCCCAGAAAGCAGTGCAGCCGAAAGCAGTGCACTCTCGCTCGAAGTGAGAGTGTTGTTGCTATGAGCCAGAGCGAGCCAGTTACCCAGACCGCAGCAGTCGACCGCTTGGCCGTGCGAGTTACCAAAGATGCTGCTCGGCAGATTCGCGGCGGTCATCCTTGGGTATTCAACAACTCAATCACCTCGCTCAAGCCCGGCGGTAAGGCGGGCGACCTTGCCGTGATCTTTGATGAGCGCCGTGAGTTCATGGCGATTGGGCTCTATGACCCAGACTCGGCAATCAGTATCAAGATTCTTCACCATGGAAAGCCTGTTCAGATTGATTCTTCTTTCTGGACGCAGCGTCTGAGCGCCGCCCAGGAACTGCGCCTCGGCGCATTCGATCCAACCCATACGACGGGTTACCGCTGCGTTCACGGCGAGAATGATTCGCTGCCCGGTTTGGTGCTTGACCGCTACGCCGATACCTATGTCCTCAAGCTGTATAGCGCAGCCTGGTTCCCTCATCTCGAACAAATTCTCAGCAGCATCGCCGAGGTATTTGACCCAACCGCAGTGGTGTTGCGTTTAGCTAGAGGCTTGCAGAATCCTGGACAGCAATTCCTGTTCCGTGGCACTGCGCTGAGAGACGGCGTAGCCCTGTTCGGAGAGCTACCAGAACAGGCTGTTGCCTTCATCGAAAATGATCTGCGATTTGAAGCTGATGTTATCCACGGTCAGAAGACAGGGTTCTTCTTGGATCAGCGCGACAACCGTGCGCGGGTTCGTTCGCTAGCCCAAGGTTCTCGCGTGCTTGATGTGTACTGCTGCACAGGCGGGTTCTCGGTGAACGCTGCTGCTGGTGCGGCAGCATTAGTCCACAGCGTCGATATCAGCGCTGCAGCAATTGATTCAGCCAAGCGCAATATGGCTCGAAACGCAGGGCGTGCAGCCGTGCGCGCTTGCACTCACCAAGTCTCCGTTGGTGATGCCATGACTGTCATGTCTCAAATGATCGAGGCCGGCAGGCTCTTTGACATGGTCATTGTCGACCCACCCTCGTTTGCCTCAAAGCAGGATCAGATCGATGGCGCCCTGCGTGCCTATGGCAAGTTGACAGAGTTGGCGGTCAGGCTTCTGAACTCTGGAGGCATGTTGGTGCAGGCCTCTTGCTCGGCCCGAGTCACCTCTGAACAATTCATGGAGTCAGTGGGTGATGCTGCGTATCGATCTGGCGTTCAGCTTGATGGAATCAGTCACACCACGCACGCAATCGATCACCCCGATACCTTCCCGCAAGGGGCATACCTCAAGGCGATTTTTGCCCGGGTCTTGCCGTTACGCTGAATGAGTATCTGGCTCTTCGACTCGGCCGTCTGTATGGCGAGCGAAGCGCTTGGGTTCTGCTCCGTGAACCGGACCATCCTCTGGCCACGGCCATCCACCAAACTCAGTGCGCCGGTAGTCCTCGAAGGCCTGCTCAAGTTCGGCTCGGGTGTTCATAACAAAGGGACCGTGTTGCGCGACTGGTTGGCCGATTGGTCGACCTTGCAGCAATAAAAGCTCCACTGCTTGTGCACCTGCAACCAATTCAATCTCGCAGTCCGAAGCAATAGCGAGGCCCGTATCTGACTGGTACTGCTCGTCCGCGACGGTCAGCGAGGTGCCCTCGAAGAAATACAAGATTCTCGCCGTGTCTGGCCCAAGCGCTGCCGGCAAGGTCCAGCTTGCGCCAGCCTGCATGCGGATCGACCAGATCGCAACATCTGAGTCAGCCCGCGCTGCCCACGAGTTGGGAGGCGGTTGTGGCGGTTCGCAACTGTTGTTGGGGACAGCTCCTGTAATGACCGTGACCTCTGTGGTGAGCCCCGCAGAGTCGGAGAACTCCACACGCGGAATCTGGTGATTCCACAACATGGTGAAGTGCGGCTCCACCAACTTGTCTTCGGCTGGCAGGTTCAGCCAAATCTGAAACAACTCAGCTGGATTCGGGCTGCTGGGGCTGAGCAGCGGAAACATCTCCGAGTGCACAATCCCGTTTCCGGCAGTGAGCCACTGCACATCTCCTGCACCGAATCTGGCAGCGGCACCAAGTGAGTCTGAGTGGTCAATCAAGCCCTTGCGAACAAACGTTACGGTCTCGAACCCGCGGTGAGGATGCTGCGGGAACCCAGGAACGGATGACCCGTGGTACATCCGCCAGCCGTCCTTGCCCGCAAAGTCAGACCCCATCTGCCGTCCCTCGAGCGAAGCCGCTGGGCCGAACTCGGCGTTGCCCTCGGGGTAGGCATCATCGTGATGCGCGCAGAATAGGAATGGATCAATGGTTGGCCACTGCGGGCCGAGTGAAACAGTTTGCAGAACAGGGTGCTGGGACATTTACAGGTAGTCCGTTCAGTCCGAGAGATCAGACCAGTGGCGGGAGCGATTGTTGGGTGTCCATCATGTCGGCCATAACCACCTTGATGAACTCGTCGACTTCGTCAGTGATTCCGCCGCTGACTCCGCCGTAGATCGCAGCGCTTCCTGCTGGTTCGTCCTTGCGTTCGATCCCGTACTGCACTGCCTCGTCTAGGTCGGCAGCGAACTTCTCGGCCAGTCCCGGCTGGGTTTGTGGTCCTGTCACCGCCATGTGGATCGAGTTGGGGTACTGCTGCCCGTTGAACCTCCACCCTCGCAACCGCATGAAGTCATTGACGTGATAGATGTCGAACAGATCGGAGGTGAAAGCGAAGCAGAAGGTTGGAGCGCCGATGATCCGCAGCTCAGAATGCGAGTTGACGGCGGCCTTCATTTTGTCGGCCGTAGAGAAGATTGCTTTGGCGTGCGACATGTAGCCGTCCTTGCCGTAGGCAACCATGGAAGCCCATGTTGCTGCGAGCAGACCAAGCGAACGAGAGCCGTCCATGCCCGGTGAGCAGTACTTTCCACCAGTCCAATCGGTCAGATAGAAGTACTGCGAGTTGCGCAAGGCCTTGTCCCGAACGGCAAGTACAGAAGACCCCTTCAAGCCGTAGCCGTACTTGTGAATATCGGCGCTGATGCTGGTCACTCCTGGGACCCGGAAGTCGAACAACGGGATGTCGTATCCCAGTTCTTGTCCCCATGGCAGGATGAACCCGCCGAGACAGCCGTCTACATGCAGGCCGGTTCCATTGCTCAGCGCCAGTTGCCCAAGCTCGGCTATCGGGTCAACCACGCCATGGCCATAGGTGCAAGCCGATCCGACGATTGCAATGGTCTGATCATCCATCAGGTTGGCCACTGCATCTAACTCAACAATGCCCGTCTCTGGGTTGATCGGGGCAACGCGAAGCTCAATGCCAAACAGGTGACAAGCCTTATCGAAAGCCGCATGCGCGCTTTCGGGCTTCACCACGTTGGGGTGAATGATGCCGCGGTCATCGCGAGCTTGCTCCCGGTAGGCCAGCATGGCGTGTGTGATGCTGGCCGTGCCACCGCTTGTGACAATGCCAGCGGGTGTTGTGTCAGTCACAGCCTCGGCATGCAACATATCGAGCGTCATCGCAATGATCTCGCCCTCGAACTTTGTAGCGCTGGGACAGACATCTCGCTGCAGTGCGTTGACGTGACCAAACAAGCCGAAGGCCTTGGTCATGTAGTCGTAGTGCTCACGGTCTCCGCAGTAGTACGAGCCAGAGACTTGGCCGGTCTCCCAAGAAGTATCTTCCTCGACAGCCATCTGCTGAAGCTCCGCCAGAATCTCTGAACGGTCTCTTCCGTGCTCGGGCAATTGGCGATTGACAGTGAAACGTTCGGCGTAGGGATAGTCACTCATGGCTCAAAGCTTCGCAGATAGATAGGTGGTTTGTGAACGCGGCTTGGAATTGAATTTGTGAACGCTCGTACATCTCGTGGTACTCGGAGCGCGGCGTGTAGCTAGCGGCTTGCTCGAGTCGAACCTCGGTCGGGTCCTCTCCCTGCGATCTACACAAGGCAACCATTCCAACAGCAGTTGCTGCGGCTAACTCAGGGTCCGCTAGCACGCAGACCCGTCGGTTGAGAACATCGGCTAGCACTTGAGCCCAGCCAGCAGAGCGTGCGGCGCCTCCGCCGAACACGATTTCTTCGCAGGTGGTTCTAGTAAGACCTTCTACAGCGGGCAGTAGCCATCGGAGGTTGTGCGCTGTTCCTTCGATAACCGAGCGGAGCATTGATTCTCGAGTTGTGCTGAGCGACAGGCCGATGAAGCCGCCACGTTGGGCAGTCTCGGCACGTGGTGACATCGATCCGGCCAGCCAAGGCAAGAACAACAGTCCGTCGGATCCAGGCTGGGACTGTGTCAACGCCCACTCAAGTTCATCAAACTGACCCTGCCTACCCGGAGTCTCACTGTCGGCTCCTCCGCCCTGTGGCCGGAGCAGGTTGAGCGTGTGTTCAACGGCGGCTCCAGAGATGCCGTTCTCGGCCATCACCACATGGCGACCCGGCACCGGAGCCGGCATAGCGAGCACCTCGTGATCAAGATCTACTCGATGCCCATCAAGTGAGTCCACGAGCACAGCGGTGGTGCCGATCATCAGGCCACACTGCCGTCCTGAATTCGGGACTGCTGAATTCGGGACTGCTGAATTCGAGACTGCTGAATTCACTCCGCTAGCAGAGACTTGCTCTCGGACTTGCAGCACGCCGGTGGCAAAAGCGCCGGCTTGGGTGTCGTTCATTCCGGCGCGCACCGAGACTGTGCTGGGTAAACCAAGTTGCTCGGCAAGATGGGCTGGGACCTGGCCCACGATGTCATCCACACCAATGAGTACTGGGAGTTTGTTGGGGTCAACTCCAGCCATGGCGACTAAATCGGAGTCGTACTCTGTTGTCCCAACAACTCGGTTGTCACACAGTTGTGAGGCAAACATGGTGCACTGAGTCGCAACTGCACGCCCGGTCAGCCGAAGGTTGATGAAATCCATGACCTCGAGATAGGTGGCAGTCTGCTCGTGGATCAGAGGCTGCTCGGTCTGAAGATGCAGCAAATGTGCCAGGGATAAACCGCCACCGATGGGTGGAATCCCATGCCGCTCGACGAAAACCTCGAAGGCCTGGTCATGGCGCTCCATGACTGACCAGCACAGATCGTCGCCACGATGGTCTAGATACATCAGAAGCTGACTCGTCACGGCCCCTTGAGCATCCACGCCAACAATCGAGGAGTACTGACTGCAGACCCCAATCGTTACGATGCTTCGGGATCGATCTGGATGGGTATCGGTGATCTCTTGAATCGCATCTCGCACACCGATCCAAATCTGCTCGGCGTCCTGAGTAACAGCTGCACCCTCATGACGCGTAGTCAGTGGACGGCTCGTGGATGCATGTATCTGACCGGTTTCGTCTACGAGAACCAGTTTGAGATTGGTAGACCCGACATCAATTCCAATTGCATGCATCCGCTCAAGGTAGACCTAGCGGCTAGTCGAGGAACTGCTTTGGCGCGAGTTGCTGCAATCGCCCTAGAGTGCACGGGTTAGTAAATACAGCAGTACGGAAATAGAGCAATACAGAATTACAGCAGTACAGAAATACAACCGAGGATCTTGCTTCGCCAAAGACCCCAAGGTGAATCCTGCGTTGAGCGCTTGCGCTGATTGCAGGATCTGAAAGGACCGTCACTGGTTCGCCTGGGTAGGTGGATACTCCAGTACACCCGACCAGTTCGGTCGAGGGGGGCGTCCGCTTTGCGGCGCCCGATCCTCCCGAACAGATTGAGAGGAGGTGTCAATGGAAAATCCACGACCTGACAAGGTTGCAGTAGTTGATGAGGTCCGAGAGAAGTTCGAGTCCTCAGATGCAGTGCTGTTTACTGAATATCGGGGATTGACCGTACAGAATCTTGCTGAACTGCGCGCATCACTGAGCGCAGTTGGGGGCGAATACCGTGTGTATAAGAACACGCTTGTTCGACTCGCAACCAAGGATCTTGAGGTCGATCAAAGCTTCGAGGATGACCTAGTTGGTCCAACGGCCATCGCATTTGTTGGTCAAAAGCCCGATGGCACGCCCGGTGACGCAGTAATGGTTGCCAAGGCGTTGCAGGCATTTGCTAAGTCAAACCCGTTGCTCATCATCAAAGGCGGCCTACTTGGAACGCACGTGCTCAATGCAGAGAGTGCAAAAGCACTCGCAAGCGTTGCGCCTCGTGAAGAGTTGCTGTCTAGGTTGGCCGGCGGGATCGCAGCACCGATGCGAGAATTCGCGTCACTGTTGCAAGCAATTCCTGCCAGCTTTGCCTATGGGCTTAAAGCGCTGATCGATGCCGGAGGCGCCGCTGGTGCACCCGTTGCCGAAGAAGTTGTTGAAGAAGTAGCGGCTCCTGAGCCAACTGCTGAAGACACAGCTACCGAAGAAGCAGCTACCCCCGAGGTAGCTGAAGAGGCCACTGCAGAAGTTGCAGATGAGGCACCTGAAGAAACCCCCGAAACACCTGCTGAAGATTCAGTAGTTGCACAAGACGACAACGAAACAGTGGCAGATGCCGCTGCTGAAGAGGAGTAAGACACATGGCTACCAATGAAGAGATCCTTGATTCGATCTCAAACCTGACCGTGCTTGAGCTTTCAGAATTGCTCACTGCATTCGAAGAGCGCTTCGGCGTCACTGCTGCAGCACCTGTTGCTGCTGCAGCAGCAGCACCTGCCGGTGGCGGGGGAGCAGCTGAAGAAGAAGAAGAGAAGACCTCATTTGACGTAGTTCTCGTCGAAGCCGGTGACAAGAAGATCCAGGTCATCAAAGAGGTCCGTGGGCTCACCAGCCTCGGACTCAAAGAGGCCAAGGACCTTGTCGAGTCCGCTCCCAAGGAAGTCCTTGAGGGTGTCTCTAAGGATGACGCAGAAAAGGCAAAGGAATCCCTTGAGGGTGCCGGCGCAACTGTCGAGATCAAGTAAGAGTTCATCTCGATTACATGCTCTGAACGGGCACTAGCGTTCGCAATTCGGGAGTGTTCTCGCCGGCAAATCGGTCGAGAACACTCCCGTTGCGCGTCCGATTGGCTTCAATTTCTTGTGCCGTTTCCAGAGAGTTCAAACCCCGTCTTGACCTGAATGAACAGCGCGCATACTCTAGTAGGTTGCCGTGCTCTGCTGTTCGCCCCTCTTCAGAAAATTTCTGCTGAGCGGTTCGCGTCCCAGACACAGTCCATACCCACCACTCTCTTGCATCCACTGGGAGTAAGTTTTGTCTTCACGCGTCACCATCCGTGATCGTTATTCGTTTGCCAACCTTGATGAGGTACTCGAACTACCAGATCTCATCGCAATCCAAAGGAAATCCTTTGATTGGTTCGTCGAGCATGGTCTCGCCGATGCCTTCAAAGATATCTCGCCGATTAAGGACTTCACCGAGACTCTGAGTTTGGAGTTGGAGTTCGATCCCTTTGATGAGGATCTGCGGCCGCCTCCGAAGTTCACTGTGGAGGAGTGCAAAGAGAAGGACATGACCTACTCTGCGCCCATCTTCGCTAGGGCTCGCTTTATGAACGCCACTACTGGCGAGATTAAAGAGCAGACGGTGTTCATGGGCGACTTCCCCATGATGACTGAGAAGGGCACCTTCATCATCAACGGCACCGAGCGTGTCGTGGTGTCCCAGCTGGTTCGCTCACCTGGTGTGATCTTCCAGCCAGGGGAGCGGTTCCGCCTGCGTAACTTGTCCAAACATCAGCTCGTGACGGGAACCATCCACCCGTACCGCGGTGAGTGGATCGAGTTCGACGTCGAGCAGAAGCCCGGAAAAGACCCAACTGCTGGAACTCGAGTAGCACGCAAGCGTCGCCTCTCGCTGTTCCTGCTAATTCGTGCGCTGGGCTACGACGAAGAGAACTTCCCAGGATTCCTTGAGTCCTTCGTTCGTCACTTTGATTTCCTTGAAGGCCAATGGGAAAAAGACCGCGAACTCGTGGTCACCCAAGAAGAGGCCCTCATTGAGATCTACAAGCGTGCCCGCCCCGGCGAGCCCGCTACACCCGATTCGGCCCGTAATTACTTTACGAACGCCTTCTTTGAGCCCCGTCGCTACGACCTCTCCCGCGTCGGGCGTTACAAGCTCAATCGCAAGCTCGGCCCAGAAATCGAGAAGCTCCAAGAGTTGTTCCCACAACTCAAGGGACGCCTCGATGAGCCAGAGATCGATCAGCCAGTGCTCAGTCGTTGCGAGGTCTTGGCCTCGACTACCTATCTGTTGAACTTGGCCATGGGTACTCACGGGTACCGCCTTGATGACCAGGATCACTTCGCGAACCGCCGCATCCGCAGCGTGGGCGAGCTCATCCAGAATCAGGTTCGCATTGGTTTGTCACGTATGGAGCGGGTCGTGCGTGAGCGCATGACCACCCAAGACGTAGAGGCAATCACGCCGACCACCTTGATCAACATTCGTCCCGTGGTTGCTGCAATCAAGGAGTTCTTCGGAACTTCGCAATTGTCGCAATTCATGGATCAGGTCAACCCGCTCAGTGGGCTGACGCATCGTCGTCGCCTTTCTGCGCTCGGCCCCGGTGGTCTGTCACGTGAACGTGCTGGCTTCGAGGTGCGAGATGTGCACTTCAGCCATTACGGCCGCATGTGCCCGATCGAAACCCCAGAAGGTCCAAACATCGGCCTGATCGGTGCCTTGGCAACCTTTGGTCGGGTGAACGAGTTTGGTTTCATTGAGACCCCGTACCGCAAGGTAATCAACGGCAAGGTCACCAATGAGATCATGTATCTCTCTGCCGATGAGGAAGAGGAATACGTAGTTGCTCAGGCCAACACGCCTGTTGACGAAAAAGGCAACTTCCGAGCCGAGCGTGTTCTGGTTCGTCGTTCCCCGCAGGCTGCGTCACTGTCTGACCTTCGCCTGCAGCTTGAGCGTGACGAGTTCCTTGGTGCTACCACCGAGATTTCGGCTGTGCCACCAGATGAAGTTCAGTTGATGGACGTGTCGCCACGGCAGATCGTGTCCGTTGCTGCTGCGCTCATTCCATTCTTGGAACACGATGATGCAAACCGTGCACTCATGGGTGCCAACATGCAGCGTCAGGCAGTTCCATTGCTGCGTGCAGAGGCCCCGTACATCGGTACCGGAATCGAAAGTCGAGCGGCACGAGATGCAGCCGACATGATTCTTGCCGACGAGGATGGCGTTGTCGTCGAAGTTGACGGCTCGCATATCGTTGTGGACTACAAGAAGTCTGGCAAGCGCACCTACAAACTGCACAAGTTTGAGCGTTCCAACCAAGACACCTGCATCAATCAGCGTCCCCGTGTAGACGAAGGTCAAAAGCTCAAAGCTGGCGATGTTCTCGCTGAAGGTCCCTCTACCGACAACGGCGAACTCGCCCTTGGGAAGAACCTGCTCGTGGCCTTTATGCCATGGGAGGGCTACAACTTCGAAGATGCCATCATCTTGAACGAGCGAATTGTTCGTGATGATGTCCTCACCTCGATTCACATCAAGCAGCATGAGGTCGACGCAAGAGACACAAAGCTCGGCCCAGAAGAGATCACTCGGGACATTCCGAACCTCTCCGAGGAAATCCTGGCCGACCTTGACGAGCGCGGAATCATCCGTGTCGGCGCCGAGGTCAACCCGGGGGACGTCCTCGTAGGCAAGGTCACGCCAAAGGGAGAGACCGAACTCACCCCAGAAGAGCGTCTGCTGCGTGCGATCTTCGGCGAGAAGGCTCGTGAAGTACGAGACACCTCGCTCAAGGTTCCTCACGGCGAGGTCGGCAAGGTCATTGACGTCAAGGTATTCAGCCGTGACGACAGCCATGAACTTCCGCCTGGAGTGAATCAACTCGTCCGTATCTTCGTTGCTCAGAAGCGCAAGATCTCGGTTGGCGACAAGCTCGCTGGGCGTCACGGTAACAAGGGTGTTATCTCGGCCATCTTGCCTTCAGAGGACATGCCCTTTATGGAGGACGGCTCTCCTGTAGACGTCATCTTGAACCCGCTCGGCGTGCCTTCACGAATGAACGTTGGACAGGTACTCGAGACTCACTTGGGTTGGGCTGCACGTTGGGGTTGGACTGACGGAAACACCGAGGTTGGAGAAAACCCCATCCGCGGAACCGAAACCAAGACCCGGCCCACAACTCGCCCGGCCACGCTTGTGGCCACGCCAGTATTTGATGGCGCTAAATGGGACGAAGTTGAGCTGGCCGGCAAGCACCCGACCATTAAGACGATCTTCGAGAACCTGCATCCAGAAGCAGCGGATGGCACTCGCCTGATCGGTTCAGATGGGAAGGTCACCCTGTATAACGGCCGCACCGGAGAGCGTTACGACAACCCAATTACAGTTGGCTACAAGTACATCTTGAAGCTGGCTCACTTGGTGGACGACAAGATCCACGCTCGGTCCACTGGCCCGTACTCAATGATTACTCAGCAGCCACTTGGCGGTAAGGCCCAGTTCGGCGGACAGCGATTCGGCGAGATGGAAGTGTGGGCACTCGAGGCCTACGGTGCTGCTTACTGCCTGCAGGAACTGCTGACTATCAAGTCCGATGACACCCTCGGCCGCGTCAAGGTGTACGAGGCAATCGTCAAGGGGGAGAACATCCCCGAGCCCGGCATTCCAGAGAGCTTCAAAGTGCTCATCAAGGAAATGCAGGCACTGTGTCTAAACGTCGAAGTGCTTTCGCAGAATGGTGAAGAGATCAAGATGCGTGAACTCGACGAAGACTTCTTTAGAGCCGCCGAAGAGCTTGGCATTGATTTGTCTCGCCCAGAACGTGGTACCGACGAGGATGACGCCCGCCGCCAGGCCGGGCGCTGAGAGAGGCTGAAATCATGATTGACGTCAATCTCTTCGACCAGCTCCGTATTGGTTTGGCTACGGCCGACGCAATCCGCACCTGGTCCAATGGTGAAGTAAAAAAGCCAGAGACCATCAACTACCGCACGCTCAAGCCAGAGAAGGACGGACTCTTCTGCGAGAAGATCTTCGGCCCTCAAAAGGACTGGGAATGCTACTGCGGTAAGTACAAGCGTGTTCGTTTCCGCGGCATCATCTGCGAGCGTTGTGGCGTTGAAGTCACCCGTTCCAAGGTTCGTCGCGAGCGGATGGGTCACGTAGAACTCGCAGCCCCTGCGGTTCACATTTGGTACCTGCGCGGTACTCGTTCTTGGCTTGCCTACTTGCTGTCCGGCACCGAGGCTCGTGAAGAGCTCAAGGCAAAGCAGCTTGAAAAGGTCATCTACTTTGCGGCCGACTTGGTCACATGGGTAGACGTGGACAAGCGCCACGAGGATCTTCCCAGCTTGGAAGCAGACCTGATCGGTGAGCGTGAGGCCATCGATAAGGACCGTGAGCTCAAGCTCGCTAAGCGACTCGAAGAACTAGAAGCCGAGCTCGAAAAGCTAGAGGCAGATGGTGCAAAAGAGTCCGATCTCACTGCTCGCCGCAAGGCCGCAGACAAAGACCTTGCAGCAATTCGCGAAGACTTTGATAGCGAACTCGAACTCGTCAATCGCGTGTGGGATGAGTTCAAAGACCTGTACCCGCGCAAGATCCTTGAAGACGAAATGCTCTGGCGTGAACTCGAAGATCGCTACGGCGAGTACTTCGAGGGTGGCATGGGCGCTGCAGCGATCAAGCAACTGATCGACCGCATCGATCTTGACGAAGAAGAGATCAAGCTGCGAGCAGCCATCGACCCCGAAGAGGGTGTCAAGGCTCTGTCGGCTCAGCGCAAGCAGAAGGCCATCAAGCGGCTCAAGATTGTTGCTGCATTCAACCGTCGTGACCCCGATTCGGGCCACCGGGTCAATGATCCTCGGGCCATGATCCTTGATGTCGTTCCGGTGATTCCGCCGGACTTGCGTCCCATGGTTCAACTCGATGGTGGCCGCTTTGCCACCTCAGACTTGAACGACCTGTATCGCCGGGTGATCAACCGTAATAACCGCCTGAAGCGACTGCTTGACCTTGGTGCACCCGAGATCATCGTCAACAACGAGAAGCGAATGCTGCAAGAGGCAGTTGACGCACTCTTTGACAATGGCCGTCGTGGACGCCCTGTCACTGGACCAGGTAATCGTCCGCTGAAGTCACTCTCTGACATGCTCAAGGGCAAGCAAGGTCGATTCCGCCAGAACCTGCTCGGCAAGCGAGTGGACTACTCAGGCCGTTCCGTGATTGTGGTCGGACCCAAGCTGCTTCTGCATCAGTGTGGTCTGCCTAAACTCATGGCACTTGAGTTGTTCAAGCCCTTCGTGATGAAGGCACTTGTCGACAAAGAACTGGCCCAGAACATCAAGTCAGCCAAGCGCATGGTCGAGCGTCGCAAGCCACAGGTCTGGGACGTGCTCGAGGATGTCATTAAAGAACATCCTGTGCTGCTGAACCGTGCTCCGACTCTGCACCGTCTTGGTATCCAGGCCTTCGAGCCAGTCCTCGTTGAGGGCAAGGCAATCCAGATCCACCCACTTGTATGTACTGCCTTCAACGCCGACTTCGACGGCGATCAGATGGCAGTTCATCTTCCTCTGTCTGAAGAGGCACAGGCGGAAGCCAGAGTCCTGATGTTGAGCGCAAATAACATGCTCAGCCCAGCAAACGGCAAGCCGCTCGTAACGCCTACTCAGGACATGATCATCGGTGCGTTCTACCTAACCGAGAATGCTTCTGGCGAACTTGGTGAGGGACGTGTGTTCCGACGTATGGATCAGATTGAGCGTGCCCTCGAGGCCGGCGAAATCGGTCTGCACGCAATGATTGAGTATCGCGGTGGCAAGCGTGATGGCCATCAGTATCTCGAACTCATTGAGACTCCTGCGAATGGCAAAGCTGCCGTCTACAAGAAGACGACTGCTGGTCGCCTGCTCTTCAACCGGGCACTTCCTCTGGGATATGAGTATTTCGACTCGCCAGTGCGCAAGAAAGAGATGGGCGCAATCGTCGATCGTCTTGCAATCGAATTCCCCAAGGCAGTGGCTGCAAAGTCGCTGGATCAAATCAAGTCCTTGTGCTTCAACTACGGCATGCGGTCAGGCCTCACCATCTCGATCAATGACGTGTCCACTCCGGTGAACAAGTACGAGATCCTTGACGGCTACGAAATCAAGGCCGATAAGGTCGAGAAGGAGTTCCGCAAGGGAATCATCACCGACGGTGAGCGCAAGCAGAAGGAAATCGAGATCTGGACCACAGCCACCACCGAGGTGACTGCGGCAATGCAGGCAGAACTGACGGCAACCAAGTTCAACCCCATCGACATGATGGTGGGCTCGGGTGCTCGAGGAAACATGATGCAGGTCCGTCAGATTGCGGGCATGCGAGGCCTAGTGGCGAACCCACGTGGCGACATGATCCCTCGACCCATCAAGTCAAACTTCCGTGAGGGTCTGTCAGTCCTTGAGTACTTCATTGCTACTCCAGGTGCACGAAAGGGCCTTGTAGATACCGCCCTTCGTACAGCGGACTCGGGCTATCTGACCCGCCGCCTCGTGGACGTGTCTCAGGAACTGATCATCAATGATCGGAACCCACTTGATGAGTCCGGTCCAGTTCGAAGCACCATCATCGACGACGTCCGCCCAGATGAGGCCGGCAAGCGTTTCTACCTAGAAACTCGCCTGTACAGCCGTACTTTGGCCGAGGATGTCAAGCTGAGCAAGGCAGATGAACTGCTCGGTACTGTCATTCCCAAGGGAACCGAGATCGGTGATTACGAGATGGGAGTCATGCGCGATGACCCCGGATTCACCGAGGTGCGGGTGTTGTCTCCGCTCACGGACGATAGTGAGCGCGGAATCTCTGCCGCTAGCTATGGCACTTCCTTGGCTACTGGCAAAACCATCGAACCCGGTGAGGCTGTCGGCGTTATTGCTGCACAGTCCATTGGAGAGCCTGGAACACAGCTCACGATGCGTACCTTCCACACCGGTGGTGTGGCAGGAGCAAGTGGCGATATCACCGGTGGTCTTCCACGAGTGGTTGAACTCTTCGAAGCTCGTAGCCCCAAGAACAAGGCCGTGCTTGCACGCACCTCTGGAACAGTCCGCATCGAAGAAGAAGACGGCAAGGTTCACACTGTGACCGTCATCGGCGACGATGGTGATGAAGATGTCTATTCCATTGAGCGCGAACGTAAGCTCCAGGTCAAAGACGGAGACGAACTCAACGCTGGTGATCCCATAGTTGAAGGACCACGAGACCCCAAGGAATTGCTCGAGATCAAGGGCGTTCGCTCTGTGCAGCAGTACCTCGTAGCAGAGGTGCAGCGGGTCTATCGCGATCAGGGTGTATCGATTCACGATAAGCACATCGAGCTCATCGTGCGTCAGATGACTCGTCGTGTCGCTGTTCAAGAACCAGGTGAGTCAGATTTCTTGCCCGGTGAGCGCGTAGATCAGCGTGTGTTTGCCGATGTCAATAAGCGCCTCGTGCAAGAAAGCAAGAAGCCAGCCGAGGGACGACCCGAATTGATGGGTATTACCAAGGCCTCCCTGGCAACAGATTCTTGGCTTTCTGCAGCGAGCTTCCAAGAGACCACCCGTGTGCTCACCGAAGCAGCAATCGAGAGCAAGTCCGACGGACTGATTGGTCTGAAGGAAAACATCATCATTGGCAAGTTGATCCCTGCTGGAACTGGCATGCATCGCTATCAAGAGATCGAGCCGTTTGCTCCTGCCTATCAGCCACTTGAGTTCTACTCCTCTGACGACGAGGATTCATCCTCCGATTTCTCTGGTGCGGAGTTCCTGGCAACCTTGCCTGGAACAACTATCCAGGCTCCCGAGGTAGTGGTGGCGGAAGTTGAAGAGAACGACTCGGATGCCAAGATCATCGAATTCCCCGGAGCCGAAGAGGCTTCCGAGGGTTAGTCAGTTCGGTAGTCTGGGAGCCGGTTTCGACCTGTTTCCACAAGAGTTTCTGCAACGGGCGGGCCATCTGGTCCGTCCGTTTGCAGTTTTTGTATGGCTCTGTGTTTGCAGGTGCTAGCACTCGGGTCGTAGAGTGTCTGTTCGGCCGTTGGCTGCGTTCATTCGCGCCGTACGAACACGGGTCAGACGGATTTCCGTGACTCGGCCTGCCCTCATCCGTCGTTGAAAGAAGTACAGAGGTTTTACCGTGCCCACGATTGAGCAGTTGGTCCGCAAGGGCCGTCAGAGCAAGCGACGCAAAGAGTCGACGCCGGCCCTGAAAGGCGCGCCACAGCGCCGTGGCACATGCACCCGCGTGTTCACCACGACTCCAAAGAAGCCCAATTCGGCACTGCGCAAGGTTGCCCGTGTGCGCCTATCGAGCGGTATCGAGGTCACGGCCTATATCCCTGGTGAAGATCACAATCTGCAGGAGCACAGCATTGTGCTTGTTCGCGGTGGTCGTGTGAAAGACCTTCCAGGTGTTCGTTACAAAATCATCCGTGGCACGCTCGACACTTCGGGTGTGCGTGGTCGTAAGCAGGCACGTTCCCGCTACGGCGCCAAGAAGGAGTCCTGATATGCCCCGTAAGGGTCCAGCCCCACGACGCGAACTTTTGCCTGATCCGGTCTACCGGTCAGTACTCGTTACGCAGGTAGTCAACAAGATCATGCAGCGCGGCAAGCGCTCCACAGCCGAGAAAATCGTCTATGACGCTTTGACCTTGGTTGAAGAAAAGACTGGCGACGAGCCAATTGCGACGCTCAAGCGAGCTGTAGATAATTGCAAGCCGCAACTCGAGGTTCGTAGCCGTCGTGTTGGTGGCGCCACGTATCAGGTGCCAGTAGAGGTTCGGCCTCGCCGCTCAAACACCCTGGCCATTCGCTGGCTCGTGGGTTACTCACGTCAGCGGCGTGAGCGCACCATGGCCGAGCGTCTTGCAAATGAGTTGATGGATGCAAGCAACGGTGTTGGAGCATCCATGAAGCGCAAAGAAGACCTGCACAAGATGGCAGAGTCCAATAAGGCCTTCGCCCATTACCGCTGGTAATTCCCCGCTATTGCTGGCAATGCTCCACTAGTGCCGGCCCTACTCCACCGTTGCCGGTACCGCTCCACCGTTCTTTGTCTGCTAATCGGACGAGGAACAACCGAAGTTGTTGAAGATAAATCAGTCCGAATGTCCGTCCGACCTAGAACACCGCGAGATGAATGATGGCTCAGTTTCCACTCGACCGAACACGCAATATCGGCATCATGGCTCACATCGATGCTGGAAAAACAACGACCACTGAGCGGATCCTGTTTTATACAGGCAAGACGTACAAAATCGGTGAGGTTCATGAGGGCGCTGCCACCATGGACTGGATGGAACAAGAGCAGGAGCGTGGTATCACGATCACGTCCGCTGCTACTACTGCGTTCTGGACCGACACGCTCAACAAGATTGAGCACAGGATCCAGATCATCGACACTCCCGGCCACGTCGACTTCACGGTAGAGGTTGAGCGTTCGCTTCGAGTACTAGACGGCGCCGTTGCGGTGTTCGACGGTGTAGCCGGCGTAGAGCCACAAACAGAGACCGTGTGGCGCCAGGCTGACAACTACAAAGTTCCTCGCATGTGTTTCATCAACAAGATGGACCGCACAGGGGCAGACTTTTATGCTTCCTTGGCCTCGATCAAGGACCGCCTCCAAGCAAACGTGGCAGTGATCCAGTTGCCGATCGGCGCCGAGGGCGATTACCGAGGCATCGTCGATCTCATCACCATGAAGGCATGGGTGTGGGATGGCGAGGAGCTTGGGGCTAGCTGGGAAGTTGTAGACATCCCAGAAGACCTGCAAGAACTCTCTGCGGAATATCGCGATGCGCTTATGGACGTGCTCGGAGAGACCTCCGACACGATCATGGAGAAGTACCTGAACGAGCAAGAGATCTCTCCTGAAGAGATCCGTGCAGCACTGCGTGACGCAACCATCCATCATGGTGTCGTCCCCGTGCTGAACGGCACTGCATTCAAGAACAAGGGTGTTCAGCCACTGCTTGACGCAGTTTGCTGGTACATGCCCTCGCCCGCAGAGTTGCCTCCAGTAGTCGGCACCAACAAAAAGGGTGAAGAGGTTGAGCGTAAGCCTTCTTCTGATGAGCCCTTCTCGGCGCTGGCATTCAAGATCATGACGGCACCTCACGTTGGAAAGCTCACGTACTTCCGTGTGTACTCCGGCAAGCTGGACAAGGGCGGCACCGTCTACAACAGCCGCTCAGGCAACAAAGAACGCATTGGGCGAGTGCTCGAAATGCATGCCAATGAGCAGATCGAGCAAGATGCGGTCTACGCCGGAGACATCGTTGCCGGAATCGGCCTGAAAGACACACGCACTGGTGACACGCTGAGTGATCCGAACGACGTGGTTGTACTCGAATCCCTTGAGTTCCCTGACCCCGTTATCCAGGTTGCTGTAGAGCCCAAGACCAAGGCTGATCAGGACAAAATGTCTAAGGCTTTGTATTCGCTCTCTGAAGAAGACCCCACCTTCCGGGTTCAGACCGATGAAGAAACTGGTCAGACCCTGATTTCGGGCATGGGCGAGTTGCACCTCGAGGTCCTCGTTGACCGCATGATGCGAGAGTTCAGAGTAGAAGCAACAGTGGGTAAGCCCCAGGTTGCCTACCGTGAAACCATCACCAAGGTCATTGACAGCCACACCTACCTGCACAAGAAGCAGACTGGTGGAACAGGTCAGTACGCCAAGATCATCATTGCCATCGAGCCCTCCGGCCCCGGCGGTGGTTACGAGTTCGCAGACGAAATTTCTGGTGGTCGAATTCCGAAGGAATACATCCCTTCTGTCGGCCACGGTGTTTCCGATGCAATGACCACGGGTACGCTCGCCGGTTTCCCTATGGTGGACATCAAGGTCCGCCTGCTTGATGGCGACTACCACGACGTTGACTCTTCAGAAATGGCATTCAAGATTGCTGGCACGATGGGCTTCAAAGAAGCCGTCCGTAAAGCCACACCAGTGCTACTCGAACCCATCATGGCCGTAGAGGTCGTGACCCCAGAGGAGTACATGGGAGATGTCATCGGCGACCTGAATTCACGTCGCGGCAAAGTCGGCAAGATGGAGCAGCGCGGAAACCTGCAGGTGGTCTCCGCCGAGGTTCCGCTCGCCGAGATGTTCGGGTACTCAACGGACCTGCGTTCAAAGACGCAAGGTCGTGCGAACTACACGATGCAGTTCCATAGCTATCAGCAAACACCTCGAAACGTTCAAGAAGAGATCGTGGCGCGAGTAACCGGTCAATGATCTAGTAACCTCCGGCAGGCACTATCCTCTAGTGCTTGGTCGGATCAATAAACCGCAGTGGCCCAAAAGTCGCTCGGTGACGCGACCAAGCCAGAGATGGCAGCGACTCATTGAGTTGCAAGGTCACCTAATTAACCACCAACTCATGTAAAAGAAGTCACGAAAGGCAAGCCACACATGGCCAAGGAGAAGTTCGAGCGCACGAAGCCACACGTCAACGTGGGAACGATGGGACACATCGACCACGGAAAGACAACGCTGACGGCCGCAATCACAAAGACACTCGCTGACCGCGTTCCCGGCAACTCGGCCACTGACTTCCAAGATATCGATAAGGCTCCGGAAGAGCGCGAGCGCGGTATCACCATCAACGTGTCACACGTGGAGTACGAGACGGAACTTCGTCACTACGCCCACGTCGACATGCCTGGTCACGCTGACTACATCAAGAACATGATCACGGGTGCTGCCCAGGTTGATGGCGCAATTCTTGTGGTCTCCGCAGCAGACGGCCCCATGCCTCAGACTCGTGAGCACGTCGTGCTTGCTCGTCAGGTTGGCGTGCCGGCAATTGTCGTTGCACTCAACAAGGTCGACATGGTCGATGACGAGGAGCTCATTGAGCTCGTCGAGATGGAAGTTCGCGAACTGCTCGACGTGTACGAGTACCCAGGCGACGACACACCCGTCATCCGGGTATCGGCACTCAAAGCCCTCGAGGGTGATGAAGCAGCGATGGACGCCGTTATGGAACTCATGGCGGCTGTCGACACCTTCATCCCAGAGCCTGAGCGTGAGCTTGATAAGCCATTCCTGATGCCAATCGAGGACGTGTTCTCGATTACTGGCCGTGGCACCGTGGTGACCGGCAAGGTTGAGCAGGGGATCGTTCACACTGGCGACGACCTCGAGATCGTCGGTCTCAAGGCAACCCAAAAGACCACCTGTACTGGTGTTGAGATGTTCCGCAAGCTGCTCGATGAGGGTCAAGCTGGCGACAACATCGGAGCGTTGCTTCGTGGCATCGACAAAGAAGAGGTGCAGCGCGGTCAAGTGCTCGCCAAGCCTGGGTCGATTACCCCCCACACTGATTTCGAGGCTCAGGTATACGTCCTGACCAAGGAAGAAGGCGGCCGTCACAAGCCCTTCCAGTCCAACTACCGTCCACAGTTCTACTTCCGGACCACTGACGTGACAGGAACCATCACGCTTCCAGAGGACACGCAAATCTGCATGCCCGGCGACAACACGCCCGTCACAGTCGAGCTGATTGCTCCTATCGCCATGGATGACGGCTTGAAGTTCGCTATCCGTGAGGGTGGTCGTACTGTAGGCGCTGGTCGCGTTACTAAGATCCTGAAGTAATCACAATCCTGAAGTAAGAACATCAGTTCCTTGGTTGTTGTTGCTTAGTAACAACAGCTAAGAAAATGAGTCGAAGTGCAACAATGGGGCGCCCAATCGGGTGCCCCATTCTTGTTCGTCTGGCGTTGGGGGGAACCCTCCCGCTAGAGTGACGCCGCTCGGCAAACCGAGTCGTTCCTTGACAGTCGATGACATCCGGCCCGATACGGGCCATGTAGAAGCGAGTTTCAGTGGCAGTAGAACAGAAGATCCGAATCCGCCTGAAGGCATACGATCATGAGGTCATCGATCAGTCGACACAAAAAATTGTTGAGACTGTGACTCGTACCGGAGCAAAGATTCGTGGACCGGTGCCACTCCCCACAGAGAAGCACCGCTTTACCGTGATCCGCTCGCCCCACAAGGACAAGGATTCACGTGAGCACTTCGAGATGCGCATTCACAAGCGCCTCATCGACATTATTGAGCCCAGCCCCAAAACGGTGGACTCGCTTCAGCGCTTAGATCTTCCTGCTGGAGTAGATATCGAGATCAAGATTCAAGACGCATAACCTGTTCTGAACTACAGGAGTCTTGTGCTGCAGAGTCGCAACATTGGATTTGGATCCTTCACCGGTCACTGCTAAGTTCATCCAGTCGTCATGAGCAGTCATCTGCTTATGTGATTCAATCCCCGGCAAGTCTCACAGCAAGGTGCGCACTCCGCACTGGTCTTAGGGCGAAATGGGGCCCGCATCAATCGACGTCCGAGTAGGCCTAAAGAGAAGCAATTCTTGATAGGAACCGCACGGCACAACCGAAACGTCGCTCCGCCAGGGTTTCCTGTGCGGAGCGCCCGCGTGAGCGGCATCTTTCCGGAGAGGTTCTTGAGCCTCAAAGAGAAGTAGCCGATCGACCACGCCAAAGGACGAAGCCACCATGGCGAAGAAAGCAATCGTAGGAGAGAAGCTGGGCATGACCCAGATCTGGGACGCCGACAATAACGTCGTGCCCGTCACCGTGCTGCGCGTAACGCCAGCCCGTGTGGTGCAACTGCGCACCCAAGAACGTGACGGATACAGCGCCTTGCAGGTGACCTACGGGCATCGTGATGCTCGCAAACTCACCAAGCCCAAGGCCGGGCAGTTCGCAGCGGCTGGAGTCGAGCCCGGAGTCAAGCTTGTTGAACTCCGCATCGATGACACCTCTGAGTACCAAGTTGGCCAAGAGCTCAGTGCCGAGTTGTTCGAGGCAGGTGAATTGATCGACGTCACTGCTACTAGCAAGGGCAAGGGATTTGCCGGCGTCATGAAGCGCCACGGTTTCAAGGGCATGCCCGCATCCCACGGTGCCCACCGAGTTCACCGCAAGCCAGGTGCTATTGGGCAGTGTGCGACACCAGCACGCGTGTTCAAGGGTGTCCGTATGGCAGGGCGTATGGGAACCGACAAGGTCACCACCCTGAACCTCGAGGTCGTTCGTGCAGACAACGACCAGCAAGTTGTGTTGGTCAGGGGCTCAGTTCCTGGCCCACGTGGCGGTCTTGTTCTCATTCGTAATGCGGTCAAGGGCCGTGCCACTGCCAAGGGAGGTGCTTCCTGATGCCTACCGTGACACTGCGTTCTCGAACCGGCAAAGACGAGGGCAAAGTTGCTCTTGAAGATGAAATTTTTGGAATTGAACCCAACGTTGCAGTGATGCATCAGGTGGTTGTCGCTCAGCTTGCTGCGAAGCGCTCTGGAACTCAGTCCACAAAGACCCGTGCAGAGGTGTCTGGTGGCGGTGCCAAGCCGTTCAAGCAAAAGGGAACTGGCCGTGCGCGTGCCGGATCTATTCGTGCTCCACAATGGCGCGGTGGCGGTGTGGCTCTTGGGCCAAAGCCCCGTAAGTACGATCAGAAGACCCCCAAGAAGATGAAGCGCCTTGCTCTTCGTTCCGCACTCTCAGACCGTGCCGCTGAAGACAAAGTTGTCGTGGTTTCCGGGTGGGATTTTGAAGCACCAAAGACCAAAGATGCCCAAGCTGCTCTTCTGTCGCTCGGCGTGATTGGTCGCTCCTTGCTCGTGATTGATGCAACAGACAAGGTTGCACATCAGAGCTTCCGCAATCTTCCCGGTGTACACATCGTTACCCCTGGTGAACTCAATACCTACGACGTGTTGGTCAGCGATTACGTGGTCTTTACTAGTGCCACCCTGCCAATCAGCGCGGCTCCAAGTAACGAAGCCAGCGCTGCATCCTCCACTTCCAGCAACGAGGACTCAGAATGAAAGATCCACGAGACGTAATTCTGCGCCCGGTGGTCAGCGAGAAGTCCTACGGGCTGCTCGACACTGGTGTGTATACCTTCGAGGTAGCAACTCAAGCCTCAAAGCCAGAAATTCGTGACGCTGTGCAGGCAATTTGGCCCGGAGTCAAGGTCAAGAATGTCAACACCCTGAACCGTAAGGGCAAGCGCAAGCGCAATCGCAAGAGCCCTACCATGGGAAGTCGCCCGGACATCAAGAGGGCGATCATCACCCTCGATCCCAGCGGCGCTCAAATCGATCTGTTCGAGGTGAAGTGAGATGGGTGTACGCAAGCGTAAGCCAACAAGCCCTGGTCGCCGGTTTCAGACAGTTTCAGACTTTGCTGAACTGACCACGGATCGACCAGAAAAGTCATTGCTGCTCAAGAAGTCTCGTACTGGTGGGCGTAACAACCACGGCCGCAAGACTTCACGTCACCGCGGTGGTGGCCACAAGCAGCAATACCGAGTCATTGACTTCAAGCGCAAGAAGGACGGAATTCCGGCCAAGGTTGCGACCATTGAGTATGACCCCAATCGCACCTGCCGAATTGCATTGCTGCACTATGCAGATGGCGAAAAGCGTTACATCCTCGCTCCCAAGGACCTCACCGTTGGTGATCGTGTTCAGTCTGGTCAGGGCTCAGAGATTCGGGTGGGCAATGCGCTTCCCCTTCGCTACATCCCAGTTGGAACAGTGGTTCACAACGTTGAACTCCAAGCTGGAGCCGGCGGCAAGATGGCCCGCTCCGCAGGTGCGAGTGTTCAGCTCGTAGCTAAAGAGGGCGATTTCGCCACGCTGCGACTTCCATCTACTGAAATGCGTCGAGTTCCTATCGACTGCCGTGCAACGGTGGGCGAGGTTGGTAACTCCGAGCATGACTTGATCAAGATCGGTAAGGCCGGTCGTAACCGCTGGAAGGGCGTTCGTCCCCAAACCCGCGGTGTTGCCATGAACCCTGTCGACCACCCACACGGTGGTGGCGAGGGTAAGACATCCGGCGGACGCCATCCGGTGTCGCCGTGGGGCAAGCCCGAGGGCCGCACCCGAGACAAGAATAAGCCGTCACAGAAGCTGATCGTCCGACGTCGCCGCACCCGCGGCTCACGCCGGTGATCTGAGCGAGGAAAACGATGCCACGCAGCCTAAAGAAGGGCCCCTTCGTGGACGACCACCTGCTCAAAAAGGTGGACGCCCTCAACGAAACGGGTCAAAAAACCGTCATCAAGACCTGGTCACGCAGGTCAACAATTATTCCCGACATGGTTGGGCACACCATTGCTGTACACGATGGGCGCAAACACGTCCCCGTTTACATCACCGAATCCATGGTGGGCCACAAGCTCGGCGAATTTGCGCCTACTCGAACCTTCAAGTTCCACGCAGGCCAAGAGAAGTCAGCGAAGGGCCGTCGATAATGGCCAGCATTCAGTTTGATGAGCGCAAGACAAATGAGCGCCCAGGTGTCCGCGCAGTGCATCGCAGCGCCGGCTTCTCCGCTTACAAGGCGCGCGAGGTCCTTGACCTCATCCGCAACAAGTCCGTAGCAGAAGCAAGGACCATTCTTCAGTTCTGCGAGCGCTCGGCGGCAGATGAAGTCGCAAAGGTGCTCGATTCTGCCGTTGCGAACGCAGCGAACAACAACGACATTCCCCCAGATGAGCTTTTCGTCTCTGCCTGCTATGCAGATGAGGGCTCGACGATGAAGCGCTGGCGCCCACGAGCTCGTGGCCGTGCAACCAGGATCCGCAAGAGGACCTGTCACATTACGGTGATCGTTGGCCGGTATACACAGACCGAGCTGGATCGCCGCAACGCACGTCTCGCCGCCAAGGGCCAAACTGCATCAAGCCCATCGGCTGACCGTGCACGTCGGGTTTCTCGCAGCCGCTCCGGAGAGCCAAAAGCTACAGAGTCAGCAGAAGGCACAGCAGTTGATGAGACTGCAGTTGATGAGACTGCAGTTGATGCTGCTGCAACCACCGATCCTGCAGAGGTTGTCGACGAGGCTGCTGAGACTGAAGTAGTCGCTGATGAGGCTGCTGAAGCTGGCGAGTCTGAAGAAGTTCCTGATGAGGCTGTTGAAGCTGAAGATGTTGCGCAAGATGCAGCCTCTGATGATGACTCTGCCGCTGAGTCCGACAAGAAGGAAGACTGATGGGTCAGAAAGTCAATCCCTATGGCTTCCGTCTCGGTATTACTACCGACTGGAAGTCGCACTGGTTTGCCACTCGTGGTGAATACGTGGAATACCTCACCGAGGACTGGAAAGTTCGCGAGTACTTGATGGAAAAGTTGCCCAGCGCAGCTATCAGTCGGGTAGAGATTGAGCGCACCCTCGACCGCTTGCGGATCGATGTGCACACTGCACGTCCTGGAATCGTCATTGGACGACGTGGTGCTCAGGCAGACGAGCTTCGTACTGACCTGACCAAAATGACTGGCAATCCAAAGGTCCAGCTCAACATCCAAGAGATCAAGCAGCCAGAACTTGATGCTGCTCTGATTGCTCAGGGTGTTGCCGATCAGCTGACCAACCGTGTGGCGTTCCGACGTGCCATGAAGCGCGCTGTTCAGAATGCGCAAAAAGCTGGAGCACTTGGTATTCGTGTTCAGTGCTCGGGCCGTCTTGGTGGCTCAGAGATGGCACGTACTGAGTGGTACCGAGAAGGTCGGGTTCCACTTCACACCCTGCGTGCCGATATTGACTACGGCTTCCGTGAAGCCAAGACCACCTACGGGCGCATTGGCGTCAAGGTCTGGATTTACAAGGGCGACATCTTGCCCTACAAGCACACTGAAGAGCAGAAGATTGCCAAAGAGGCAGCACTTGCAACCGGCGAACTTACAGACATGACACCTCGGGTGGTTTCGAATCGCCCAGTGACAGTTCCTCGGCCAGCCACAGTGAGCGAAGACACAACTGCTGATGCTGATGTTGAAGAAGAGATCAAACCACTGATTGGTGAGGCTGATCCAGAGTTCGAGCGACTCCTCGCTGAAGAGGAAGAGATTGAGCGTTCGACAAAGTCTAAAGATGACACCTCTCCGCAGCATTTCCGCCAAGGGGATGGTGACTGATCATGTTGATGCCAAGGAAAGTCAAACACCGTAAGACTCATCGCGGTCGCACCAAGGGCACCTCGAAGGGTGGCACCGAGGTCAACTTCGGACAGTACGGTATCCAGGCTCTTGAGCCAGGTTGGATTACTGCTCGTCAGATTGAGGCAGCACGTATTGCCATGACCCGCCACATCAAGCGTGGCGGCAAGGTCTGGATCAACGTGTTCCCAGATAAGCCCGTCACTCAAAAACCCGCCGAGACCCGTATGGGTTCTGGCAAGGGCAACCCGGAACTTTGGGTTGCAGTCGTTCGTCCAGGGCGAGTGCTCTTTGAGCTCTCCTACCCAGACGATGAAATTGCTCGTGGTGCGCTCAATCGTGCAATCCAGAAGCTTCCGATCAAGGCCCGCATCATCACTCGTGAGGAGACCTTCTGATGGCGAAGACCACTACTAGTGCACGTGATCTTGGAGATGTTGAACTCATCGAGCGGATCGCAGAAGAAAAGGACCGCTTGTTCAAGCTTCGGTTCCAACTTGCAACAGGTCAGCTTGAGAACTTTGCTCGCATGACTCAGACCAAACGAGACATCGCCCGACTCTTCACCGAGTTACGGGCCCGTGAAATCGCAGCTGCAGAAGCCGCTGCTGGAGGTGAGGCGTGATGAGCGATACAGCTTCAACAACGCCGGAGCGCAGCGCCCGCAAGGTTCGTGAAGGCATTGTTACCTCCGACAAAATGGACCGTACTGCAGTGGTCACCGTGACCGAACGTGTACGCCATATTCGTTATAACAAGACTGTGCAGCGGGCCAAAAAGCTGTATGTGCATGACGAAGAGAACGATCTGCACATCGGTGATCGGGTTCGCATTGCAGAGACCCGGCCACTGTCCAAGACCAAGCGCTGGCGCATCGTTGAAGTGCTGGAGCGTGCAAGATGATTCAGCAGGAGACCCGACTTCGGGTTGCAGACAACTCTGGTGCTCGTGAAATCTTGGTGATCAAGGTTCTCGGCGGGTCCAAGCGACGTTATGCAGGAATCGGCGACGTGGTTGTTGCCACTGTCAAAGATGCGCTTCCTGGTGCCGCAGTCAAGAAGGGTGAAGTCGTCAAGTGCGTAATTGTTCGCACAAAGAAGGAACGACGTCGCTCCGACGGCAGCTACATCCGCTTTGACGAGAACGCAGCAGTTCTGATCAACGATCAGAAGCAGCCACGTGGAACACGCATCTTTGGCCCTGTCGGCCGTGAACTGCGTGACAAGAAGTTTATGCGAATTGTCTCGCTTGCTCCGGAGGTGATCTGAGATGAAGATCCGTAAAGGTGACCATGTTCGGGTGCTGACTGGAAAGTACCGTGGCAAAGAGGGCGAAGTTCTCTCTGTGGATCCCAAGAAGAAGCAGGTGACAGTCGAAGGCGTGCACATCGCCAAGCGTCACCAGAAGCCAACTCGGGCAATGCAGCAGGGCGGCATTATCGACAAGATCATGCCTATCGACGCTTCCAACGTGGCTCTGCTCGATTCTGACGGTAAGCCAACACGTGTTGGATATCGCGTAGATGCGGACGGAACCAAAGTTCGAGTTGCTCGGGCTAACGGAGGAGAACTGTGAGTACTAGTACCGCCATCGTTCCTCGCCTCAAGGTGAAGTACAACGAAGAAATCAGGGACAACCTCAAGACCACGCTCGAACTGAGCAATGTCATGGAGGTTCCCCGGTTTGAAAAGATCGTGGTCAATGTCGGTGCAGGTGCTGCAGTCGACAATAAAGGCCTGCTAGAAAAAATCGTGACCGACATCACGGCGATTACCGGCCAGAAGCCAGTGATCACCAAGGCGAAGAAGTCCATTGCGGGTTTCAAGCTTCGTGAAGGAAACGCGATTGGCGTGAAGGTCACTCTTCGCGGCGATCAGATGTGGGAGTTCTTTGATCGCCTGGTCACCTTGGCGATTCCCCGTATCCGCGACTTTCGTGGATTGCCCTCGAAGAGCTTCGACGGCCGGGGGAACTATACGTTCGGAGTTACCGAGCAATTGATCTTCCCCGAGATTGATTACGACAAGGTCGATGCCTCACGTGGCATGGACATCACCATTGTGACAACCGCGAGAACAGACGCCGAGGGCAAAGCACTTCTTGATGCTTTCGGTTTCCCGTTCCGTCGGGAAGGAATCTGAGATGGCTACCGAGGCACTGAAGCAGAAGCAGCAGCGCAAGCCCAAATTCAAAGTGCGCGGCTACACCCGTTGTCGTCGATGTGGGCGTCCGCGCTCGGTATATCGCAAATATGGCCTGTGCCGTGTATGCCTGAGGCAGTTGGCTCACGCCGGCGAGATCCCAGGCGTCACCAAGGCCAGCTGGTGAGGGGAGAGAACCGACTATGACGATGACCGACCCTATTGCTGACATGTTGACCCGTCTACGTAACGCCAATGTGGCGATGCACGACGAGGTCCTGATGCCGGCTTCAAAACAAAAAGAAGCACTCGCTGGAGTTCTTGTGAAGGAGGGCTACATCGTTGGCTTCTCCATCGGAGAAAACTCAAAGGGCCCTGGCAATGTGCTGAAGATCGATATGAAGTATTCAGAGGAACGCCGCAGGGTGATCTCTGGTATCCGTCGCATTTCCAAGCCAGGTTTGCGTGTTTACCGCAAGCACAACGAGGTCGAGCGTGTTCTCGGTGGTCTCGGAATTGCAGTCCTATCCACGAGCAAGGGTCTCATGACCGACCGCGAGGCACGTCGCCAGCGAGTCGGTGGTGAAGTGCTCTGCCACGTCTGGTAAGGATCGAACTCATGTCAAGAATCGGTAAAGCACCAATTGATGTTCCAAGCGGGGTTGATATCCAGATTTCTGGTTCAAGCCTGACTGTCAAGGGCCCCAAGGGCGAGTTGACCCGTGTGCTTGTCGAGCAGGTTTCTGTTCGGCAAGAGGGCGCAACGCTGTTAGTTGAGCGTAAAGATGATGAGCGTGAGAGTCGTGCAATGCACGGCCTCATGCGCTCCCTAGTAGCCAACATGGTGATCGGCGTCACTGACGGGTTCCGCAAGGAACTCGACATTGTTGGCGTTGGTTATCGCGCAGCAGCGAAGGGATCCGATGGCCTAGAACTGGCACTTGGATTCTCTCACCCTGTTCTGGTTTCCGCACCACAGGGAATCTCTTTCGTAGTTCCAGTCCCCACTCGCATCGAGGTTCACGGGATTGATAAGCAGTTGGTCGGTCAAGTGGCCGCCGACATCCGGGCCTGGCGTAAGCCAGAGCCATACAAGGGCAAGGGTGTTCGCTACGTCGGCGAGCACGTTCGCCGCAAGGCCGGCAAGGCCGGTAAGTGAGGCGATCATGAGCGACAAATCGAAGAAGAAGCAGGACGGACGCAAGCGTCGTCACGCCCGTGTTCGCAAGAGCGTGGCAGGAACGGCCGAGCGTCCGCGTTTGGCAGTGTTTCGGTCAAATCGGCACGTGGTTGCGCAGTTGATCGACGATCGGTCAGGTGTCACCTTGGCTACAGCGAGCACACTCGAGACAGATCTCCGCGGAGGAGCGACCTCGAACTGTGACGCAGCAGCCAAAGTTGGAACACTTGTAGCTGAACGGGCACAAGCCGCCGGAGTCAATGTGGTGGTCTTTGATCGTGGTGGCTTCCGTTACCAAGGTCGAGTGGCCGCACTCGCAGATGCTGCACGCGCAGCAGGACTGGAATTCTGATGGCACTGAACAAAGACAATTCGGACATGCAACTGCGTGAGTCCCGCGTCATCAACATCAACCGTGTGGCCAAGGTCGTAAAGGGTGGACGCAGGTTCTCCTTTACTGCGCTCGTCGTTATCGGCGACGGCAACGGTCGTGTTGGTCTGGGCTACGGCAAGGCCAAAGAGGTGCCACTGGCGATTCAGAAGGGCACCGAAGAGGCTCGCAAGAACCTGTTCACCGTGCCATTGGCTAGCGGAACCATCATTCACCCAGTAATCGGGATCATGGGAGCGGGTCGCGTCATGCTGAAGCCAGCCTCCCCTGGTACCGGAGTTATCGCTGGTGGAGCTGCTCGAGCCATCCTTGAAGAGGCTGGAATTCACGACGTGCTCTGCAAGTCGCTCGGATCCTCCAATTACATCAACGTGGCCCGTGCAACAGTCGCAGGGCTTCAGGCGCTGCGTCGACCCGATGAGATTGCCGCCCTTCGTGGGCTAGATCCCGAGGATTGCATTCCGAAGGGTTTGCTACGTGCCTACCAAGAGTCCGAGCGTGGGCCCGCACCAGCACCGTTCGAGGTTGCATGATGGCTCAACTCAAGGTCACTCAAACGGGATCTTCGATCGGCACCAAGCCAAAGCAGCGCGGTACGTTGCGTGCGCTCGGTTTGGGTCGAATTGGAAAGTCCCGAGTCCATACAGATAGCCCTGATGTTCGTGGCCAGATCCAAAAGGTCCCGCATCTTGTCAGTGTTGAGACTCTCTCCGAAGAGGAAGCCAACTGAACATGAAGATTCACGATCTGAAGCCCCCAGAGGGCGCACACAAGTCGCGTAAGCGTGTTGGTCGAGGTATTGGTGGCAAGGGCGGCAAGACTGCCGGCCGCGGTACCAAGGGCCAAAAGGCACGTAGCAAGATTCGCGTCGGGTTCGAAGGCGGGCAATTGCCGCTGGCAATTCGCACGCCCAAGCTGCGTGGTTTCAATAACCCGTTCCGGGTTGAATACCAGGCAATCAATCTGGACACGATTCAGGAGTCAGGTCTCGATGAGATCTCTCCCGAGACGCTCTTTGCGCAGGGTTTGGTCTCCAAGGGTGCACTCGTCAAGGTGCTCGGACGAGGCGAACTCAGTCGCAAGGTGACCATCAAGGTGCATGGCTACTCCGCATCTGCAGAGGCCGCAGTTACCAGCGCAGGCGGAACAATCGAAAAGATTCCGTTGCCATTCAAGGTCCGCCCCGCATTCCACGGAAGTGCTCACACCAACCGCTAGGCAAGGGTGTGTCAGCGGGGGAGCGCTATATCGGCTAACTTCCCTTGACCATCAGTTGCTGAGTCCCAGGAGTGTCAGTGTCTCGTATCGGCAACATCTTTAAAGTTGCAGACCTTCGCAACAAGGTGCTCTTTACCTTGTTCATGTTGGTGCTCTACCGGTTGGGCTGTTACCTGCCCGTGCCCGGAATCGACCAGAACGCAGTGAACTCCATTGGAGAGCAGGCCCGAGAGGGCGGCGTTCTGGCATTTTTGCAGTTGTTTTCTGGTAACGCACTGACACAGTTCAGCCTGTTTGCTCTGGGCATCATGCCGTACATCACTAGCTCGATCATCATGCAGATCCTGACGGTGGTGATCCCCAAGCTGCAGGAATGGCAGCAACAGGGTGCAACCGGTCAAGCGAAGATCACTCAGTGGACTCGTTATTTGACCATCGGTATCTCGGTGTTGCAGGCAACCGGTCTGGTGTTCTTGTTCCACAACGGTGGCGGAGGACTGGTATCGAGTAGCAGCGGTGAGATTGACCTTGTCCCCAACTTCACTCCGCTGACCGTCATGTTGATTGTTGTGACCTTCACGGCTGGATCTGCGCTTCTCATGTGGATGGGCGAGAGCATCACGACCCGTGGCATTGGCAACGGCATGTCGCTCATCATCTTCTGTTCGGTGGTTTCGGGTCTGCCAAGTGCATTCTCCGTCCTCTACGCTTCTGCACCTTGGAAGCTCGCAGTCTTCTTGGTATTTGTCATTGCAATGCTCGGTTGCATCGTGTTCATCGAACTTGGGCAGCGAAGAATCCCGGTTCAGTTCGCTAAGCGGGTGGTTGGGCGTCGGATGTACTCCGGGCAGAGCACCTACATCCCTCTCAAGGTCAATCAGGCCGGCGTGATCCCAATTATCTTCGCTAGTGCTGTCATCAACTTGCCGGTGTTGCTATCGCAGGTGCTGCCCTCGAGCGGCTGGGGTGCGTCGGTGTCCAAGTGGATCAATGACAATCTGGCAAACACCATCAACCCGATTTACCTATTCGTGTTGGCGCTGTTCATCGTCGGCTTCTCGTACTTCTATACGGCTATTGCTTTCGACCCGGTTCAGCAGGCAGACAACCTTCGCAAGCAGGGCGGCTTTATACCCGGTATCCGACCAGGGCCGCAGACAGAGCACTACCTGGCCAAGGTTCTCAACCGAATCACCTTGCCAGGAGCATTGTTCATTGCTCTGCTGGCAATTACTCCAACGGTGCTAGTGCGAATCCTGCTTGGTGCCACGGGTGGTGGCGCCGCCTACTCGGTCGGTGGAACTTCATTGCTGATTGCTGTGGGTGTTGCGCTCGAAACCATGAAGCAGGTCGATAGCCAGCTCATGATGCGTAACTACGAGGGTTTCCTGTCAGGTAAGTAGGCCACTCGCCCCGGCGAGTTAGCTGCACTGCGCAAAGGAGGACGTCATGGAATCAACTACTAGGCCACCCGTGCGACTCTTGGTATTTGGTCGTCAAGGCGCAGGTAAAGGTACTCAGGCAGTTCGTCTTGCCGAGCAGTTTGGAGTGCCACACATTTCTACAGGCGACATGTTGCGCGCTGCAGTTCGTGAGGGCACCGAATTTGGACAGCGAGCCAAAGAGATTATGGACGCGGGACACCTTGTCTCGGACGAAGTCATGCTGGGGTTGATTTCCGAGCGCCTTGCGCAGCCTGATGCTGTGAACGGCTGGTTGCTCGACGGATTCCCGCGGACCCTGCAGCAGGGTAAGGACCTGATGGCGCTGACAGGCGCTGACGGTATTGACCTAGCGCTTGATCTTGATGTTGCCGAAGATGTGGTGGTCGAGCGGATTTCCTCTCGACGGGTGTGTTCCTCGTGTGGAGCAAACTATTCGGTGCAAGTACCGCCTACTTCGCCCTGGACTTGTGATGTCTGCGGGGGAGAGGTCACCCAGCGAGACGATGACACTGAGCAGGCCGTCCGTGAACGCCTAGCAACGTACCTACTGCAGACTGTTCCTGTAGTGAAATGGTTTGAAGAGCAGGGACTTCTTGCAACTGTTGACGGTGTGGGCGACCGTGATGAGATTACGAACGAGCTGATTTCACTCGTCACAAATCGCCTCTTTTGATTACTGGCCAAGGTTCATCTAGAGTTACCCCTCGGCCCGATCAAGGCCGAGAAGTTGTAAGCATCATATTGTTCCACCCCTCGGGGACTCACAGGAGGAAGTAGTTCTGGCTAAGCCCAAGGAAGACGCCATCGTCTTGGAAGGAACGGTTACCGAACCGCTCCCGAATGCCATGTTCCGGGTTGAACTCGAGAATGGCCACAAGGTTCTGGCGCATATTTCCGGAAAGATGAGGATGCATTACATCCGTATTCTTCCTGGAGACCGGGTGCAGGTAGAACTGACTCCCTACGACCTGTCCCGCGGCAGGATCACCTACCGCTACAAGTGATTGCTAACTAGAGCAATCGAATGGACTGGCAGTACCAGTCCGGAGAGACCGATGAAGGTTCGACCGAGCGTTAAAAAGATTTGTGAAAAGTGCAGAGTGATCCGGCGCCATGGGCGTGTGATGGTCATCTGCGAAAACCCGCGCCATAAGCAGCGTCAGGGCTAGGAAGGACACCATGGCACGCATTTCTGGCGTTGACATCCCACGAGAGAAGCGACTCGTTATCTCACTCACGTACATCTATGGGATTGGCCGTACTCAGGCCGAGCATATTTGTGAATCCACCGAGATCAATGAGTCAACCCGAGTTCGGGATCTCACTGATGCAGAGGTCACCAAGCTTCGTGGCTACATCGAAGAACACCTCAAGGTAGAGGGCGACCTGCGCCGTGAGGTTTCACAGAACATCAAGCGCAAGATGGAAATTGGCTGTTACCAGGGGTTGCGTCATCGCCGCGGCCTTCCGGTTCATGGTCAGCGCACCCACACCAACGCACGCACACGCAAAGGTCCTAAAAAGACCGTGGCCGGCAAGAAGAAGGTTCGCAAGTAATGGCAAAGCCACCACCCGGGGCTCGGCGTCCCCGCAAGAAAGAACGCAAGAACGTTACCTACGGGGTTGCGCACATCAAGTCCTCGTTCAACAACACCATCGTGTCGATTGCCGATCAAGAAGGCAATGTCATTTCTTGGGCATCGGCTGGCAATGTCGGATTCAAGGGATCACGCAAGTCGACCCCGTTCGCCGCACAGCTTGCAGCGGAACAGGCCGCTCGCCGTGCCATGGAGCACGGAGTCCGCAAGGTGGACGTTGTGGTCAAGGGTCCAGGTTCTGGGCGTGAGACAGCAATTCGTTCCATTCAGAATGTGGGAATTGAAGTCACTGGTATCAAAGACGTGACTCCTGTTCCGTTCAATGGTTGTCGCCCCAAGAAGCGTCGGAGGCTCTGACATGTCTCGTTATACAGGACCTCGTGCACGCGTCTCTCGGCGTCTCGGCACCAACATCTGGGGAACCTCAGGTGAGAACAAAGCAATGGAAAATCGCCCGTATCCCCCCGGGGAGCACGGTCGTACTCGTCGCCGTGGAAACGTCAGCGAGTACTTGCTCCAGCTGCAAGAAAAGCAGAAGGCAAGATTTGCTTACGGCATGACCGAAAAGCAGTTCCGCAATCTCTACGCCGAGGCGAACCGTCGTCAGGGCGTGACCGGCGAGACACTGTTGCGCTTTTGCGAACTTCGCTTGGACAACGTGGTCTACCGCGCCGGTTGGGGATCCACCCGGCCTCAGGCTCGTCAATTTGTGAACCACGGCCATGTCGATGTCAACGGCCGTCGAGTTGACATTCCGAGCTACCGAGTACGCAAGGGTGATGTTGTCACGCTGCGCACAAAGTCTCGTGAAATGATTATCGTCCAGTTTAATATGGACACGCTCGGACGAACCCCTCCACCATGGCTCGAAGCAGCTGATGGTGGCCAAGAGGTCACTGTTCGAGAGCTTCCGCTGCGTGAGCACATTGATGTGCCCGTGCGCGAGCAGCTCATCGTGGAGCTCTACTCCAAGTAAAGAAATGGGCTTCGGCCCGCCTGTTCCAATCCGCCACCGTTCATCAGAGGTACGCACAAGATGCTCGTCATTCAGCGCCCTACCGTTGAGGCAATCGACGAAGAAGAGGGCAACCTGCAAAGGTTCGCCATTAGCCCACTCGAGCCTGGCTTCGGTCATACTCTGGGCAACTCCCTTCGCCGCACATTGCTCTCTTCGATTCCCGGAGCAGCAATCACCGAGGTTCGTTTCGACGATGCCCTTCATGAGTTCGACACCATTCAAGGTGTGTCGGAAGATGTCACTGACGTCATCCTGAATCTGAAGGATGTGGTGCTCACCTCAACTTCAGATGAGCCCGTGACGCTGCGTCTTGATGTGCGCGGTCCTGCGCAGGTCACTGCAGCGGACGTGTTGCTCACTGCAGATGTTGAAATTCTCAATACAGAGATTTCAATTGCGACAATCAACGCCAAGGGCCGTCTTGCAGTCGACCTGACGGTTGATCGTGGCACTGGCTACTTGTCGGGTAATGGTCGCAGCACTTCTACGATCGGTGTCATTCCGATTGACGCAATCTTCTCTCCAGTTCGGCGTGTGTCGTTCTCTGTGGAGCCAGTTCGCGTTGAGCAGTCCACCAACTTCGACAAGCTCATTCTCGAAATCGAGACTGACGGATCCATGACGCCACGCGATGCGCTGGCCTCATCTGGAGCCACCTTGCGTGCCTTGGTCGAACTCGTTGAGCAGATGTCAGATGAGCCAGAGGGTCTCACCCTTACCGAGGCAGTGACCACAATCTCCTCATCTCCCGATCTTGAACTCACCATTGAGGAACTAGATCTCTCCGAGCGTCCCCGTAACTGCCTCAAGCGTGCGCAGGTCAACACGGTTGGCGAATTGCTTTCCCGCAGTGAAGATGATCTCCTAGCGATCACGAACTTCGGACAGAAGTCACTAGACGAAATTATCGAGAAGCTCGACGAGCGGGGACTTTCCCTGTCCGGCCGAGACTGAGTAAGAGGAAGATCTCATGCCAGGAACTCCAAAAAAGGGCCGCCGCTTTGGCGGTAACGCAAAGCATCAGCGGCTGATGATGGCCAACTTGGTGTGCTCTCTAGTTGCGTCCCCAACTGGCATTGTCACCACCGAGGCCAAGGCCAAGGCAGTGCGACCAATCGCCGAGAAGATGATTACCAAGGCGCGTAAGGGCGGGCTTCACAACCATCGTCAACTGTTGGCCTACTTGGGAGACCAAGAAATAGTGGCCAAGCTCGTTGACGAGGTCGGACCTCGCTATGCGGACCGTCCGGGTGGTTACACCCGAGTCCTCAAATTGGGCACGCGCCACGGGGACAATGCTCCCATGGCCAAGCTCGAACTGGTCTGAGCTACTCACACCCACCGCCTGACCTGATTCGGGTCCGGCTCGATATTTCATACGACGGCGGAGCCTTTAAAGGCTTTGCCGAAAATCTTGGCGTCACTACTGTCGCGGGTTTGTTGCGTGCGAAGTTGGAGAAGGTGTACAGCCAGCCGATTGTCCTCACTTGTGCTGGGCGAACCGATGCTGGGGTGCATGCGCGCCAGCAGGTCGTCACGTTTGGCGTACGAGGAAAAAAGGTTGAGCCGATTCGTCTGCGGAACTCACTGAATGCGCTGCTCGCTCCAAGTGTTGTGACTTCTCAAGTCAGCATCGTAGAGACCCAGTTCGATGCCCGCTATGCGGCCATGTGGCGGCAGTACCGCTACTTGGTACTGAATAGCGAGATACCTGATCCCTTGCTCGCTACCACTACCTGGTGGGTTGACAAACCGTTACATCTGGAGTCGATGCAGGAAGCCTGCGAGGCGCTGATCGGTCTGCATGATTTCACTTCATTTTGTAAACGCCCAAAGGACATCCCGAACGCCACGCTGGTTCGAAGATTGCTGCAGGCCGAGTGGACTGTGGAGCCCGAGTTGAATGGTCGCCATGAGCTCCTGCGGTTTGAGGTAGCGGGATCTGCCTTTTGTCATCAGATGGTGCGCAGCCTTGTTGGCACGCTCGTTGATGTCGGAAGAGGCAGGTTTACTGCAGCGCAGGTTGGGCAGATTCTTGCAGCCAAAGATCGCTCTCTCAGCAGCAACGTGGCCCCTCCTCATGCGCTCAGTCTTTGGAATATTGGCTACCCAGGAGATGAAACACCTGTGTGGTTACCTCAAAGAGATTCTTAGTTTGCTTTTCCAGCGCAGCGTTGAGGTCGTTAGGGATACGGTGATCAATGGTCGGGATGTGGTCGCAGCATCCTGAACGGGCCGTAGCGACCGGATCGGTCTTCTCTACGGCACTCATTGCCTTAGTTATTGAACGTTCAGCATCTGAGCGACATCTTGAACTTTTGGTTGATGTTGGGTCAGGCGATTCGCCTTACAGATATGTCTTTGATCACGATCAGTATGTGGGCATTGATCGCCTTCCAAGAGGCGCAGATGCGCTACTCGTGATGGCGGATGCCGGCTCACTGCCCGTGGCTTCGAGCGTGGCAGATGGCGTGTTGTGTACCGAAGTAATCGAGCACGTTCCCGATGAGCATGCCCTTGCTGCAGAGCTCGCCCGCATCGCTATCGGCGGAGCCACGCTGTTGCTTTCGGCTCCATTTGTGCATGGTCTGCATGAGCAGCCATACGACTTCCGACGCCTGACTTCAATCGGCCTTGTGTCCACGCTCGAGTCCGCTGGATGGGCCGTGGATTCGATCAGCTCTATCGGAGGTCCGGTCGTGGTCAGCGTTGACGGACTGATGCGCTGGATGGACTCGCTTCTTCGCCGCTTTGCTCGGCTGTTCTGCCGGAAGGGCTCACTACCGTATCGGGCCGTATGTAGCCCTTCTCCATGTATTCAGCACTGCTGTTCGTCTCTAGCGAAGATGCGTGGATTGAACCTCGGCCCAATCGACCCGCTGTCTGGGTCACCTCGGCTTACGCTGGGTTACGTCGTCACGGCAACTCGGAATACCTCGGAATAAAGGGTTCGTTATGTCTTCACGAGCGCCGAGTGCGGCGCTGCGGGAATCTAGCCCCGAACGTCTGGAATCGCCTGCGCACTTGCCCGGCTGTATTGCAGGCCACTAATGTGATCCTTCGGCCAAATACTTCGCGCCGAAAGATCGTTTCCCGGACTTCATAGTCCGATTGCAGAAAGAGTGAGCGCAGTGCGCACCTATTCCCCCAAAGTTTCAGAGATCACGCATGAGTGGTACATCGTCGATGCTGAAGGTCTGACCCTTGGCCGCATGGCGACCGAGGTTGCCCGTGTCCTGCGCGGTAAGCACAAGCCGACCTTTAGCCCCCACATCGATACCGGAGATCACGTCATTATCATCAACGCTTCCAAGGTGGCACTTTCCCCTGGCAAAGCAGAGAAGAAGATGGTCTATCGCCATACTGGTTACCCAGGTGGTATCCGTTCTGACACCTACGCAACCTTGTTGGACAAGAAGCCAGAAGAAGCCGTTCGGCGAACCATCCGAGGGATGATTCCTAAGAACCGTCTCGGTCGCCAGATGATGACCAAGCTCAAGGTCTATCCAGGACCTACCCACCCACATAGCGCCCAGAAGCCTCAGGTGCTCAACATTCCCGACGCCCGCGCTCGTTCGTAACGGAGACCTGTACACATGCCACACCCACTCGTTCAGTCCACAGGCCGCCGCAAGCGTGCCGTTGCCAGAGTCCGGATTCGTCCAGG
>CAMDLX010000009.1 GCA_945901935.1 Bifidobacterium breve | reverse complement strand
ATTCGGCAAGGCCAGCACGCATGGATTCGAACTCTTTACCAGCGGCCTCTAGCTGCGCATCTGTATCGCGCATGTTCTGAAGATGGCCGTTGACGACTGCGCCCATTCGAAGGCCGAGTTTGCGTCCAACAAGGTCCATTGCCTGGATTCCATTGGTACCTTCGTAGATTGGTGCGATCCGCATATCGCGATAGTGCTGAGCAACGCCAGACTCCTCGATATATCCCATGCCACCAAACACTTGGATAGCCGTGGAGGTGACCTCCATGCCTATATCGGTACACCAGGCCTTGGTTACAGGCGTGAGCAACTCTGCAAGGTCATCTTGGAGTTCGGCCTCTTCGCCCTCGAGTGCCCGAGAGAAGTCAATCGCAGCGGCGTTGTAGACAATGAGGGCACGCATGGCCTCAATATGGCTCTTCATGAAGAGCAGCATTCGACGCACGTCAGGGTGCTCGATGATCGTGGCTGCCTCTTTGGACTCGCCGCCGATTTTACGACCTTGCTTGCGCTCTTGAGAGTAGGCAAGGGCCTTTTGGAACGCAGCATCTCCGAGTGCCACGCCTTGGATTCCAACGGCAATGCGGGCGGAGTTCATCATGGTGAACATTGCGCGCAAGCCCTGGTTCTCTTCTCCAACCAAGTAGCCAGTGGCGCCACCTTCATCACCAAAACTCATGACGCAGGTGGGGGAGGCGTGGATGCCCATCTTGTGTTCAATCGATACGCAGCGAAGATCATTGCGCTCACCGGGTTCACCCTCGGGGGTGAGCAAGAATTTAGGCACGATGAACAGCGAGATGCCTCGGGTTCCAGCGGGCGCATCGGGTAGCCGGGCCAGCACCAAGTGGATGATGTTTTCGGACATGTCGTGCTCGCCGAACGAGATGTAGATCTTGATACCCGAGATTTTGTAGGTGCCGTCTTCTTGAGGCAGTGCTTTCGTGGTGCAGAGTCCAACGTCGGACCCAGCCTGTGGCTCGGTCAAGTTCATGGTTCCGGTCCATTCCCCGGTCACCAACTTGCGCAGGTAGAGCTCTTTTTGCTCTTCGGTGCCCCACTCCTGCAGGCATTCAATTGCTCCGGTGGTGAGACCAGGACACATGGTGAGGGCTCCGTTTGATGCCGTCTCGAACTCAAGCGCACAGGCTTGAACAGCTTCTGGGAATCCAGCCCCGCCAAAGTCAACCTCGGCGTTCAGGCCTTGCCACCCGGCCTCTACGAACTTTGCGTATGCCTCTTTGAACCCGGCGGGGGTTTGCACACCCTCAGGTGACCAGACCAAACCCTCACGGTCGCCCGACGCATTCAGCGGGCCAAAAACCTCTTGCATGAATCGGCCTTGTTCCTCAAGGACCGATGCAACGGTATCTAGATCGGCCTGAGCGTACAGAGTGCTCTTCGAGAGTTGCTCAATCTCGCCGATGTGGCGCAGAGCGAAGAGGGCATCCTTAATTGGGGCGCGGTAGTCATACATCCCGCCATGTTACCGGTGGGTAAGTTGATCAACACCTCGGCGAACTGAACTCGGCCAAAAATATTGAAAGTCGAAGCTATTGCTTAACTCGACAGGTGCGGGCTCATCACTGCAATGGGTAACCCGATTCCAACCGAGTTCGTCCGCAACCGGGCAATCTGGCGTCCGGTCTGCACTGCAGCTTTGGGTGTACCGAGTAGTTCACCAAGTGCCGCTGCAGTGCTGTCAAGATCGGCCGCGACGAGCGCCAAGCCAAAGATCTGCGCAGGGGATTCGCTGGTGGCCTCACCAAGATCGGGACCCATGAGTTCGACAATTACATCGCCTGCCCAAAAGAATGTTTGGCGCATCGGGGACCCATAACTCGACGTGCTTCGACTACCGCGAACCTCAAACCCTGCCGACTCAAAGGCGGCGATACTGCGTTGGGAGTCACCTGTACTGACGACGATGTGGTCAATAGACGTGATGCCGTTGGGGTGAGGCTGCGATGCAACCGAGTTGAGCCTCGGACCTTGGTCGCTAGCAGCCAGCAGTCTTAGGCCGTCGATGGAAGAGTGCTCAGAAATTGAACTGCCGCTGCCCTGAATCTGGCTGCCCTGAATCTGACAGTCCTGAATCTGGCAGCCCTGAATCTGCCAGCCCTGAAAGGGTTCGCCTTGGCCAGTGCACTGAATGATTGTCTGTCCCAGTGTGACCGTGGCCTCAGCCGAGACGAAGAAGCCCGCAGCGCTCCAAGCGGCAGCCGTATCTCCGAGCCTGAGCAGTTCAAGCTGAAGTGGGCGGGCAAGAGCGGGCTTCTCTAGGGGACCAAAAGTGTCGGCTGGCATGGCGGAACGGTACCGTGGCCACCGTGACCCTGACCGACACGACGACAAATGAGGTAGATCTCAATCGCCGTGCACTCACCTGGCTGCTGATAGCAGCCGCCGGTTACGTAGCCTGTTCACTGATGGCGAACGTCATGTCCGTCAGGATTCTTCGAATAGGTCCGGACTGGGCAAGCTTCTCGATTGACGCCGGAACCCTGACCTACCCGCTCACGTTCACGCTTCGAGACCTTGTCCACAAGGTCGGTGGACGATGGGCTGCTCGGGTCATCATTTTGAGTGCCGCTGCCTTCAACATTGTGTTGGCTCTGGGGTTGTACCTTGCAGCAATCTTGCCGGCTGACTCCGAGGTGACAGGGCCGGCACAAGAGTGGTTTGGTCCAGTACTCAATCCCGTCACCAGAATCGTGCTCGCCTCGGTAGTTGCACAAGTGATCGCAGAGTTCGCGGACACTGAGGTGTACCACCGCTTCGTCATGCGATTCGGCCATCGGGTGCAGTGGGGCAGAGTGCTGACCTCGAACGCGATCGCAATCCCGATTGACTCAATCGTGTTTGTGCTCATCGCCTTTGGTGGCACGCTTCCCTGGTCAGTAGCGGTGTCGATCATCTGGGCGAACATCGTGGTGAAAGGCTTGGCCACGATTGTGAGCATCCCGCTGATCTATGCAGTCCCAGAGGATCTGTCGCGACCTCCGCTTGATTGACGGCGCGACTTCGACAGAGCCGAACCGAGGCAGGGTGTTGATACGGGGAACTTCGCCTACAACGTGAACTGCGCTCCCGTCGGCAGGTGCCAAGAGAAGCGCAGACCAGAATCGGAAAGTGAATTAGGAGTTGCGACCGGCGTTTGGCTTACGGCCATGATTGGCCTTCTTACGCCGCACGTTTGCTTTTTTCTTCTGCGTGCGTTGTGACATGCTCACCATGTTAGTGGAGGTCACCCCTCGGACTCCAGACGAGGCACAGCGACCTAGCGCTCAACAGGCTCAGATGGGGCAGGAGCGCTGAACCAAGTACCGTGTGGCCATGCTGTGCGAACCTGTTCAGCACCTCACTTTCAGGAACTTCACGTGGAACGATTTGGATTTGTCGGCTTACCCAATGCAGGGAAGTCATCGCTATATAACGCTCTTGCCGGTGGGGGTGCCTTAGCCGCCCCATATGCCTTTGCCACAGTTGACCCAAACGTTGGCGTTGCGAAGGTTCCTGATGATCGGTTGCAGCGCTTGGCAATCATGAGTCAGACCAAATCCATTGTTCCTGCCAGCGTGCAGTTTGTGGATATTGCGGGACTTGTTGAGGGTGCCGCTCAGGGCGAAGGACTTGGCAATCGCTTCTTGGCTCACATCCGAGAAGTTGACGCGATCGTCTTTATCCTGCGCGCCTTCATCGACACTGACGTAGACGGATCCTCGGATCCAGTCGACCAACTCAATACCCTCGAGGTTGAGTTGGTGTACTCCGATCTTGAGACCCTTGAGAAGCAAGCAGACAAAAAGCGCAAGGCGGCTCGGGCTGATAAGACGCTCGCCGATGAGGTCGCTGCAATGGATGCAGCCCTTGAATTGCTTCAAGCAGGAACCCCCATCTATCGCTCTCAACTCGATGAAGTGCAGCGGCACTTACTGAAGCCATTCTTCTTGCTCACGGCCAAGCCTGCGATGGCGCTGGTCAATCTTGATGAGGAACAACTCGTTGACCCGGAGCCGCTTTTAGCTCCGGTACGTGAAGCGTTTGGCTCAGGCGCAGGCGACCAAGTCATTGGACTCTGTATCCAACTCGAGGCCGAAGCAGCGATGCTCGACGAAGAGTCACGCGCCGAGATGCTCGAAGCACTTGGATTGGGCGAAGGCGCACTGCCAGCGTTCTTACACGCCGCGTATCAGATGCTTGGCCTAAGGACCTTTTTCACTACCGGCGAGAAAGAGACTCGAGCTTGGACGTTCCGCACGGGATCTAAAGCACCGCAATGCGCCGGTGTCATCCACACTGACTTTGAGCGTGGGTTTATTCGTGCCGAAACCATCCACTGGGATGAACTGCTGGAGTTGGGCTCTTGGGCAAAGGCGCGTGAGGTAGGGAAAGCGCGCATCGAGGGTAAGGAATATGTAGTAGCCGATGGCGACGTGATGGATTTCCGATTCAATGTGTAGCTGGCCAACATTTTTGCGCAGTCTGCGTAACTCGGGGCCATGGCCTGGCTAACCCGAGAGGGGCAGGTGCTAGCTAGTGCCGAGGTTGCACAGACTCGGGCCGAGCGTCGGCGCGGGCTTTTGGGCAGAAGTGATCTTGAAGGTGTGTTCGTATTGAAAGCAAAGTCGCTTCATACCGTCGGAATGAAGTTTCCCATTGATGTTGCTTTTTGTAATTCAGAGGGCACCGTGTTGCGCGTCCTCACTGTTGCACCCAACCGCGTCACGCTCCCGGTATTTGCTGCAAAATCAGCCGTTGAGGCGCCTGCTGGAGCATTTCGTCTCTGGGGGGTTGTGCCAGGCGACCGATTGGAAGTCAGGTAATGGGAACTGGAAGCCCGAGGTTGGTGCTCGTCGGGACACCAATTGGCAACCTTGGTGATCTTTCGGAGCGGGTATCACAGGCGTTTGCTGCCGCCGATGTCGTGGCATGTGAGGACACCCGCCGAACCGGCAAGCTGCTCGCCCACCTTGGGGTACGAGCCCCGCGCCTGCTGCGTCTTGATGAGCACACAGAGTTCGAGCTTGGCCCCGAGATACTCGCCCGGATTTCGAGCGGAGAAGTTGTAGCCGTTGCAAGCGACGCAGGCATGCCCGGTCTGAGCGACCCCGGCGCGAGAGTTGCAGCACTCGTGGCCGAGGCAGGGTTGCAGATCGAGGTGATTCCTGGCCCGTTTGCAGCAGCCGTTGCATTGGTGGGCAGTGGGCTGTTAACCCACTCCGGCAGATTCGTATTTGAAGGCTTCTTGCCCCGAAAGGGGCCCGATCGAGTCTCTCGGCTGGCGGAACTGCAAGGGGAGTCACGCACCATCGTGCTCTACGAAGCACCACATCGACTTGAGCGCACCTTGACGGACCTATCGCAGGTGCTCGGCGAAGATCGCCAGGTGGCACTGTGTCGAGAACTCACCAAGCTTCACGAAGAAACTTGGCGCGCAACTTTGGGGCAGGCCATTGAGCGTTGCCAAGAGGTTGCACCGAGAGGCGAATATGTCCTGGTAGTCGACGGCGCGGCGCCGCTACCTGAGGCGACCGATGAGACCATTCTGAGCGCGATCCAAGCGGCCCTCGGCGCTGGGGCTACCCGCCGTGACGCAGCAGTCAGCGTGGCGAAGCAATTTGGCGTTGCCCCGAACCGCGTCAAGCGGCTACTCACACTGTCCGAATCCCCGTAGCCGGAGCTTCAATGGCCCGTGCCCTTCAAACTGGGTACATTGCTGCAGTGATTGAACCAATGACTTCTAACCAAACGGATCTGTACCTAGAGCTCAACGGCTCCTCCGACTTTGTCAATGACGTGTGTGGCATTGGCAACGCACTCGTAGACGTTCTGAGCCAAGAGTCCGACGAGTTCGTAGAGTCGACGGGTGTGCCGAAGGGATCCATGACCCTCATTGACGAGGAGCGAGCGACCTCGCTCTATGCGCAAATGGGTGCCGGCATCGAGATCTCGGGAGGCTCTGCAGCAAACACAATCGTTGGCGTAGCGGCCCTAGGTGCAACTGCGCAGTACATCGGCAAGGTGCGCGATGACCAACTTGGCGCAGTATTCGCTCATGACATTCGCGCAACTGGCGTGACCTATCAGATCGACTCAGCAGCTACGGGTCCATCAACGGGGTGCTGTTTGATTCTGATTACTCCGGATGCACAAAGAACGATGAACACCTTCCTAGGCGCATCGGTGTATCTCTCCCCAGAGGACATCGACCTTGTGGCGATTGCAGCCTCGAAGATTTTGTACCTTGAGGGCTATCTGTTTGACCCGCCAGAAGCGCAGGAGGCCTTTCGTGCCGCAGCGGCCTGTGCACATGACGCCGGACGCCTAGTTGCTGTGACGCTGTCAGACAGTTTTTGCGTAGAGCGTCACAGGGAGGCCTTCGTCGACCTGCTGCAGAATCACTCTGACTTAGTGTTTGCCAACGAGGCAGAGATCTGCTCGTTGTTCCAGACGGATTCCTTTGATGACGCGATAGCGCAAGTGAGACTACTGAACGTGACTGCCGCAGTGACTCGCTCCGAAAAGGGCTCAGTTGTGGTTCATCAAGATCATGTTCTCGAAGTAGCTGCAGCACCAGTTGATGACCTTATAGACACCACCGGTGCCGGGGACTTGTATGCAGCTGGCTTTCTATACGGTGTCAGCCAGGGCCTTGATCTAGCTACTTGCGGCGCCTTGGGATCCGTGGCAGCTGCAGAAGTGATCTCACATCTTGGTGCTCGGCCAGTAGCCAACCTGAGTGAGCTAGCCAAGACGGTTCTTGGTGGCTGAGCAGTCCTTGTTCGCAAGTTATCCAACGACCAACCCATAAGGTCGCTAGCTAGTTCAGGCTGCTCAGCAGTGCAGGCAGTTCGCTGATGTTACGACAGCTGTGGAATTGCTCGGCCTGCAGATCAGTCGACTCATGCTCCTCAAGCGCCCAGGTGACGTGATAGGGGATGTGGACGGCTTGTGCCCCGAGCTCGAGCACGGGCAGCACATCGGAACGAACTGAGTTGCCCACCATGAGGAATTCCTTGGCATGCAAAGCGCGTCCGTGAAGAACTCGCTGATAAGAATCGGCAGTCTTGTTGCTCACAATTTCGATGCCAGAAAAGATCGGGGCGATTCCCGATTGCGCAATCTTGGACTCCTGATGAAGCAGGTCACCCTTGGTGATGAGGAGGAGTTCATAGGAGCCAGCAAGTGCATCAAGGGTGGCGTTCACCCCGTCGAGTAGTTCAACAGGGTGATTGAGCAGTTCGTGGCCCCACCTGAGGATCTCCGCTATGGCCGATGCCGGAATCTCACCCTCTGATACCTCTATTGCCGTCTCAATCATCGACAAGGTGAAGGCTTTTGCTCCGTAGCCGAGCAGCTGCAAATTTCGCCGTTCGATGTTGATGAGTTGAGTCTCTATAAGTTCTCTTTGCGAGGAGTCACCGGTACTTGGACTTTGCAAGCGCGATGCCTGAGTCCATGGAGCTAAGAGTTCACAGAAGCGATCCGTAGTGAGCAAAAAATGGCTCTCGCTATGCCAGAGGGTGTCATCAGCATCGAATCCGATTGTTGTTAGCGCCACAGGTCATCTCCAGAAGTGTTGCCAAATCATGTCAGAGGCTGACAGCAGTAGTTGGCTGGGTGTGCAACGAGAGGAACAGTGGGATGCAAAAAGAAGTATTTGACCAAGAGCGGTATGCTGTTTTATTCAGTCAGGTCAAGGAGGACTCGGTGGGGCATCGGTCAACTGAACAAGAGCTATGTCCGGCATGCGGCGGACCTGGACGCGATCGCAACTACCGAATAGAGAGTTTTGATCTTTTCCGCTGCAGACTCTGTGGAACGGAATACCTCGTTCAGAGCCCCGACCGTGACCCCGTAGACAGTACCTATTGGGATGGCTACAAGTTTGAGCTCTACGCAACTGACCTTGTGCAGGCAAATTACGAGGACCGCTATGAGCAGATTCTGAGCGGTGTCGAGGCGCAACATGGCCCGCTGGAGTCAGTACTCGACATTGGGTGTGGCATCGGGAACTTCATCGACTGGGCATCTCGCCGCGGCATGCGAGCAGTCGGCGCTGATGTCGACGCCGGCGCGGTTGAAACTGCACAAGGGCGTGGCCTGACGGCCTTCAACGTTGATGACCTGCCTGCCGAGATTCCAGATGGCTCCGTTGACCTGCTCACACTGTGGGACGTGATTGAGCATGTGCATGATCCCCGTGGCTTGTTGCAGCGTTCCTTGCGTTATCTTCGCCCTGGTGGTCTTGTGGTTATGGAGACCCCCGACGTTCAGTTCCCGGCTCGACCGTTTGTGATTGCAGTACGCAAGATCGCCGAGCCGATCCGTTGGAGCGACATGTTGTACTACGCAGACCATCAGGTGTATTTCTCGGGTCGCGGCCTGAGCACCCTCATGGCGCGCTGCGGGCTGAATGTGGTTGATCAGCAAGGCATGCGCTCGCCGACTGCCAAGATGGCCAACGTCATGGAGCACTGGGCGGCTACTGGCACGGGTGCTGGCAAGCTCGGGCCAGCGTTGTATAAGCCGGTCGACATAGCGATGCGAGCAATCGGCATGACCAACAAGCTGATTATGGTGGGACAGCTTCCCGAGTAGGGCTGCACTGCACTTCACTGCTCTGCGCCGCAGGTGTGTGGCCGTACTCAGTCATCACTGATGTCGGGTCGGCAGTGACTGCCGATACGCTGGAGACACTCTGCCGCAACGCGTGGCGGCCCGAACTTGGGGGAACCGGTTGCAAACCATCGATCAGCCGACCACGACCCAAGCGCCGCGGCAGCGACCACCTTGGAGCACCGCTGCGGCCATTGGCCTTGCGATCGCCGCAATCCCGCTACTGATCTTTGCGATCTTCAATAAGTGGGGTGTGCTGGTTCTGGTGGTGATCGCACTCACAGTCGGCCTGTCCATCTGGGTCTGGCAACGAGGACTGTTCTTCTATGAAGCGGTTGCTTTCTTGATCCACTTCGATGGCCTCGGAGCAGGACCGATTCGAATGGGACGTGCTGTTGCCCTCGTGGCCGGTCTGCTCATGATTTACAAACTGGTAGTACAACGTTGGCGTCCCCCCGCACTTCCCTTGCGGACATGGGCACCGGTGTTCGTATTGCTGACCTGGGCTGCTGCTAGTGGGCTGTGGTCAGCCGAGGCACTTTCGTTTCTGAACACCATGGGGCAGTTCATGCTCGGCGTGGTGTTTTTTTGCATTACTGCGCTCATGGTTGACAGTCACAGGGCGCTGCACAAATTTCTTCGGGCCTACTGGATCGGCGGACTTTTTGGCGCGTCGCTAGGAATCCTGGCCTTGTTTTTGGGAACGCGCTCTGTTGGATTCGGAAAGGATCCCAACTTCTTTGGTTTGTTGATGGCCTCGATGATCCCGCTCACGGTCTATTACCGCAGACACGCCGCCACCGTGAAGATCAAGTGGTGGTACACCTTTACGCTGTTTGCAGTATTAGGTGGTGCAGCCGGAGCAGGCAGCCGTTCGGGGCTAATCGGCGCCGCAATTGCGCTCTTTGGAACCATGGTGACTCGGCCCGGACTGAGCGCTGGTCGTCGCTCCCGGGTGGCTATCGGCGCATTGTTGCTCGCAGTGATGGCCTTTGGGGTTGGGTTCGTTGCCAATCCAAATAATTTGGAGCGCGGTTTCTCTGATCGCGGTGCCGGACGCTTGGACTTTTGGACGGTGACAAGCGCGCTCATTCAGGAGCAGCCGGTTACGGGCTACGGGTTTGGTCAACTGCGGCTTCTGATCTCTCCGAACTTGCTGGTGACTCCAGGGAGTCAGCAACTCAATGAGGACCGAGACGACGTGTCTTCGCATAACACGTGGATGGACGTCACAGGAGACCTGGGTTTCATTGGGCTCATGATGTTCGTCTCAATCTTCTTGATGACGATGCTGAATCTGTTACGGCCGCGATGGTTACAGATGAAAGAGATTTCCGTCACCTTGTTTGTGATGCTCCTGCCGGTGCTTTCAAGTTCCATGTTCTTGCCGCTCCTGAATAACAAACTTGCTTGGGCAGTCATTGGTCTTGCGGCGGGTTTGCAGGTTCCCTCTTGGAGATCTCGATGGAAAGGCATGTCTGGAGTTGGGCAAGCAGAAGAATCCCAGGTTGGTCAGGAACTTGAGAGGATCTCGCCCGAGGCCTACTCAAACAGTTCGCCGGCGTCACGGCCTGGTACATGGACTGACTCATGGGTTGACTCTGCGAGTCTTGAACAGGCACAGTCTGGAGAGGTTGATCGCTGGCAGACTGAGCGGCTCGTGCCCGGAAGCGAACTCGACCCTTACGTTGGTCAAGGCTCATTCCAACAGTCCTCGCCGCTAGAGGAGGATGAGGTACCGCTCGCAAGGTGGGACTTGCGGTTTTCTACCCGGGCACGCCGGCAGATTGTTGCTGCGGCTCTGATTGGCGGCATTCTTGGCGGGGTGGTTGCGAGCTTGCTTCCCGTTCACTACACCGCCACTGCTGCTGTGATCCCGCCAAGCCTCGACCGGTCCGTGCCGAGTGAGTATGTCTTGATTGACCGTGAGCGGCTGCAGGGCGTGTTGACCACGGTGGTTTCTCTTGCGTACGCACAGGAACTCAAAACTCTGTCCGGGGTTGATCTCACTGTTCGGGAGATCAGCGATCGGATGTCAGCCACCCGCCCCAAGTTGGGCTTGTTGGTCCAGTTGCAATACAGCGATACCAGCCAAGCAAATGTGCTGGCCGTGCAGCCGTATCTCGTCACAGCAATGGACAATATTTTCGAAAATAGTCGTACTGCCGCAGAGGCGCAGGTTGCAGACGAGTTGCGCCCAACGATCCCCGGTGAGGCTCGGTACTACTCGGGTGCATTTTACATTCGCGCCTATCAGGATGCAGTCCTAGGCCAAGAGCAGCCTTCAGTATTTTGGATTGTGCTGGTCTCGATCGCATCTGCAGGACTGCTCGCAACGGGGTTGGTCATGGCTGGGAGTCGGTACCCAAGGGTTGACCCTCGAGATGACGTCTATGAGTTCACTGGTCTGCGCAAATGGACCCACGTCAGCGGTGGAACCGGCAAGAAGACAAGGTCCACCCCGAAACAACTCGAACAGATCATTACCTCAGCAGTAGACGCCGGCACATCTGGAGAGTTCCCGAGTCGGATTGTGGTCGCTGCTCCAAGAGATGGGGTTGAGGTACGCAGATTGGCGACTGGTCTAGCCGCAGCCTGTGTCGCAGATGGGCGCAGAGTGATCCTAGTAGATGCGCAGCTCGCTGATCCGGCGCTCAGTGCAAGATTGGCTCGGCGCAGATCCAAAGGCGTGGCCGACCTAGAAGCCGAATTGGTGAGCGGAAACCAGGGCAATCTGACAGTGCAGGAAGTCATGCGCCCCGTCTCGGCTCGTCGCCTCCCGAGAGAAGCTCGCCAACTCCTTGGAGCAGATGTAGATCAGTTGCGCTTTATCCCAGCCGGGTCGCGTTCGGCTCGCAAGCAGAAGGTCATCGATGGGGCGTGGCTCGATCAGATCAGCCCTGATGTAGTTGTTGTGGTGCTCGCACCGCCAACCCTTGGTGCCACCGCAGTGAGCTCGCTCATGGAATGGAGTGATGCAGCGGTCTTGGCAGTCACCGAGGGAATTACCCGAACTCAAGATGCCGAGGATGCAGCGGGTACAGTTCAGCTGTTTTCTGCTGGAGCTGAGGGAATCGTGTGTATCAACAACTAGGGCAGTACCAATCATGTCTCTAACGCCGAGCTTGCAGTGGATTGATAACCACTGCCACCTTGAAGATGACTCGAGCCTAGGTTCAGTTCTTGAAGCCTGTTCCGAGGCTGGGGTCACTCAGATGATTACCGTCGGCACCGATGCAGTGAGCTCGGCTTCCTGTGTGGCACTTGCAGCACAGTACGAGCAGGTTTGGGCCACAGTTGGTCTCCATCCACACGATGCTGCTGAAGGTCTCGATGCAGTGCTCGAGGTCGTCAAGGCCAACGCCGGGAATCCCAAGATGGTTGCCATTGGTGAATGTGGTCTGGATTATCACTACGACCATGCGCCGCGAGAGATTCAGCGCAAGGTATTCGCTCAGCAGATCGCCTTGGCGCATGAGTACGACCTGCCGCTGGTGATTCATACGCGCAATGCATGGGAGGAGACCTTCGAGATCCTTGATGCCGAGTCCATTCCGACGCGAACGGTGTTTCATTGCTTTACAGGTGGAGTAGATGAGGCTGCTGGCTGTATTGAGCGTGGAGCGCTGCTCTCCATCAGCGGCATCGTGACCTTTCCCAGTGCCGATGACGTTCGGTCCGCAGTCTGCAGCGCTCCCTTGAGTTCGCTCATGGTAGAGACCGATTCGCCGTTCCTCACACCCGTGCCGCATCGCGGTAAGCCGAATACCCCTGCCTTAGTTGGTTTGATTGGCGCAGAGATTGCTCGTCTGCACGAGGTTGGACTCTCGATAGTTGCCAACGAGACCACAGCGACCGCTCTGCAGTTCTATGGCCTTGATGCACCGTGAATCGGCTTCCACCTCGAATGATTCTGGCCTTAGCCTTTACAGCGGTCGCCTTACTCCTGCTCGCAGTTGGGGCAGTTCGCAGTGACCCCGAGTCCAAAGAGCAGGATCAATCTCAGACAGCCTCCGAGAACAGTTCTACGAGTGTCTCGACTACCACGGCCTTAGCTCCAGAGCAGTCCACCACCAGTACATCAATCAAGATCTTGCCGGATTGGTACCCCAAAGGGTCAAGCCGATACTCCGATCGAGCTCCTGCCGTCACTGTGACAACCTTGCCCCCGACGACCACCACCACCACCAAGAAAAGTTCTACAACGAGCAGTGTCGGCCGCTCGAATTCTTCAGTTACAGGGAATTAACCGGCCATGCTCGGTGCTGGTGAAATAACTGAGTTGCTAGAACGCTACGGATTGACGGCGCGAAAAGCCTTGGGGCAAAACTTTGTTGCTGATCCCAATACGGTGATGAAGATTGCGCGGCTCGCTCAAGTCGGGCCGGGAGACCGTGTGGTTGAGATCGGTCCTGGGTTGGGTTCGCTCACCTTGGCTCTTGCCGATACGGGAGCGCATGTTCTCGCAGTAGAAAAAGACGAAACCCTGCTGCCAGTGCTGAGCGATGTATTGAATTTGTATGGCGCAAAAGAAGTACAGGTCGTGCAGGCGGATGCCTTGACCGTGAACTGGCCCGAACTCTTGTCTTCGGCAAATCCCTCATCCGACCAAGCAGTGGCGGATAGCGAGGACACTGGGAACACTGGGAACACTGGGAACACTGAGGAATTCCAGTGGACGCTCGTTGCGAACCTTCCCTACAACACTGCCGTTGCGTTGATTATGGGCGTGCTCGCAGACGCACCGATGGTTCAGCGCATGGTGGTGATGGTTCAATCCGAAGTGGCTGATCGCCTAGTTGCCGGCCCGGGTGGGCGAACAATTGGCATTCCTTCGATTCGATTGGCTTGGTTCGCTCGAGCAGAACTACTTGCGACTGTGCCACCTGAAGTATTTATCCCGCGACCCCGGGTCACCTCGGCGCTTGTTGGGATCACCCGCCGGGAACCGCCCTCGACGGTTGTGAGCGAATCGGATCTCATGGCACTTGTTGCTCGCGCGTATAGCCAGCGACGCAAGATGCTCCGCTCAACTCTGGGCAAGGCAGTATCAGCCGCTGCCTTTGAGGCCGCTGGGATTGCGGGTACCTCGCGTCCAGAAGAACTCGATGTTGTTGCCTGGGCGCGTTTGACCGAAGCCGTGAACGCCAACCCCGTAGAAGTTGCGCCCGAGGCTCTGCTCTAACCTTGCGGCGTGAGGATTCAACTAGAGGCCCCAGCAAAGCTCACACTCTCGTTGCGAGTAACTGGTATCCGTGATGACGGGTATCACCTGATCCGTGCCGAGATGGTGAGTCTGGATATTTTCGATTCTCTGAGCCTCGACCCCGAGGGTTCCGAGTTTGTAGTCATCAATCAAGACAAGAGCACCCAGGGAGAGCAAGACGACCTGGTGCAACAGGCACTCAGAGCAGTCAACTGCCAAGCCGGTGTTGTGCTCACCAAGCGGATACCTGCCGGAGCAGGCCTAGGCGGCGGAAGTTCCGATGCAGCGGCGATTTTGCGGTGGGCAAATCAGCGCGACCCACAGGTGGCCGCAGCCATCGGCGCCGATGTTGCATTCTGCGTTGCTGGTGGTCGCGCAGAAGTCAGCGGAATAGGAGAAGTCCTGACCCCGCTTGAACATGTGAACCAAACCTTCACGCTGTACACGCCTGCAATGCACTGCTCGACACCAGTTGTCTACCGAGCCTGGGATTCCCTCGGGGGACCAGTTGGAGAGAACGGAAATGACCTCGAGCCTGCCGCACTACATGCCTATCCGGCACTAGCAGAACATCGAGATTTCCTTGGTTCAGCTACAGGACAACAACCCCGATTAGCTGGCAGCGGTTCGACATGGTTTGTTGAAGGACCCTATGAGGGCCCCGGCCTTGTCATTGCTCACACGTTGGCTCCGCAGTAGAACTGCAGCCGACAAGGAGTTACTTGCCGCGAGCTCGACGCTGATGACGCGTGCGCCTCAGAAGCTTTTTGTGTTTTTTCTTTCGCATGCGCTTGCGGCGCTTTTTGATAAGTGAGCCCATGGCGCTGTTGACTCTAGGTGCAGTCAGCCCTCGGACTCAAAACGTCCTTCCGCGAAGCTTCCTCATCGGCACACTCTGCTGCGCTGTTCAGCATTCAAAAGCGGTCACGCCTTCGACAAACTTCGGCAGAACTAGCCCCGCCTAGAACCTGCCGAGAATGCTCAGCAACTGACTGTTTCAAGCGTTGGTGCGGCAATTCAAGCAGTAGTCCGTATGCTTTGGGTCAACCTGCGAGATACTTGCTATTCCACGGACTGCTCTAGGAGACCTTCGCTCAGATGATGCCGATGCGTACAACTTCTGTGGCTCTCGATCAACGAGAAGCCCCGACGCCTGTGGCCGAGACGCGTCGATCGATTCGCCTCACCAAGGTCCAGACATTGATTGTTGTGGCCTCAATGCTCGTGACTGCAGCAATTGCTGCAGCTCTCGCTCTGACCAATCCGCCAATCTTCGAAACCTCACGCTCGATTCTGGTCCTGTCAGGTGCGAACCCCAATGACAACGAGGTGTTGACTCGGGCACTCGAAAGCCTGCTGACATCGAAGGGTTTAGCGGCCGAGGTGAAGCGCCGCGGGGACCTACCCCAGTCCATTGACCAGATCTCAGCGATGATCAACGCAAGTCGCAAGCCTGAGTCGGCATTTATGGATGTCGTCGTGTCGAACCCAGACAAGGCCGTGTCTGAGCAGGTCAGCGCTCAAGTGATTCCGGCCCTGTCAGGTGTGTTCGAAAGTGCGCAGCAGGACCTGCCTGTAGAGAGTCGAATCACTGGTCCGATTTTTCAGGAAGTTTTCGCTCGACCACTTCAGTCGACCTCGACCTTCCCGCTTTGGTTCGCCATTCTCTTTGGGTTGTTACTCGGTGGCCTTGTTCCGTTCTTATTCTTTGTCATACGCAATCTTCGACAGCCAGTTGTTGAGTCATCTCAGGACGTGACTGATGCCATCGATTTGCCGATCCTGGCAAAGGTGGCTCCGCTGAGTGCGCGAGGTGCAAACCCTCAAGACACCATTGCCGGTGTGGTGTCGGCAATAGAGCGACTGAGTTTGAACGAGCCGGTGCATCGCCTGGTGCTCGTCGGTTCAGATGAAGGCGTGAATCGGGCTGAGATCGCTCTCGCTCTGGCCTGCATGGTTGCTCGTAGCTTCGGTCAGCCAGTGGCACTGATCGATGCCGACCTTGACAATGGCATCCTCACCTCGATGCTGGGTGCAACAGACAGTGCTGGTCTTGCTGAGTGTCTGGCCGGCCAACTCGATGCCGAGGCATCTCTTGCACCACTATCGCAACTTCGGGTGCCTGCAGTTGTCGAACCCATGCGACCTCCAGATGGCATGGTCAGATTCCTTGGGGTTGGGGTGGACACCAGTCGGAATGTTCTCAAGATGAGGTCGAGTTTCCATCGGGTGCTTGAGGCACTTGCGGGACGCTACGTAGTGATCGTGAACGGTCCGACGATTCCTGGGCCTGTTCCTACTGCGCAGGTACTCTCGTTGGCCGATGCCACGTTGATGGTCGTGACCGAGGGCGTCACGACCTTGACTGATGCACAGGCAGCAGGGGACACCCTTCGCTCGTTCAGTTCCGGAGCTTCAGGCATCATCGTGCTGCGTCAGTGAGCACATGGCTACGGCGTGATCTGTGATGACTGAGGATGATTCTGGGGGGCTGCAGCCGGAGGACGCGAGTGAGGAATCCTCGCGACCGGACCTCATCGGCGAGTTTGCGGCATCTGGATTAGTTGACGCCGAAGGGGCTGCCCTCGGTGACCAAGAGACGCAAGATGCCGGACCAAATCCGGAGTCAATTGGGACAACCGCGTCTCGCGGATTTCTGTGGGCCAACGTCGGGGTGTTCACCCGATATATGTCGGCGTTACTCCTAGCGGCGGTTCTTGCTCGCACGCTCAGCACGGCTGATTATGCGGTCATGGTCACCCTGATGGTGGTGACGTTTTACTTCGATAACGCTCTGGATCTGGGAATGGGTGCGGCTCTTGTTTATGAACAGGAGACGGGCATCAGTGAGCGGGTACAAGTTGCCTTTACTGCGAACCTAGGTGTCACTGCAGTTCTAGCGGTGTTTTCCTTTTTTGTGGCTCCGCTGATTACTGCCTATTACCACCTTGATGGCTACACAGATATCTTTCGAGCGCTCACTGTTGTAGTCATCCTGTCGGGACTGACCACCATCCCATGGTCGCTGTTCATGAGGAGCATGAACTTCAAAGCCCGTGCAGGCGTTGAGGTGTCCCGCGACTTGACCCGCGTTGGAGTCACGCTGGCTCTTGTTGCAGCGGGCAAGGGCGCATGGTCGGTCATCCTCGGCATGATTGCTGCTTACTCAGTCTGGTTTGTGCTGACCTGGCTAGTCGTGCAGTTCCGGCCAAGGCTTCGCTGGAATTTGGTGATCGTGAAGGAGTTGTTCGCGTATGCCTGGCGCATGGCTGGAACTCGCCTGCTCGGAGTACTCGCCCTGAACGGGGACTACATCGTCGTTGGAAACCGCCGCCCAGATCAGTACCCCTTGTATTACCAAGCCTTTCGACTTCCCGAGTTCATTCTGGGGGCACAGCTCAATGCGATGTCGGCCGTGCTGTTTCCGATGTACTCGCGCATTCGTGCTGAAGGCAAAGTGGCAATGCGAGACGCGCTCTACAAGGCGCTTCGCCTAGTCGGACTGTTCTCTATTCCTGTCGGAATCGGACTAGCGCTCTTGGCTCGTGATGGCATCTTGTTGATGTACGGAAGCGACTCGGCAGTCTCGGTTCAGACCATGCAGATTCTTTCGGTAACAGGCTGCGTAGTCGGGCTTGGATATGCAACAGGGGATCTGCTGTTCGCTATTGGTCGACCCGGGGTGATGGTGCGAATCAACTCCGTCATGGTCCCGCTCATGCTTGGAGCCATGTGGATCGTTGCTCCCTATGGAATTGTCTGGGTTGCAACCGTTCACCTAGTAACCGCAGTGGTGTTCACGATCATTCGCCAACTCGTAGTGAATCGCATTGTTGACGCAAACGCACTCACGGTTGTCAAAGCGCTCATCCCGGGCGTCATCGTGGCTCTCTGCGTCCTTGCCTGCGCATTGCCAGTTCGCCTAGCAACCCAGGCCGGATTCGTGTCGATGCTGCTCATCCTGCTGGCAGGAGCAGTTGGCGGTCTGATTGGAATAGGGCTCAGTCGCTCTGCTCGCTATGAACTTCGTGACGTGATTTCAAAGGTCCGCGGCTAATCAGTTCCTTTGCCATGGATTCACAACGGGTGGCTCCATGGCGGAGCATGTGCTGTGCCCTAGCGGCTTGGATAAGGGAAACCCCTCTAGGGCCGACACCCATTCGGCAGCGCACGACTTGTCGCTTCGTGTCAGACCAGTCGGCTTTGTAGGACTCGTCGCCTCTCAGCAAGTCGTACTCAGCGAACCCCTGTGAGCATGCCCACTGCAAAATATCTGCCCTCAACACAGATCCGCTGCCGCGCCACTCGCGTTCAGTTCGCCGACCTGCCTGATAAAACGCCAGAGAATTCCCGCAGAGCAGATCAAGCTCAGTGGCAATCACGTCACCCTCGGCAGAGACGAGTTCGTGGATGATGACCGATTCGCTCGCCGCACCAGCTACGGCTGCTGCGCGAAAGCGTTTCCATCCATCGAGGAACGAGGACTCCTCGGACCATCGACTGTCATGGAGTTCAGCCAAGCGGTCCAAAGCCGAGGGCATGTCATCGGTGGGTACTCGCCGAAGATGAACCCCTTCTCGTACGAAGCGCTTTCGGGTGCGGGAAATCGTGCTGCGCACCTGGCCTGCGCGGGCTGCTAAGTAGTCAGCGCTATCGGCGGGCAACTTGGTCCAGGGGGCTGCCATGCGCGCAATCTCATGCGAGCTCAACGACTGCGCCAGTGCTCCTGTTGCTGCTAGGCCGTCCAAGTCGACTACTCGAGAGCCCGACCGCTGCAGCCATCGCAGCACCAAGTCCAGCACCTCTGTTGCGTGATCAGGTTGAGCAATCAGGTCCAGGTGATCAGGGGCCAAGGTTCCTTGGCCGACGCAGCGCACGCGCTCCACAGCGAGTGGCTTTGGGCCTACCGTGTCGATTTGAAACGCCGCTCCACCAACAAGTTCAGACCCGGCAAAACAACAGAGCAAAGCGGGGGTCCCCTCTGCGGCATTGTTGATCCACCAGCTCGCCAAGAATGGCGAGCTCAAGTTTTGTTGATCGAGGAGCGCATCCCAAGCAGATTCGAGCGCTCCTAGTTGGTAGCGAATCTCCAAGCGAATCGGTGAACGAGTCGGTGAACGAGTTGGAGTCGGCGGAATTGTCACCCGTGGAGTGTGTCTGAGGAACGTCAGGATCGCCACCCGAATCGCACAGAACTGTTGTCGAAATGCGTAGAAGGGCAGTAAAACCCTCTCAAAACGCTTCAAACCGTTGAATTCGGGTGATATTGCCTAGCTGTTTACGGGGATTTCGCAAAAAGCGGCTTGACGATGAACAAAGTCACACGTTTACTAGAGGGGTGCCAAACATTTCGTGAGTGTTTCGGTCAGAACGAAAAGCGGACACCGGATCATCGTCTACCGGTGGAAAAGTAACGGGGGCAAAATGCTGAAATACTCTGAAGCGAGTGAGGTCTCGACAAAGCGGCGAGTCCTGCGCTTCCAAGGCGGTGCAGCCAAAGATGTCGCCGCAGCTTCTGATGCGCAAGTCATTGACTTGCGAGACGCAGTAGAGACTTCCCCTTCAGAGTCAGATTCCGAAGCAGTAACAGTCCTGCCACTACAGCAGCGCCGAGCTGTTGGACGCACGCTGATGCTCCTTGGTCACCTGTTCGACTTCGTTGCCCTCCTTCTGCCTCTGACACTTGGCTACCTCTTTCTGAATAATCAGATCTCCATGAAGATCGTTGTGTTGTTCGCCGTAGTTGGAACTGCCTTGTTGTGGCCAACTGCTCGCCGGGGCCGCCACGCTGTCGCTCCGAGCGAAGGCCTAGCTTCGGTAGTGGCTCGCCTCGGGCTTGCGCCAGTGGTCACGCTCATCATCGTGTCGATTGTGAATCTGGGACGGTTCGGAATAGCGAGCGAGTCCATTGATGTCTTCGTGATTGCACAGATCGTGCTTGCGACAGTTCCGCTTGTATTGCTCGGACGCTTGGTGAGCTTCCGGCTTGTGGCATCTGCTCGATCCAAAGGGTATGACCTCGAGGACGCGCTGATCATCGGGGTTGGTCCAATCGGCTTGGACGTAGCCCAGGCCCTGCTCGACACACCCTCGTTCGGTCTCGTGCCCTGTGGCTTTGTGGACCGCTTCCAAGAGGAACTACCGCTGCCCATTCTTGGTCGCCCAGAGAACCTGCCCGAGATCCTCGAGCAAACCGGCATTCGCCACGTGGTGCTTGCCTTTGGTTCCGCCGGCGAGGAAGAACTCGTGAGCATCATCCGCCGCTGCCAAGACCGCATGGTGCAGTTCTACGCAGTACCTCGCCTCTTTGAACTTGGCCTATCGGCTGGCGATGTCGGGTACGAAGTCTCGGGTCTGCCGCTCGTGCCAGTTCGTCGACCTGGCATGTCCTGCAACATGTGGCCAGCAAAGCGAGCCTTCGATCTCGTCGCTGCTTCAGTGCTGTTCTTGCTTACTCTGCCCCTGTTGGTTGGCTGCGCCCTAGCAGTCAAGCTCACGAGCCGCGGCCCTGTGTTCTTCCGTCAGGTACGCATCGGCGTAGGTGGCCGCCCCTTCGAGATTCTGAAGTTCCGTTCGATGAGGGTGAACGATGAGTCCTCAACTCAGTGGTCAGTCGAAGAAGATGACCGAGTTACGAAAGTCGGACGCTTCTTGCGGCCAAGCCACCTTGATGAGCTCCCTCAACTCATCAACGTATTACGTGGCGAGATGTCTCTAGTTGGGCCTCGACCCGAGCGTCCGCACTTCGTCGAGCAGTTCAGTTCAGAGATCGACAGCTACCAGTACCGTCACCGTGTGCCCGTTGGCATCACCGGTTGGGCTCAGGTCAACGGATACTGGGGCGATACCAGCATTGAGACCCGAGTTCGCCTTGATAACCGCTACATCGAGAACTGGTCACTCTGGCGTGACCTAGTGATTGGTCTGCGCACCATTCCCACCCTGCTGGGCAAGCGACGCTAGAGAGTCGAGACCAAGGTTCTGCCACCCGATTCGGAGGCTCAACTGCTTTCAACTCGACTCATGGCTAAAGTTCTCGCTGCTTGAAGCTGCTCGTTATTACCTCACGGTTTCCCTATCCGCTTGAGCGGGGTGACAAGCTGCGCGCCTATCACCAGATTCGGCAACTCTCCAAGCAGCACGAGGTGACCCTTGTGGCGCTGTCTGAAGGTGCAGTCGACCCCGAAGCCCTACAGAAAGTCGCTGCAGATTGTTGTAGCAATATTCATGTGATTTCCAGGTCTCGCCTGACCACCGTCTGGTCAACCCTGTTAGCAGTCCTGCGGGGTCGGCCGCTGCAGGTGGGTTACTTCTCCTCAGCGGCAGCATCAAAAAAGATCAATGAGATTATCGAAGAGGAACAGCCTGATCACATCTATTGCCAGTTGATCCGGACTGCCTCATTCGGTCGCGGAAGCCAGGTTCCGAGAACTCTTGACTACCAAGACGCGTTCAGTGCCTCGATGCAACGTCGGGCAGACCAATCCCCTGCATGGCTTCGGTGGATTTTTGCCTTTGAAGCGCGAAGGATTGCTCGCTACGAGGAGCAATCCTTTGGCTGGTTTGATTCCCAGGTGATTATCTCGGAGCAAGATCGTGATTTGCTGGGCTTCGCGGGCTCTGAACAGGTCCAGATTGTGCGCAATGGGGTAGATACCGAATTCTTTTCTTCTCGGAACATGCCTGCAGATCAGCGCGACCTTCTCTTTGTCGGAAACATGGGCTACCCGCCGAATGTGAATGCGGCGAACACTCTGGTTTCTGAGATCCTCCCACTGGTTCGGCGTGCACGGCCGCAGACAGATCTACTGATTGCGGGCGCGCGTCCTACCAAGTCAGTGCAACAACTTCAAGGCGTAGGCATCGAGGTGAGCGGATGGCTAGATGACATCCGGTCCGCTTACGAGCGGGGAAGAATCATGGTGGTGCCGCTCGTGATTGGTGCGGGACTACAAAACAAGATTTTGGAAGCCATGTCTATGGGGGTTCCGTGTGTGACCACCGAACTGGTGAATTCTGCAATTGGAGCAGTCCCCGGCGAAGAAATCTTGATTGCATCTACTGCTCAGGAGTTCGCCGATCAGACAATGCAGCTCCTGACATCGCCAGAACTGTATGAGCGCATCTCAGCAGCTGGCAGGCAGTTGGTTCAGAGCCGGTATAGCTGGCAAGCAGTCGGGGACAGCCTCATTTCGGCTTTCGCTCGCAAAGTTCCCGAATGAATTATCCTCAGGCTCTCGCTCCGCCTCTGCCGCTCTTTCTCGCTCCACCGGTAGCACTGCAAGCAGCAAATTCGAAAAGGATCCTGTCATGAAACGCCTAGTTCAGAGCCTGCTTCAGCGAATCTTTGGCTTTGAGCGCTACCTGTTCTTGTTCGCGTGGTTCAAGACAAAGACACTGCGATGGGATCCCAACGAACGCGACGTTCTGCAACTCATCAGTCGTATGAGCGAGCAGTCGACCGTGTTAGATATCGGGGCAAATATTGGAATCATGACGGTGCTGATTGCGAAACGGGTTCGGTATGGGCATGTTCATGCGTTTGAGCCAATCCCCGAGAATTTTCGGGCGCTCACGCGACTCGTGGCGCACTTCAAACTAGAAAACGTGACCTTGCACCATATGGCACTGGGCGAAAGCTCTGGACAGCTTGAGATGGTGATGCCAGAACAGCAGCACGTTCGCATGCAGGGCCTGAGCCATGTCGTCCAACCCGGCCAAGAGGTCGTGGGTCACCGTTATACGGTTCCCCAAGAACGTCTCGATGATCTTGTTGAACTCCAGGGCGTTCAGGTTGACGGAATCAAGATTGATGTTGAGGGGTTTGAGCAGTTCGTCTTTGCTGGAGGCTTAGGGCTTCTGCGGAGTTGTCAACCCCTGGTCTATGCCGAACTCGTTGAGCCAGAGAATCGAAGGTTCTCCTGTGAATTGTTTGAATCATTGGGCTACACCGTCAGCGTGGCGCAACAAGATCAGATTGTTCCGCTCGATCCAAACAGGCACCGTTCACACAATTTATTTATGATTCCTCCAATCTGACGGTTCCGCCCTTGACGCGGTACCGTATTGAAAATCAGTCGCGGGTAGTTCAATTGGCAGAACGCCTGACTTTGGATCAGGAGAGTGCAGGTTCGAATCCTGCCCCGCGAGCAATGAGTTGGCAGTCATGAGTTCCTCACCCCAGATCCCGCCACTCTCGGCGATCCTTCTTGCCGCTGGTGAAGGCAGCCGCATGCGTTCTGAACGGCCCAAGCCGCTTCACCGTCTGTGTGGTCGGCCCATGCTGATGTACGTGTTGGACTCACTTGTAGAGGCCAAACCCAAAGTCGCAGTGATCGTGGTTGGACACAAGGGCGACTGGGTCACCAAGAAGGTGCAGGAACATGCACAAGACTTTGCCGTGGAGTTTGTTGAGCAACAGGTTCAACGAGGCACGGGAGACGCAACTCAGGTGGGCCTCGTGGGACTCGAGGACGACTCAGAGGAAGAAGACGTTTTGGTGCTCCCCGGCGATGCACCCTTGTTGCGGCCCGGCACCATTGCACACCTTGTTGAACAGCATCGCAGCACCGGTGCTGCGGCGACCATGCTCTCGGCGGTGCTTGAGGACCCAACTGGATACGGACGTGTTCTGCGCGGCAAGGATGGTCGAGTCGAACGCATTGTTGAACAACGAGATGCGACTGAACAGGAACTTCTGGTTCGAGAGGTCAATACCTCGATCTATGTGTTCCGGCGGAGCCTGCTAGCACCGGCGCTGCGGCGCATTGAGCCAGACAACAGCCAAGGCGAGTACTACCTGACCGATGTTGTAGATGTTCTGAATTCTGCCGGCCACCGTGTTGAAGCTGTTCTGGTTGCAGACGCTGCAGAGGTGCAAGGAATTAACGACAGAGTTCAACTTGCTGCAGCCGAGGCCGAACTCCGGAGACGTACCAACGAAGGATTGCTGCGCTCGGGGGTCACAATGGTCGACCCAACTGCGGTCTATGTAGACACCACCGTGCAGGTCGGAACTGACGTCACCTTGTTTCCGGGTGTGATTTTGCAAGGCAGCACAGTCATCGGAAGCGGTAGCGAGATTGGCCCGAATTCCCGCCTGGTCGACACCAAGGTTGGGGATGGTTGCGTTGTGCAGGCTTCGACGGCTGTCAATGCGCGCATTGGAGATCGATGCGTGGTCGGTCCGTATGCCTCGCTTGGCCCAGCAGATGTTGTTGCGTCAGACACAGTGACTGGACCGTTCTACACTGCAGGCTTAGAACTCTGAGAGTGCCTTTCGGGCCGGCGTATGTTGGCTACCTCTGGCGCTCCATGGCACGGGGAGGCTCACCATGGAACTAGTAACAAAAAAGCGGTTGACGATCGTTGCGGGGCGGGTAAATCAGGAATTGGCTCAAGAGGTTGCAGAGCGACTGAGCTTGGGCCTGGCACCGTTGCCGATTGCAGAGTTCGCCAATGGCGAAATTCACTGCAAGTACGGAGAGTCAATCCGCGGTGCGGACTTGTTCATCTTTCAGAGTCACTGCTCCACATCCGAGATGTCTGTGAACGACGCTTTGATGGAGCATCTGATCATGGTGGATGCAGCGAAGAGGGCTTCTGCTAAGCGCATCACCGTGGTTGCGCCCTTTTACGGGTACGGCCGCCAAGATCGAAAAGCCGAGGGACGCGAGCCAATCACAGCCAAGCTGCTCGCAAACATGTTCGAGGTTGCCGGCGCCAAACGCATCATCAGCGTCGACTTGCACTCAGGTCAGATCCAAGGCTTTTTCGATGGCCCCGTTGACCACCTGACAGCAATGCCCGTGCTCGTTGACTGGATGGCGAACAATCTTCCAGAAGACCTTGTCGTGGTTTCTCCCGATGCTGGGCGAGTCAAGGTCGCGGAGCGCTACGCCAATCAACTGCATGCCGATTTGGCCATTGTGCACAAGCGTCGGGTCCGTGGCGCCAAGAACACCGTCGAGGCCAAAGAGGTTGTCGGCGAGGTCGCCGGGCGCACCTGCGTTCTCATTGACGACATGATCGATACTGCGGGCACGATTTGCGCCGCTGCAGAGCAACTCGTTGAACGAGGTGCCACGGCTGTGTACTGCGCTGCAACTCACGGGGTGTTCTCGGGTCCAGCGATCGACCGCCTCGAGAACTCAGTGATCGAGAAGGTTGTCATTACGAACACTCTTCCCTTGCCTCCAGAAAAGTGCATCGACAAGATCGAGGTTCTTTCAGCAGCTGGGATTATCGCTGACGCAATCGACGCAGTCTTTGAGGACACCTCTGTGTCAGAGATTTTCGACGGCCAAAATCAGAGCTAACTAGGCCAGAGCCCTGCTCTGAGCGGTTGGGCCACAGGAGGCTTCTGGCCGCTGTCTGGCAATGCTTAGGCATCAAGAACTACACTTTCGCCCGTTCCGCACGGAAGTTTTCGTGCGATCACCCCGCATCAGCAGTCTCAGGAGTCATTCCATGTCCGAGGTAACCCTCACCGCCGAAACAGGCCGCCTAACTGGCACACCCGCCTCACGCCGCGCCCGTCTCGAGAATTCCATCCCAGGAGTCGTTTACGGTGCCGGAAAGCCTTCCGTACCAATCTCCGTTCTGCGAAGTGACCTTCGTCGTGCCATGACCACGGATGCAGGCAGCAATGCTCTGGTGTTTCTTGCTGTAGACGGCGAAGCCGCAGATCAGGTGCTCGTTCGAGAGATTCAGCGTCACCCGGTTCGTCGTGATGTCACCCATATTGACTTCATGCGCATCGACCCAACGAAGCCAGTGGAGCTCGAAGTTCCGATTATCTTGGTTGGCGAAGCGAAGCAGGTCACCGTGAACGGCGGCATGACCGAGCAGCGCTTGAACAAGCTCAAAGTTCGAGTCAGACCAGATGCAATCCCGAACTCAATCGAGGTCGACATTTCGGCAATGCAGCTCGACCGCTCACTGCTCGTGAAGGACCTCGTGCTTCCTGAAGGAAGCGTCTGCTTGTCAAAGCCACAGCAGGCCGTGGTCACCGCAGAGCTGACCCGTGCAGCAGTAGTGGCTAAGCCTGCAGATGATGCAGCCGCTGATGCAGATGCAGCTGCCGCTACGACTGAGTGAGTTGTAGCGCTCAGTCCACATGGGATCCCCCTGTGATCTCCTCGTGGTTGGCTTAGGTAACCCGGGCGACCGCTACGAACATACGCGGCACAATGTGGGTGCCGACGCCGCAATGAAGTTGGCTGACCGGCAGGCAGACTCGCTTCGTTTAGAGAAACGTCTCAAGGCCCACGTTGGTGAGTATCGCATTGGCGACCGCCGGGTAGTGGTTGCAGTCCCCACAACATGGATGAACGAATCAGGCCAATGCGTATCTGCACTTGTGCGAAGGTACGGAATCGAAGACTGGTCCTCGTTGGTCATTGTGCATGACGAACTCGATCTTCCCGCCGCTCGGGTCAAACTGAAACAGGGCGGAGGACTGGCAGGCCATAACGGGCTCAGGTCAATTACTGCTCATCTGCACACCCAGGACTACGCAAGAATCCGCATTGGTGTAGGCCGGCCGCCGGGAGGTGCCGAGCAGGGAGCTGACTGGGTGCTGTCCAAGGTTCCAAAGGCTCAGCGCGAAGAACTCGGATTGGCCTGTGAGCAAGCTGCGGATGCAGTGGCCATGATCTTGGATCAGGGTATGGACGCAGCGATGCAACAGTTCAATGCCAGTAGCTGAGCAAGGTAGGTTCAGGTCGTGACTCAACCGACCGCACCTCTGGCCGGGCTCAATGCGATGCTGCGCGAGGAACCCGGAGTGCTCGCTGCTCTCGGTCGAGCTTCTACGGTTCTGGTGGTGCCCGAACCAGCAAGGGCGGTGACCCTGGCCGGGCTGCTCGCGGCTTCTCGTCGAGCCCCCATGGTGGTAGCCGTTCCTACTGCTGCCGATGCCGAGCGCCTATCGGCAGACCTGCAAAATTTTCTTCCCGCGAACGCAGTTGAACTTTTTCCCGCATGGGAGACGTTGCCCTTTGAGCGTGTAAGTCCCTCGATTGAGACTATGGGGCTGCGACTGCGAACAATGTGGCGATTGAGGACCGCTGACCCTTCTCTCTCGGTGATTGTCGCTCCCGCTCGAGCGCTAGTGCAGCGGCTAGGCCCGCATGTAGAAGATGTCGAGCCCATACGAGTGGCCCTTCGCGACCAGGTTGATTCTCTGCAGTTGATTGAACAGCTTGTACTGAGTGGGTATCGCCGGGAATACCAGGTGGAACATCGCGGTGAAATTGCAGTTCGCGGATCCATCATCGATGTGTTTCCAGCTACGGCTGACGTTCCCGTTCGAATTGATCTTTGGGGAGATGAGGTCGAGCGCCTGACCGAATTTTCGGTAGCTGATCAGCGCTCCACGATCGATCTTGAGGAATTATCGGTGTTTCCGGCGCGCGAGCTACTGCCATCGGAAGAGGTTTGCGAGCGTGCCGAGCAATTGTTGGCATCACAGCCTTGGGGTCGGGAGCAATGGCAACGGTTAGCAGATGGCGAAGTCTTCGAGGGGATGGAGGCTTGGATGGCCTGGCTCGCAGACAGCGAACATGTTTTGTTCGACCTCGTGCCAGATGACGGACTAATCCTGTTAGCTGACCCCCGTCGACTTCGTGACCGTGCGGCCGATATTGCAGCGGAGGAACGAGACCTTGGGCAGTCGCTATCTCGAACCTGGGGACTGAAGCTAGATGCGGATGGGCAGGGGAGCGATCCGTTTCCTCAGATGCATGTTGAGTTCAACCGACTTCTGCAGCACACCAAAGCACCCGTTTGGTCAATCGCTGCTGTGCCGGACTCCCCGGACTCGCCGGCCGTCACGGCTCTTGCTTGGCCACCTGCTGTCGGAGAGGCAGATGCACTCCTGCATCAGTTGCGACAACTCATCGCCGAGGGCTACGCAGTGGTTGTCTGTGCTGACGGTGAGGGATCAGCTAGCAGAATCGAAAAACTGCTGAGCCAGCACGGCTTGTCATTTCCTATCCGCATTTCTGATGATGGAACTGCACCCAACCCGGCCGACCTTCGGTCTGCGGGTGGATCGATTGTTTACGCGCCCCTTGAGCGGGGCTGCATCCTGCCAGCAGTAAAACTGGCATTGCTAGCCGAGGCAGATCTGACAGGTCGTCGTCGGACCCATCGTGCTGCCAAGGCCCCGCGGCGTGAGGCTCAGAGGTTCTTCGAGGACCTCAAAGTTGGCGACCATGTTGTGCACCACGTGCACGGGGTGGGTCGCTTTGATGGCATGGTGACTCGTTCGATGGGCGGCGCCGAACGTGACTACTTGCTGTTGGAATATCGCGGCGGGGACAAGCTCTACGTTCCCTCCGATCAGATTGATTCCATTCGGTTGTATTCGGGGGGCGAGACCCCTCGGCTCAACAAGATGGGCGGGTCTGATTTCTCTCGCTCTAAGTCCAAAGTTCGCTCGGCAGTCGCAGAGATTGCGCAGGAACTCGTGGTGCTGTATCAAACCCGGGTGTCCACTGCTGGCCACGCATTCGGAGTGGATACACCCTGGCAACAAGAGATGGAACTTGCCTTCCCGTTCCAAGAGACACCGGACCAGATCACAGCCATTGCTTCGGTCAAAGAAGACATGGAGTCCACCGTTCCCATGGATCGCCTGGTATGCGGGGACGTTGGGTTTGGAAAAACAGAGGTTGCGCTGCGAGCGGCCTTTAAGGCAGTACAGGACGGGTTTCAGGTAGCGATTCTGGTACCAACCACTCTGCTTGCCCAGCAGCACTATCAGACCTTCAGTGACCGTTTTGCTGGTTTTCCGGTCCGAGTCGAGTCGCTTTCACGCTTCTTGACTCCTGCCCAGACTCGATCAGTAGTCAAGCGTTTGGGCACAGGTGAGGTTGACATCGTTATCGGAACTCACCGACTGCTCTCGGGAGACATCATCTTTAAGAAACTTGGTTTGCTTGTCGTAGACGAGGAACAACGTTTCGGGGTTTCACACAAAGAGTCGATCAAACAGTTCAAGGCTGCAGTCGATGTCCTGACCCTTACCGCAACTCCGATTCCAAGAACGCTCGAGATGAGCCTGACGGGAATCAGAGACTTGTCGCTGCTCAACACACCCCCAGCAGCGCGTCAACCTATCTTGACCTACGTGGGCGAGTTCGACGAGCGCGCAGTCACCGAATCGATACGCAGAGAACTGCTGCGCGAGGGTCAGGTGTTCTACGTGCACAACCGGGTGAGAGATATCGAGCAGCAGGCCACGCGTATTCGTGAACTCGTTCCCGAGGCTCGTGTTGCTGTGGCGCACGGTCAGATGGACGAGGGCAGCCTCGAGAAGGTTGTGGTGGATTTCTGGCAAGGCGAGTATGACGTGCTGGTTTGCACCACCATTATTGAGTCAGGCATCGACATGCCGACTGTCAACACCTTGGTTGTGGAACGTGCCGATCTGCTGGGTCTTGGGCAGTTGCATCAGCTGCGTGGGCGCGTTGGTCGTGCAGGTCAACGGGCGTATGCCTATTTGTTTTTCCCTCCAGATAAGCAGCTCTCCGAAGAGGCCTACGAGCGACTGAAGACCATTGGAGAGGCCACCGAATTGGGATCTGGTTTCCGCATTGCCATGCGAGATCTTGAGATCCGCGGTGCAGGCAATCTGTTGGGCACAGGTCAGTCTGGTCATGTGGCTTCAGTGGGATATGACCTGTACGTGCAGATGGTCAATGAGGCAATTGCCGAACTCAACGGAGAGGTAGCCGCTGAAGTAGAAGAGATTGTCCTAGAGCTACCTGCTCCGGCCTTTCTGCCACCGGATTATGTCGAGCGGGAGGACGTGCGCCTAGATGCCTATCGCCGCCTAGCAGCAGTGCAGACCTCGGGCGATGTGGACGATATCGCCTTGGAGTGGGTGGATCGGTTTGGCCCAGTTCCTCCGCCTGCGGCTGCGCTACTTCAGGTAGCGCGAGTTCGTGCAGAGTGTGTGCGCACAGGGGTGACCAGCGTTACCGTCTTAAAGAACTCAACCATGGCCGGGCCGGGGCTGGTTGCGCACGTATCTCCTATCCGCCTGCCCCAATCCAAACAGATGCGATTGGCTCGTCTCTACAAAGGTGCGGTGTATCGCGACCAAGAGCAAGAGCTTCGACTGCCGGTCCGCGGTGGCGCTGGGATTGCAGAGGATTTGATTGCTGCTCTGGGCGAACTCGTACCCTCGACTGAGGGACTTGTGGGCTCTGGTTCTGCCTCACCCGGTCAGTCGGCATAGCATTCTCATTATGTATCGGGTACGTACACCATTCTTCTTTCTTCTCGCTCTGCCGATTTTGGCCGTACTTGCTTCATGTGGGGTCACTGCAGACGACACCGCTGCGACGGTAGATGGCGAAACGGTCTCCATAGAAACAGTGAATGCTCTTGCTCGGGACGAGGTCTTTGGTGCTCCAGGGACTTCAACCGCAAATGACAGTGTGCTGCCCGGAGAGCAGGCACGAGCAGCGCTGCTACTCGCAGTGCAGGCAACTGCATGGGCAAGTGAGTTGGAGCGGTTTGGTGTTTCGCTCTCTGCTCAGGCCGAGGATCAGGCAAATCAGCAGATCGATGCTCAACTGGGCCAGCAAGGGGCGCCGACTCAGATCTCGGCTACGGCCCGAGCAGTACTCGTAAAGTTTCTTGCTGCACAGACACTTCTTGGAGAGCGGTTTCAGTCCATCCAGGAATCAAGCACCGAAGATCTTCGTCTCCTCTACGACCGACTACCCATTGCCAGAGAACTTACCTGCATGACTGTTGCGTCAGTAGATCCTTCGGTCCAGGGTGCGGTGCTCAAACAAATCGAGTCCGGTGCCTTACTCGAAGAGCTTCCGGGTGTGTTTCCGGAAGTAGATATTGTGGCAACTTCACGAGACTGCATTCCAACAGCGTTGCTCTCCGGACTCATTCAACAAGCCGTTCTAGGCGCAGAGTTAGGAGTAGCTACCGAACCAGTTACTGCAACCGACAGCCAAGGCAATCCGATTACCTATCTCATTCGCGTAGACGAGCGGAAAGTCGTACCGTTCGAAGAAGCAGTGCCCGGTCTGTTGAAGCTCATCTCGCAAGGTCCGGATACATGGGTGCAATTGGTGGTTGCGACTGCTCAGATCAATCCCCGGTATGGGTCTGAAGTTGGCTTTGGGCCGAGCGGTCAGGCAGCAGTTTTGCCGCCCCCAGCTCCGGAACTCCCCAGGGGCGTGCTCCTTGATTCAGGGGTGATTCAGGCCACGAATACTCCGTGAGTCTGCCGCGAGTCCACGTCATTGGCCTCGGCCCTGCGGGGCCCGATCTTGTGACGGCCGGAGCGATGCAGCTCATCGCAACGATCCCTCGGCAGTTTCTGCGTACTGAGCGCCACCCCGCGGCGCAGGTTATGCCGCATGCGCAGTGGTTCGACCGCCTGTACGAGTCTGCTTCATCCATGCCGCAGGTGTATCAGTCCATCTGCGAGGCGCTCGTGAGTGCTGCATGCGAGGAACACGATGTTGCAGTGCAGATCGGTGCCGTGGGAGAGGTGCTCTACGCAGTGCCAGGCTCGCCCGTGGTTGCCGAGCACACCGTGGAACTGTTGTTGAGTGACCCGAGAGTTGAAGTTGTCATTCACCCAGCGCTGTCGTTTCTAGACCTGACGTGGGCACGTCTCGGCGTTGACCCTGTTGAGCTTGGAGTGCGCCTCATTGATGGCCATCGCTTTGCAGTTGAGGCTGCAGGTCAGCGAGGCCCGTTGCTCGTTGGGCAATGCGATAACTCGTTCACGCTGTCTGACATCAAGCTGTCTCTCGATGACCCGCCGAGCAGCCCGGTGGTGGTCCTGCAGCGTCTTGGCCTGCCAGACGAGAAGATTTTTTCTGTTGATTGGTCGGATCTCGACCGCGAGGTCATCCCAGATCACCTGACTTCAATCTGGATCCCTGAGTTTGCTGCGCCCGTAGCGGCTGAATTCGTGAAATTGCAGGAGCTGCTAACACGATTGCGCGCAGAGGATCCGTGGAAGGCCGAGCAGACGCATGATTCGCTCAAGCGTTATCTCCTAGAAGAGACCTACGAGGTATTTGAGGCCATCGATTCCTACGATCCCGAATCCGGGGCGGGTGCTACGGAACTCTGCTCCGAACTTGGCGACTTGTTGTATCAGGTGGTCTTTCATTCTGCGATTGCTTCCGAGGCAGGTTGGTTCACTCTGGCAGATGTTGCTGGCGCGATTCACGACAAGCTGTTGGCCCGACATCAAGCTCTTGAGCAGGCGCTAGGAGCCCAGCTTGGATCAGCCGATGTTGCGCAAGTAGTGGCGCTGTGGGAATCCTCCAAGGTGCACGAGCAGAGCCGAAGCTCTGCCCTGGATCAGATTCCTGTTGGGCTTCCGGCGCTCGCCCGTGCGCTCAAGGTTGCAAAACGCGCAACCGGCATTGAGGGCTATGTCGCTCCGGTGGACTCTGCCGGGTTGGATTTCGCTGAGCTTGATTTCTCAGAACTGGATTTCTCTGAGTTGGGAACCGCTTTACTGAAGTTGGTTGATCTGGCGCAGGAGCGGGGCTTTGATCCCGAGGAAGCCCTTCGACAGGCCACTGATCTGCGCATCGAACAGCTTCGTACTGTCGAGCGAGCAGGTTCTGAGAATCCCTAATTCGATCGGGCAGTCATCCCTTCCTGGTAGCTCAACAATGGGTCGAGTCGATTTGCCGCGTACAGTGTTTGGTCATGCCTGAACCGCTGAATATTGCCCCCGCCACTGGCCGCCTAGGAATCCTGACTCCCGGAATGGGCGCCGTGGCTACAACGCTCTACGCCGGCGTGCTTGCCACCCGTAAGGGCTTGGCCGAACCAATTGGATCGCTTACCCAGATGGCGCATATTCGCCTTGGCGAGCGTGAAGAGGGTCGAAATCCCATGATGAAGGACTTTGTTCCGCTTGCGGGTCTCGATGACATTGTTTTTGGTGGTTGGGATCCGATCTCACCGAACGCATTAGAAGCCGCTCGCACCTGTGGGGTTCTCGATGAGCGGGACCTAGCTCCGCTGTCGGCAGAACTCGAGGGCGTGGTGGCGATGCCAGCGGTGTTTGATCAGCGGTGGGTGCGCAACCTTGATGGGAAACGAGTCAAGACCGGGGACTCCAAATGGGACCTCACCCAGCAACTCATCGCCGATATCGAGACCTTCCGCATTGAAAACGACTGTGATCGACTCGTCATGGTCTGGTGCGGTTCAACCGAGGCCTACCAGGAACCAACGGCGACACATCAGAGCGTGGAAGCTTTCGAGGCGGGGTTGCGTGCAGACGACGAGAACATTTCTCCGAGTCAGATGTACGTCTACGCCGCACTGTCGAGTGGAGTGCCCTTTGCGAACGGTGCGCCAAACCTGAGTATCGATCTGCCCTGCATGGAACAACTCGCAGCCACCCGCGGTGTGCCCATCACCGGCAAGGATTTCAAGACCGGGCAGACCTTGATGAAGACCATTTTGGCTCCTGGGTTTAAGGCGCGCATGCTGGGGCTTCGTGGTTGGTACTCAACCAATATTCTGGGAAATCGCGACGGTGAGGTTCTCGATGACCCAGAGAACTTCAAGACCAAGGAAGTCTCCAAACTCGGTGTGCTCGACACCATTCTTCAACCCGAGGTGTACCCAGAGTTGTACGGAGACATCGCTCACGTGGTGCGCATCAATTACTACCCACCGCGTGGAGACAACAAAGAGGGCTGGGATGCCATCGACATCTTTGGATGGATGGGATACCCGATGCAGATCAAAGTCGATTTCATGTGCCGTGATTCCATCTTGGCCGCGCCTTTGGTGCTCGACTTGGCGCTCTTTTTGGACCTAGCCCATCGCGCTGGGCAATCAGGGGTTCAGGAGTGGTTGAGCTTCTATTGGAAAGCCCCGCAGGCAAAGGGTGGGGTTAAGCCCGAACACGATATTTTTATTCAGCAGACCAAGCTGAAGAACACCCTGCGTGAGTGGATGGGTGAGCCCGCAGTAACCCACTCCGAAGCCGGCTAACCAACTCGCTTTGTCATGCGCCTGACCCCCTATGGAGGGTCCCTCGCATGACAGAGCGGAGGTTTGGCGCAGGAGAAAACGGGGTTTGAATTCTGTGGGCTGTGTCACACTGTCAGCTGTGACTCTGAATCCAACAGCACTGCCCGGTGGGGAAAGCCGACCAGAGATCGATTTGCTCGATGCGGAGTTCTATCGAGCCGATCCGCATCCGGCCTTCAGCTGGATGCGTGCCAACGAGCCCCTCTATCGCGACCACAAGAACTCGCTCTGGGCGGTGACCCGACATGCGGATCTTGCCGAAGTTGAACGCAACAGCGCTGTGTTTGTCTCTGGACGTGGCTACCGCTCCTGGTGGGCCCCGGAGGAGATCAATATCATCTCGATGGACGACCCAGGCCATCAGCAGCAGCGGCGCCTCGTAGCGAATCGATTTACCCCAAGAGCAACTCGCGAGCACGAGCCCTGGCTGCGGCTACGAATCGACGAGTTGTTAGACGCAGTTGCTGCTGAAGGGGACGTTGAAATCATCGACGCCTTAGCGGCACCTCTTCCGAGTCGACTGATTGCAATGCTGTTGGGCTTTCCCGAGGATCGCTGGCGTGATGTGAAGAACTGGTCCGAGGCGATCATGCGCTTTGATGCGGCTTCGCATGACATGGATGCCCTAGTGGGCTTGGGAACTGCAATAGCCGAATACGTAGAGTTGCTTGAGGAGCTCGTTCCTCAGCGCATTGAGTGCCCTGCTGATGACCTGATATCAGTCTGGGCGAATGCAGATATTGCTGGAGAGTCGGGATACTCAGAGCGGCGAATGCTGCACGAGACGGGGCTGTTTATTGCAGGTGGTGCCGAAACAACTCGCACCGTGATCGCACATGGGTTGCGGGTTTTTTCCGATCATCCAGATCAGTGGGACCTCTTAGCTGACTCGCCGGAACTCATCCCAGGGGCTGTTGAGGAACTCATTCGCTGGGTGACACCGCTGAGCAATTTCTTTCGGACTGCCATCGAAGACACAACCGTTGGTGGCCATCCGGTGGCTCAAGACGACCGCCTGATCCTGCTCTATCCCTCAGCGAACAGAGACGAACTCGTTTTTGCAGACCCGTTCCGCTTTGATGTCACCCGGTCGACGAATCCGCATTTGGCCTTTGGTCACGGAACGCACTTCTGTTTGGGTGCCAACCTTGCACGCCTCGAATTGCAGATTCTCTTCGCGGAACTCACCCGCCGATTTGAAGTTCCCGAAATAATCTCGGAACCTGTGATCGAGGCAAACATTTTTGCTCGGGCAGTCAGTTCCTTTGAGGTACGCATGCGTGAGCGGGCCTGACCCTTCCTTGCTGACGGGATTCACCGGAACTCCCCGCAGTGGCACGAGAAGCTACTGCCAATGCGCAAGAATAACGGACGGTGACTTCCACTATTCAGAGACCCGCGCCCACTCAGGGAGTTCAGAAGCTCGGCTATCAGCCGGCGCTTGATGGTCTGCGCGCAATTTCTGTTCTAGCAGTGGTTTTTTATCATGCTGACTTCGCTCTGATTCCCGGAGGGTTTTTGGGGGTAGAGGTCTTTTTCGTGATCAGCGGCTTCTTAATCACCACGTTGCTCACAGAAGAGCGAATGACTAAGGGTCAGATTGATCTGAAGCAATTCTGGATTCGCCGAGCGCGCCGCCTGTTGCCTGCCCTGTACCTGTTGTTAGCTGTGGTCTCGGCGGCTGCGATTCTGGTGTATACCGATGCAGCAGGCCGAATGGGTGGCGATGTACTCGCAGCTTTGGCCTATGTGAGCAACTGGTGGGATATCTACCTCGACGAGTCATACTTTGCCCAAGCTGGTCGCCCGCCGATGCTTCGACACTTGTGGTCACTTGCAGTAGAGGAACAGTTCTACCTGCTGTTTCCTCCCATTTTTGCTCTAGTTCTGCTCAAGTTCGGCAGAGGCAAAGCCCGCCTAGGAATCATTATCGTGGCCTTGGCCTCAACGATTGAAATGGCGCTGTTGTTCGAGCCCTATACCGACCCGTCTCGCGTCTACTACGGCACAGATACCCGGATAGCAGGGCTACTCGTCGGCGCTGTACTCGCGTTGAGTTGGGCTCCGTGGCGCTCGCGAATTCCGGCTGCTCGCAGCGCAGCACGCGTGCTCGATACTGCCGGTGTGCTCGGGTTAGTGGTGATCGGTTGGTTCCTCCTTCGGGTCAATGAGTTTGATCCCTTTATCTATCGAGGCGGGTTTTTGGCGCTCGATATTGCGTGCATTGTGGTCATCGCAGTGCTCGTGCATCCTGCAGCCAAACTCTCGAAGTTCTTGGCTTGGTCACCCTTGGTATGGATTGGGTTGCGTTCGTATGCCATCTACCTGTGGCATTGGCCGATCTTTGTAGTCACCCGGCCAGAACTAGATGTGCCATTCACAGGTTTTCCGGTGTTTGTGCTTCGGATGGTGCTCACCTTTGGTGCAGCAGAACTTTCTTACCGATTCGTAGAAGTACCAGTACGTAACGGTGTTTTGAACCACTGGTGGCGTGATCTCAAAGGCAGTTCAGGGCCCCAGCGAACAAGGTTGCTGCGTCGAGGCATGACTATTGGAACCACCTTCTTGTTGTTGTTAGTGATGATCACTGTTGGATTGCGTGCAGCCAGTTCGAGCAGTCAGCGCGATGAGCTTGAGCTTGCGGCGCTCGCTGCGCCAGCGTTGAATGACCCTGGCTCGCCCGTAGAGGGGGCCTCACGTCCCAGCAGTCAAACAGGCGGGAGCGAAACTGCAGACGGTTCAGCGGCTCCCTCTACGATCCCAACTGCTACGACAATTCTGGGTGCACCTACAAGTGCTAGCGCTCCGACAACAACTGCGTTGGGCTCAAGTCCAACGGGAGTCGCCCCGCCGCCAGTTACTGAACCCGTTGCGGACCCGGCCGCTCTGGCGAACGTGGTGGCCGTTGGAGATTCGGTCCTCCTTGGAGCGTCTCCGTCGGTCAGTGCTGCAATTCCGGGAGTTCGAATTGATGCCAAGGTTGGCCGACAGTTCAACGATCTTCTTGGCGTGGTGGGGTGGTATGAACGGGAAGGACTGATCCCGAGCACCTTGGTGGTTCACGCTGGCACGAACGGCACCTTCAGCGATGAAGATATGGATCAGTTGTTCAAGATTGCGGGGGACCGCAAGGTAGTGCTGGTCAATGCGAAGGTAGGAAGGCCTTGGCAGGAACTGGTCAATCAGCGCATTTCTGCGGCGGCGGATCGTCACCCGAATGCTGTACTGGTGGACTGGTTTGGGCTAGCAAGCCAACATCCGGAGTGGTTTGCGAACGATGGCACCCACCTGCGGCCCGATGGTGCCGCAGCATTTGCCGAACTCATTCGTTCCAACCTGTAATCCCTGAGCGGCTTCGACCGGGAAGATAGGCTGTTTAGCTACCCGGTGCCGAGACTTTAGACTCGGACACACTGAACGCTAAGAACAGCGCAGATCAAAGGCTTCGGCCACATATTGGGAGCATCGTGAGCACTATCGAAGACATCATCGGCCGGGAGATTCTGGATTCTCGAGGTAACCCAACAGTTGAGGTCGAAGTTCAACTCGACTCAGGGGCCGTGGGTCGAGCAGCGGTTCCTTCTGGAGCCTCTACTGGTGCGTTCGAAGCTGCTGAACTGCGTGACGGAGATCCGCAGAGATTCCTTGGCAAAGGCGTCAGTAACGCCGTCAGTTTTGTGAATGGCGAAATCACCGATGCGATGTTGGGATTCGATGCCGCGGATCAGCGCGGCTTGGACCACAGGCTGTGCCAGCTTGATGGCACCGAGAACAAATCCCGCTTGGGAGCAAATGCAATCCTCGGAGTCTCGTTGGCCGCAGCAAAGGCCGTAGCCGAAGAGGTCGGCATGCCACTGTTTCGCTATCTTGGTGGCCCGAACTCTTGCGTGCTTCCAGTGCCGATGATGAACGTGATCAACGGTGGCGAACACGCAGATAACAACGTCGATGTGCAGGAGTTCATGTTGATGCCAGTTGGCGCTGCATCATTTTCTGAGGCGCTCCGCTGGGGAGTAGAGGCCTATCACACGCTCAAACAAGTAGTGCATGAGCGCGGGCTGTCGACATCGATTGGTGATGAGGGTGGCTTCGCACCAAATCTTGGGTCAAACGAAGAGGCTGTGGTGTTGCTTGTTGAAGCAATCGAGCGAAGCGGTCGTATCCCCGGCGAAGAAATCGGGATTGCGATCGATGCTGCGAGCAGCGAGTTCTACTCAGACGGTCAGTATCACCTAGCAGGCGAGGGCCGTTCGCTGAGTTCCGCTGAGTTTGCTGATTACTTGGTCGACCTGTGTGACCGCTATCCGATTGTCTCAATTGAAGATGGTATGGACGAAGAGGACTGGCAAGGTTGGGCAGACCTGACGCAGAAACTCGGAACTCGAATCCAACTTGTTGGCGACGACCTCTTTGTTACGAATAGCGAGCGGTTGGGTCGGGGTATCAACGAGGGAATCGCCAACTCAATCCTGATCAAGGTCAATCAGATCGGGACGCTCACGGAAACGCTCGAGGCCATGGACCTAGCAACGCGACACGGCTACACCTCGGTGATGTCTCACCGCTCTGGCGAGACCGAGGACGTCACGATTGCTGATCTAGCCGTGGCCACAAATTGCGGGCAGATCAAGACCGGTGCGCCGGCACGATCAGACCGGGTTGCAAAATACAACCAGCTCCTTCGAATTGAAGAATATCTTGCTGAATCGGCAGTGTTCCGCGGTGCACAAGCACTTGCCCCAATCGGGGGAGCAGCTTGAGGTGAGCTCAGAATCTTCCCGAACCGGTGCCAAGCGCCCTGCGTCTACACGCTCGGGTGCCAAGCGCCCTGCAGCCAAGAGAGCAGCCTCCCAGAGGACGGCAGTCAAAAGAACGGCAGCCAAAAGCTCGCGCTCACGCAGGCAGCCAATGACTGCTGTGCCGCGGGCCGTGCTCCTGCAGAGGCTCGGGATACTTACCTTTGTGATCGCAGCGGCAGTTGCACTCTTGTTGGTTCCGGCTCGCGGGTACATGGCGCAACGACATGAGATCTCTGCTCATCGTGCAGAGCTGACCGACCTACAGCAACAGAACCGAGAACTCACCTTGCGCCGAGACCGCCTTGATGACCCATCTGAGATTCAGCGGATTGCGAGAAGGGACTATGGCCTGGTGCTTGAAGGAGAAGAGTCCTATTCGATTCTTCCCCCTGCTAGCGCCGGGTTGGTGCTCCCTCGCTCATGGCCATTTGGCCTAGTTCAAGAGCCTCTTGAACGAGCAACGCTCGCCCCTTGATCGTCCAGTTCGTTCAGTTTCGTTCCTGAGTTCGGTTCCGGCAGATCACCCCGCTACGGTGTCGCAATGGTTGATTCAACAGCAGCAGACGCGGCGTGTGGTCACTCCGGTCTTGCAGCCCCAGATCTTGCAGCCCAAGATTTTTCAGCCCCAGATTTCTCAGCCTTAGGTTTTGGAGTCCAAGACCCAACCGACATAGCGGTAGTGACCGAGTTGCTTGGCAGAACCCCAAAGGGGAGCTTCGAGGTCCTGCTGCGTTCCGAAGATGGCACCCCAATGGTGATCGGCAACCTTCCGCTACTCGAAGATGGCACCCCGATGCCTACTCGCTACTGGCTAGTCGACAAGAAACTCAATCGACGCATCGGCCAGCTCGAGGCAACCGGTGGGGTGCGACAGGCCGAAGAGGCAGTGGATGCCGATGTCCTTGCAGCGGCGCATGAAACCTATGCAGCAGAGCGAGATGCCCTGATTCCAGAGTCTTGGATGGGTCCTCGACCATTTGGTGGAGTGGGTGGAACCCGCAGGGGAGTCAAGTGCCTACACACGCATTACGCCTGGTTTCTTGTAGGTGGCGAGGACCCGGTTGGTGCGTGGGTGAAGGAGCAACTTGAGTTGGACTCGGCACCGACGCCGCAGCAGGTTGTGGGCGCAGTTCAGAGCACAGCTATCCCGAACGAATTCATCCTGAAGGAAAACGGAGAAAACGAGTGAGCACACCGAAGTACGCGGCCATTGATTGTGGAACGAACTCAACTCGTCTTTTGATTTCGGACGGCCAGATTGTCGAAGAGCGATTGATGCGCGTGACGCGCCTCGGAGCAGGAGTGGACCGCACGGGTCGACTTGATCCTGCGGCGATTGAGCGCACACTTGAGGTGCTGCGCGAGTACCGACAAGTCATGGATTCAGCCGGCGTGGTTGGCCTCCGTATCGCAGCCACTTCGGCTGCGCGAGATGCCACGAACAGCCAAGATTTTTTGCTTGCCGCCGAGCAGATCTTGGGCCAAACACCGGAGATCCTGACGGGACAAGAAGAGGCGCAGCTCAGTTTTTTGGGTGCGACATCTGCCTTGGAGGACAAGGAGATTCTGACTCTTGTTGTTGACATCGGCGGTGGCTCTACCGAGTTCGCGCTCGGGAGAAGCCAAGTAGAGGAGTCCGTGTCTATCGATGTTGGATGCGTGCGGATGACCGAGAAGTTCTTAGCTCATGATCCACCCTTGCCAGAGGAGCTTTCCAACTGCATCAGCGTGATTGAGCAGCACCTTGATGA
>CAMDLX010000008.1 GCA_945901935.1 Bifidobacterium breve | reverse complement strand
GCGCTTGGCTCTGCTTGCTCAGCCTCCGATTGAGCTGCCAGCGGAGGTGAAGGTCTTTTCTACGCCGCCGGCGAGGAAGGAAACTGCGCCGATGCAGACCACAGCGATGAGCGCTACGAGAAGTGCGTACTCCACAAGGGAGGCTCCTCGTTCGGTCTTTGCGTGTGCTTGCATCCATGCCTTGATGAAGTTGAACTGAGTTGACATTTTGGTCTCCCTGTTGATTGAGGTGTTGTTGGATCGGGTCCTACTTCGAACCCCGTAGTGAGATCCGTGAAAGTGGTATCGACGGCTCAGATGGGACCTTTACAAATTTCTTGAAATTTCCTAGAAATCCTTTGCAGCGGCTTCTAGCTCAGGCTGACAATTCCCATCCGAACTGCCTGCAGAACGGCCTGGGTGCGGTCGCGTGCGTCGAGCTTTTGATAGATCGAGGCCAAGTGGTTCTTCACTGTTTTCTGTGAAATGAACAGCTTCTCCGCAACCTCTGGGGTTGAACAGCCATCAGCGATGAGCTGCAAAACCTCTTCTTCTCTTCGTGTGACGATTCGTTCCTCCTCGGCATCCTGCGGGGCCTCGAGCTTGCGCAGTTCCTCGAGCATCGAACGAGCTAAGTGGGGGGAGAGCACCGTGTCCCCTTCGGCCGCAAGACGCACGGAATCAGCAATCTCTCGAGTGGAACAGTCCTTGGTCAAGTAGCCGATAGCGCCTGCACGAATGGCGTTGGTGAGTACCTCTTGATCTGCGTGCATGGTGAGCATGACGATCTTGGACTTGTTGCCAGTGGACTTGAGTAAGCGACAGGCTTCAACCCCACCACAGTTCGGCATGGTCACATCCATGAGAATGACGTCGGGTTTCAGCGCGTCGGCCATGGTGACGGCCTCGAGGCCATCGCAGGCCTCTCCGACTACCTCGAAGCCCGACTCTGTCATGGATCGTCGAAGGCCCTCGCGGAGCATCCGATGGTCATCTGCCAACATCAATCGAATCGTCATACGTTCTTCCTTCTAGTAGTGCTAGTAGTCGTTGACTTGCTGGTTGTGGCACCTATGTGGATGGGTTGTGGGCTGCTTGGGGATTGGGATTGGGATTGAGAGGTAGCTGGTTGCAGCGTGCAGCGCACCCTTGTTCCGCGGCCTGGAGCACTGACAATCTCAAAGCTGGCTCCGACACTTGCTGCCCTCTCACGCATTCCTAACAACCCATACGAGTCCAAGCGGCCGGCTCGACCTTGTTCAAACCCCACGCCGTTATCAGTAATGTCGACAAGAGCCCTGTGGCCGTCGCAGCGCCAGACCACTCGCACTGCAGTGGCCGAGGCATGACGCTCAACATTGGCTAGCGCCTCTTGGGTGATACGCCACATCTCGCGTTCTTGGAGGATGGGCAGGCGAGCGGACTCCTCTGCTTCAACGTGTACCTGTAAAGCGCTTCGCTCTGCCACTCGTCCTGCATATTGTTCAAGCACCTGACCCAAACTGCGTTCGTCTGAGACGTCAGTCCGAAGGTCATACAGGGTGTCGCGGACTTCTCGGATGACCCCTCGTACATCATCTCGGAGCTGTGCGATTGGCTGAGAGACTGACTCTCCTTGGGAGTCCTTGGCCACCAACCGGTCAAGTTCAAAGCCAAGGTAAGCAAGTGATTGCCCAATGCGGTCATGAAGGTCGCGGGCAATTCGGGTTCGCTCCTCATCGGCACCAACTGTGCGTAAGCGAGCAAACCAGCGGGCATTGTCTACTGCAAGCGCAGCAGGTGCAATGAACCCAGCGACTAGTTCTTCCTCTCGATGAGTGAAGTGGCCCACCTCGCCATGCTCAAGAGCCAACAGCCCGATGATGGTTCCACGTGCGGTGAGCACGCTGTAGAGCCCAGACCCAGAGCGCTTTGATAGGCCCCCTCCTGCCTCTTCAACAAGATTCGAAACCGCTGCGATGCCGTTCCGAGCAAGCGCCTTGCGAAGTCCGATAGGCAAGTCAGTTGGCCCGAGTCGAGTTGGAACATGCAAGCCCTCATGGCGAACAACATCCCAGTGGGCATCAGTCTCATCGAAGAGGAGTACCGCTGCGCTTTCGAAGCTCACGAGTGAGTGCAGCCGCTGCAGGGTTGTATCGAGTACCTCGCCCATGTCGAGCGAGGCAGGCAGTGTCTGGGTGACCTGATGAAGCGAGAAAAGCAGATCGTTTGCGTCAGAGAGTTTGTCGAGCCGGTCAAGAGTGAGTTCGCGATCTCGATCAGCAACTCCTGAGATCCGCCTGGTGTAGCCAGCGATGATCGCCACGAGCATGATGATCCCAGCCCATGATGCTGCTCTGACTAGCGCCTCGCGTGGGTTGCTCGACTGATTTACAAACACAAAGCTCACGGCCAGAATCGTTACAACTGCGACCCTGAACGAGAATCCAAACCCTCGTGCGAGTCCAGCCACGGTAATGGCAGGCAGCAGCATAAAGATGAGTGGAGAATCGCAACCGCCAGTAGCGACAACAGCGACTACTCCAAGAAACACCTCGGCAATCACGAGTACTAGCGAACTGACAGAATCTGTGTACTTGATAGGCCGAACAGTGCGGAAAATTGCGTAGAGCACCAGAACGGCAGTCCAAAAACGCAACGAGGCCGTATTGGAACTGGTATCGGCAGAGACCAACAGCAACGAGATGCTCATGGTTGCCAAACGCAAGGTGGTAATCAGCGCATTGAAGCTTGAAACGCGATCAGCCGTGCTGCTGGGACTCTGATCCGCTAAGAGGTCGAAGTCTCCGGTGGGCTTCTGCGAAGTATCTATGAGCGCACTCTTCAGGTCTCTACGCAGCCGAGCAGCGACTTTCTCTCTGCGTGACTCTGGTTCTGGATCCGATTGCGAGAGAGAGCTTGAGCCTGTTTCCAAACTGGTGTCCAAGCTTGCATTGCTGCTTTCGCCCACTGATAGCGGGTGCTCGCTCAGGTTGTCAGTAGGAAATTCTGTGGGCATACGCAGTCCTGAGGTTGGGTCAAAATCCGAGATATTTCTTGGTATCGGCAGGTTGAATCCCGAACTGGACTATTAGTTCAAATAGTTCAAATTACCTACGCGGCGGCGGGCGGGTAGGGTTCAAACACATGTTGTTAGTAGGCCTTACGGGCGGAATCGGCGCCGGAAAATCAACAGTCTCACTGGGTCTCGCTGATCGAGGCGCTGTGGTAGTAGACGCAGACGCAATCGTTCGGGAACTTCAGCAGCCGGGAACGCAGGTATTCAAAGAGATGGAAGAGCGTTTCGGGCCGGGAATACTCGATGAGTCGGGCCAGCTTGACCGTGCTGCCGTAGCCGATTTGGTCTTTACTGACGCCACTGCCTTGGCCGATCTGGGTGCGATCGTGCACCCAAGAGTGCACGAAGAGATCGCCCGAAGAATCGAAGAGCAATCAAGCACAGATTCTGTCGTCATTCTTGATGTGCCGTTGCTAGTCGAATCTGGATGGGAGGACCTGCGAGGCACCATCGTGGTTGACCTTGATCCCGAGGTGGCGATTGCTCGCCTGATCGAGTTTCGGGGGTTTTCCGAACAGGACGCAAGAAACCGGATCGCCAAACAGGCCAGCCGATCTGACCGCCTAGCTCGTGCCGACTTTGTGATCGATAACCACGGTCAACCACACGAGCTTGATGACCAGATCGCTCTTGCATGGCAGTGGATCCAGAGCCTGGCCCCGTGAGTTCCGAGGCAAGCCCCGATCGGGTGCAACCCTCTGCACTGCGGCCATTCAAAATGGTCTCGGACTATCAGCCTGCAGGGGATCAGCCAGCCGCAATTGCTGCGCTCGCCGAAGGCATCAACACTGGTCAACGCTTTCAGACCCTTCTTGGCATCACAGGCTCGGGCAAGTCAGCCACCATGGCATGGACGATTGAACAGGTGCAGCGGCCAACGCTGGTTCTGGCACCCAACAAGAGTTTGGCAGCGCAGCTAGCCAACGAGTTTCGTGAGTTCTTCCCAGAGAATCGCGTCGAATACTTCGTCTCGTATTACGACTACTACCAGCCCGAGGCCTACATGGCGGCCAGCGATACCTTCATCGAGAAGGACTCCTCGGTCAACGACGAGATCGATCGTCTGCGTCATGCCGCTACTTCGGCACTCCTGACTCGGCGAGACACCATTGTGGTGGCATCGGTGTCGTGCATCTATGGTCTCGGCTCGCCCGAGGAGTACTCCAAGAGATTGTTTGCCGCCCGGGTGGGCGAAACAATTGACCAGCGAGAGATGCTTCGGCGTCTCGTCGATCTGCAATACGAGCGCAACGATATGAACCTGGTACGAGGCAAGTTCAGGGTGCGCGGCGACATCATTGAAGTCCACCCTGCCTATGAAGAAACTGCAGTGCGCATTGCGCTGTTTGGCGACGAGGTTGAGTCGATCTCGGTAGTTGACACGCTGACCGGGGAGCGCGTTCAGGAATTGGAGGAAGTGGTCATCTTCCCGAACACCCACTACGCAACCTCTGATGAGCGACTCCGGGACGCTATTGGGCGCATCGAAGTCGAGTTGCAGCAGCGGCTGGCGTTGTTCGAGAGTGAAGGCAAGTTGCTCGAGGCCCAGCGACTTCGAATGAGAACTGAATATGACCTTGAGATGCTGCAGGAGTTGGGATTCTGTAACGGTATTGAGAATTACTCGGGGCCGATAGATGGTCGTGCCCCAGGAGAGCCGCCGAATACGCTGCTCGACTTTTTTCCTTCTGATTACCTGACCATCATTGATGAATCCCACGTCACGATTCCGCAGTTGCATGGGCAGTACGAGGGTGATCGCTCAAGAAAGAACAACCTGATCGAGCATGGGTTTCGTCTGCCTTCGGCTGGCGATAATCGACCGCTTAGGTTTGAGGAATGGGTAGAGCGTGCTGGCCAGACTGTGTTCCTGTCTGCCACGCCAAGTAAATGGGAGATCGAACACAGCTCTCGAGTGGTTGAACAGATTGTGCGGCCCACAGGCCTAATTGATCCGCAGGTTGTCATCAAGCCGACCGAGGGTCAGATCGATGACCTGTTAGGAAACATCAATGAGAGAGTCGAGTTAGGCGATCGAGTCTTGGTCACCACGCTCACCAAGAAGATGGCCGAAGATCTGACGCAGTACTTGCTCGAGATGGGTGTTCGGGTGCGTTACTTGCATTCAGATGTTGACACGTTGCAGCGCATTGAACTAGTGCGGGACTTGCGACTTGGCGAGTTCGATGTGCTCGTCGGCATCAACTTGTTGCGAGAGGGCCTTGATATTCCAGAGGTCTCGATGGTGGCGATTCTTGATGCTGATAAAGAGGGCTTCCTACGCTCCGAAACCTCGCTGATTCAGATGATTGGGCGCGCCGCACGCAACGTACGCGGTCAAGTCTTTATGTATGCGGACCGCGTGACCGACTCAATGACCAAAGCAATCTCCGAGACCAACCGGCGCAGAGGTTTGCAAGAGGCGTACAACACCGAACATGGGATCGACCCCAAGACAATTATTAAGCCAGTGACCAACATCTTGGATCAGCTGCGGGGAACCTCGAATGAGGCGCCCTACCCGGGCCAAGGCAAGCGCAAGCAGCGACCCGGCGAGCGTGCTCGAGCTGAACAGTTCAAGGACCTGCCTCCCTCTGACCTTGGCAAGTTGATCTCCCTGCTCGAGGACGAGATGAACGCAGCATCTGAAGAACTGCGCTTTGAAGAAGCGGCTCGACTGCGAGACGAGATTAAAGACCTGAAAAGAGAACTCCGCACTGCCGGCGGGGCCTAGCAAGCACTCGCTCTAGGACAACCCAGCGCTAGTGCGAATCGACTCTTGGCGTAGCCAGTGATCGGCGAGTACCAACAGCATGGCTGCCTCTACGAGTGGCACCGCACGAGGCAGCACGCATGGATCGTGGCGGCCCTTAGCTGCCAAAGTGACGGCATTGTTGTCTCGGTCAACAGTTTGCTGTTCAGAAGAAATTGTGGCGGTTGGCTTAAAGGCAACACGAATGTTGATCTCTTCGCCGTTCGAGATACCGCCTTGTATGCCACCAGAGTGATTCGTGAGTGTGCGCGGCTTGCCATCTGCACCGGGAACAAAAGCGTCGTTGTGTTCTCTGCCCGTCATGGCAATTGCGCCAAACCCACTTCCCAGTTCGAAACCCTTTGTAGCGGGTAGCGACATGACAGCCTTTGCCAAGTCGGCCTCGAGCTTGTCGAATACGGGCTCGCCCCAGCCGGCGGGCACACCTCGAGCGATGCAAGAAACAATTCCGCCAAGCGAGTCGCCATCTCGGCGGGCCTGCTCAATTGCCGTAACCATGAGTTCGGCTGCTACTGGGTCTGGGCAGCGGGTGGGCGTGGCCTCGACCTGATCGAGTTGTACCAGGCTGGCATCAACGGCCGACATGATTGTGTGGATCTGCGAGACCCAGCCAAGTACCTCTACGCCGCAGCTCTGAGCGAGGAGCTTGCGAGCCACTGCGGCCGCCGCGACTCTGCCGATCGTCTCTCTTGCCGATGCCCGCCCTCCGCCGGCCACAGCTCGAATCCCGTATTTGGCCTCGGTAGTAAAGTCTGCATGCGAGGGGCGGTAGCTGCTCTTCATTTCCTCGTACGCGCCAGAAATCTGATCGGCATTGCGGACGAGCATGGCAATCGGCGATCCGAGTGTTCGACCCTCGTACACCCCAGAAAGAATCTCGACTTTGTCCGACTCATCCCGCTGCGTGACTAAGCGGCTTTGGCCAGGTCGACGGCGGTCTAGGTCTGGCTGGATATCTGCCTCTGAGAGTTCCAGCCCAGGAGGGCACCCATCAAGAACCACGCCAACCCCGCCACCATGAGACTCGCCAAAGGTTGTAATGCGAAAGAGGCGACCGGTGCTTGAACCCATATCAAGCAAGTATGGCAGTCGCTGAAGGCCGCTCCACACCTTGTTTCGGCAGATCCGCAAAACTTTCTGCCGTAAATGAGCTTGAACCACGAACACTTGTTCGCCAACTAAACTAGGGAATCATGTCGACACCGAAGGTGCGAACAAGCGCCACCCCTCGCAAGGCACCTGCAAAGAAGACGGCGGCTGCACCCAAGGCGGCTGCACCCAAGGCGGCTGTACCGAAGGTCGCTCTACCCAAGAAGGCAGCTGTAGCCAACACGGCAGCTGCACCCAAGGCAGCTGTAGCCAAGAGAGCGCAGTCGCATCATGCGCTCGATCGCATCACGATTCGAGGCGCTCGCGAGCACAACTTGTGCGATGTCTCGCTTGACCTTCCCCGTGACCAACTCATTGTCTTTACTGGGCTCTCTGGATCGGGCAAGTCTTCGCTTGCATTCGACACCATTTATGCCGAGGGTCAACGCCGCTACGTCGAGTCACTCTCCTCCTATGCGCGTCAGTTCTTGGGTCAGATGGATAAGCCCGATGTCGACGTGATCGAGGGCTTGTCTCCAGCAATCTCGATTGATCAGAAGTCGGCCTCTCGAAATCCCCGCTCAACAGTGGGCACGGTCACCGAGGTATACGACTACCTGCGACTGTTGTTTGCACGAGTCGGTGAACCCCATGATCCCGAAACTGGCGAAGCACTGGTTCGTCAAACTCCACAACAGATTGTGGACCGCATTTTGGCCCTACCCGAGGGCACACGCTTTCAAGTGCTTGCCCCAGTAATACGTGGCCGGAAGGGCACCTACGAGCAGCTTTTTGTTGACCTTGCCAGCCAAGGATTTGGTCGGGTGCGCGTGGACGGCGAAGTACACGAGCTTCCGGTAGAACTCGACCTTGCCCGCTATGAGCAGCACACCATTGAGGTCATTGTTGACCGCTTGGTGTTGCGAGATGGCATCGAGCGGCGACTAACCGACTCCATGGAAACCGCTCTGACGCTCGCCGAGGGAGTGGCACAGATCGAGCTGCTTGCCGCTAAAGATTCCGGAGCTGATGCGGAGTCAGAGACGCTGACGTTTTCTGAGAAGTTGGCCCGCCCATCTGATGGCAAAAGCTTCGAAGAACTGGCTCCACGAAACTTCTCTTTCAATACCCCCTATGGCGCATGCACTGCCTGTGATGGCTTGGGAACCTTGTTCGAGGTTGACCCAGAACTGGTGGTTCCCGACCCCGAGGTCTCGGTGGCCGATGGCGCACTCGCTCCTTGGGCATCGGGCCACGCTAAGTACTTTCACCGTTTGTTGGAGTCAGTCTGCGAGGAGTACGAGATTGAGATCAACACTCCGTTTGAGAAGCTTCCGAAGCAGCAGCAGATGCTCTTGCTCTTTGGTGTTGAAGGATCAACTCGCGTAGCCGTCAAGTTTAAGAATCGTTACGGCAGAACACGTAGTTACTCAGCCAAGTACGAGGGCGTGATTCCATATCTCAAACGTCGTCATAGCGAGGCCGAAACTGACTCCTCACGCGATGCCATTGAGGGCTACATGCGCCTTGTGCCGTGTGCTACTTGCGACGGTGCCCGCTTGAACCCGTATGCACTTGCAGTCACTGTTGATGGACTCAACATGCATCAACTCTGCAGCCTGTCGATCGCCGAGGCCACAGACAAACTGCTGCACCTGCACCTAGATGAGCGTCAGACTCTGATTGCTGAGCGCATCCTGAAAGAGATCAACGTTCGGCTCAAGTTCTTATGCGATGTGGGCTTGGATTACCTGTCCCTTGCTCGTTCAGCTGCCACGCTTTCGGGCGGCGAGGCTCAACGCATTCGCCTGGCCTCACAGATTGGTTCCGGCTTGGTCGGCGTGCTCTATGTGCTCGACGAGCCCTCCATCGGCCTACATCAACGCGATAACCATCGCCTGATTGAGACGCTGATCCGACTACGAGACTTGGGCAACACAGTCATCGTGGTGGAACACGATGAGGACACCATTCGCATTGCCGACCACATTGTCGACGTTGGTCCGGGTGCAGGAGAACACGGCGGGAGAGTCGTGCATTCCGGAAGTTTCAAGGGGTTGCTGCGTGCAAAAGAGTCGGTCACGGGGCAGTACTTATCAGGCAAGCGCTCCATTCCGCTGCCCGAGGTTCGACGCGAGCCAGGGGAGCAGTGGCTGAAAATTCAGGGGGCACGCGAACACAACCTTCGCAATGTAAATGTTGACATCCCGCTCGGGTGTTTTGTTGCGGTCACGGGGGTATCTGGTTCGGGCAAGTCCACGCTGATCAATGACATCCTCATGCGTTCGCTGATGCAGCAGATTTATGGATCCAAGATTCCACCGGGATTGCATAAGCGCATTGAGGGTCTAGACCAGTTGGACAAAGTGATCGACATCGACCAGTCGCCCATTGGTCGAACTCCTCGATCTAACCCAGCCACGTATACCGGTGTGTTCGATCACATCAGGAAGCTGTTTGCGCAGACCTCTGAGTCAAAGGTGCGCGGGTACCTTCCCGGCCGATTTAGTTTCAACGTCAAGGGTGGCCGCTGCGAAGCCTGTTCTGGTGACGGAACAATCAAGATCGAGATGCACTTCCTGCCAGATATTTATGTGCCCTGCGAGGTTTGCGGCGGTGCTCGATATAACCGAGACACCCTCGAGGTGACCTTTAAAGGGTTAAACATTTCCGAGGTGCTCAACCTGCCTTGTGAAGAAGCTTTGGCGTTCTTCTCGAATCAGCCCACCATTGCTAGGCATATGCGAACCCTTGTAGATGTGGGCCTGGGCTATGTGCGGCTTGGTCAGCCCGCTACCACGCTCTCTGGGGGTGAAGCCCAGCGGGTCAAGCTGGCATCTGAGTTAGCGAAGCGCTCCACGGGCCACACGATCTACCTGTTGGATGAGCCAACCACCGGCCTGCACTTTGAAGATATTCGCAAGCTGCTGACGGTGTTGTCCCGGCTCGTTGACCAAGGCAATACCGTTTTGGTGATCGAGCACAATCTGGATGTGATCAAGACTGCAGACTGGGTTATTGACCTTGGGCCAGAGGGCGGTCGCGGCGGGGGGTCTGTGGTGGCCGAAGGAACCCCCGAAACAATCGCTGCAGCCAAACAGAGCTATACCGGCCACTTCCTAGCGCCACTGCTCGCTGGTGAGCTCAGGTGACTGCTCGCTGGTGAGCTCAGGTGACTGCTCGCTGGTGAGCTCAGGTGACTGCTCGCTGCTGAGCTCAGGTGATTTCGAGCATGCGCTCAAGTGCAACCCGCGCCCAATGTGCATCCTCTGGGTTGACTGTGATTCGGTTCCGGACCGTTCCTTCAACCAAGCTCTCCAAGGTCCAAGCCAGGTGTGGGGCGTCAATTCGGAACATTGTTGAGCAGGGGCACACCAGTGGGTCGAGCGAAATCACTGTTTTGTCTTGTGTCTCGTTATTCAGACGCTGCACTAGATGAATTTCGGTTCCGACTCCAATAACCGAACCTGATGGAGCAGCCTCGATGGCACGGATAATGAAGTCTGTTGACCCGACCTGATCGGCAAGCTCGCAGGCCTCGTGTGAGCACTCAGGATGCATCACCACGATTCCCTCTGGGTACTGCGCACGAAAGGCCTGAATGTGTTCCGGCTGAAAGCGCTGATGTACCGAGCAATGCCCCTTCCAGAGCAGGAATGTGCGGTTTTTCAGCTCGGCTTCTTCAAGTCCGCCGAACTCTTTGCGGGGGTTCCAGACTGCCATATCGGAATCATTGAACCCCATCTGAAAGCCAGTATTTCTTCCAAGATGCTGATCGGGGAAGAACAGAACCTGCTTGCCCTGGGGGCCATCCTCACGGTGCAGAGCCCAGTCGAGAACAGCCCGAGCATTTGTCGAGGTGCAGACAGCTCCGCCTTGCTTGCCCACAAAGGCCTTCAGGTTTGCAGCTGAGTTCATATAGGTAATTGGTACGACTCGCTCAATGTCAGTGACTTCTGCAAGGGATTCCCAAGCCTCTTCCACCGAGTCAATATCTGCCATATCCGCCATCGAACAGCCGGCATTCAAATCGGGCAGGACAACCTGCTGGTGGTCCCCGGTCAAGATATCGGCGGCCTCGGCCATGAAGTGCACCCCGCAAAACACAATGAACTCAGCCTCGGGGTGTTCCTGTGCCAGCACTGAGAGCCGAAACGAGTCTCCTCGCGCATCCGCCCAGCGCATGACTTCGTCGCGCTGATAGTGATGCCCAAGAATAAACACCCGCTCTCCAAGGGTTGCCTTGGCAGTTGCTATGCGTTCAGACAATTCTTCTTGCGTGGCTTGCAGGTACTGCTCTGGTAGTTGAACTTGCAGTCTGAGCATTCTGGTGACCTCCCATGTGTACTGATTTGCACCCGTACACGATGAAGACTTTCGAGAATCATCCAGTGGGGACAGCCTGGTCGCCACGCCTCTGGTAAGTCGGTCTCGAAATGATGATGGTGCCGGAGACCAGGCCGACAAAGAGAGCTTACCCGGTTCTTGGCCGGCGGGTGCAGCGGTTTTCGCAATCAGGCAGCAGATTCCCGAGCGCTGCAGTAGTTTCCGCAGCGCTGCAGTAGTTTCCGCAACACAGCAGTACTGTACGAGTAATGGACCGACCAGAGCCGGGGACGATTCCCGATACCCCCGGTAGCTATCAGTTCAAAGACTCCGAGGGTCGGATCATTTATGTCGGCAAAGCCAAGTCGCTACGACAACGGCTTTCGAATTACTTCCAGAATCCTCGCAGCCTGCATCCTCGGACAGCTCAAATGGTGGCCACCGCAGAGACTGTCGAGTGGATTCAGGTGCGCAATGAGGTCGAGGCTCTCATGCTGGAGTACTCGCTCATCAAGCAGCATCGCCCTCGGTTCAACGTGCGCCTGGTGGATGACAAGAGCTATCCCTTCTTGGCCGTGACCTTGGGCGATGAATGGCCGCGAGCGACGGTGACTCGTGGCATGCGAAAGAAGGGCTCGCGCTACTTCGGGCCATATGCGCATGCCTATGCAATTCGTGAGACCTTGGACGAACTGCTTCGGACCTTTCCCATCAGGACTTGTTCTGATCACAAGCTCCGGCATCATCAGCGTGTAGGCAAGCCCTGCTTGTTGTTTCACATTGAGAAATGCGCTGGTCCCTGTGTAAGCGAGATCACCCCGCAGGCCTACTCCGGACTCGTCACCGAGTTCATGGAATTTCTAGAGGGTGATGTCGAGCCAGTTCTGCAGCGGCTCGAAACTGAAATGGCTGATGCTGCCGCTGCGATGGAGTTTGAGCAGGCAGCGCGTACCCGTGATCGTCTCGCAGCTGTACGGCGAGCAGTTGAGAGACAACAGATGGTGGGCGACACCACCGAAGATGTCGACATCATTGGGGTTCACGAGGATGACCTCGAGGCTGCTGCGCAGATATTTTTTGTGCGGCGGGGGAGAGTAGTGGGCCGACTCGGCTTCATTCTGGACAAAGTCATGGACTTGAATCCTGCTCAGACCATGGCGGCAGTGCTGGAGCAGGTCTACGGAGATCCACCAGCCGTCGGATACCCAAAGTCTGTGTTGGTGCCGACCATTCCCGAGGACCCTTCCATGTATGAGGAATGGTTGACAGCGCAGCGTAGTAGCAGAGTTGAGATTCGCATTCCGCAACGCGGCACCAAGCGCGAGCTTGCAGAAACTGTGAAGAAGAATGCAGTCGACGCTTTTCAGCGACACCGACTCAAGCGGGCAGCGGATCACAACAGCAGGGCCAAAGCTCTCAATGACCTTGAGCAGTACTTGTCGCTGCCAGTAGCTCCACTGCGTATTGAGTGTTACGACATGAGCCACTTGCAGGGCACTGATTATGTGGGGTCGATGGTGGTGCTCGAGGATGGCCTGCCTCGCAAATCCGAGTACCGGCGCTTCAAAGTGAATGTGCCACAGAACGATGACTTTGCGGCAATGGAAGAAGTCCTCACCAGAAGATTCGCTGCCTATGTCGCAGACAAAGAACTTCCGATTGCAGAGCGCGGCCGCTTTGCTTACCCGCCCCAGTTGTTGCTGGTGGATGGCGGCAAGGGACAGCTCAGTGTTGCGGTGCGTGTGCTGGAGCAACTGGGTCTGACAGATGAGATTCCGGTGGCCTCATTAGCGAAACAGTTCGAAGAGGTTTTTCTGCCGGGTAACTCCCAGCCGGTGGCGATCCCCAGAGGATCAGAGGCGCTGTTTATGTTGCAGCGAATCCGCGATGAATCGCATCGATTCGCTATCAGCTTTCATCGTGAGCGTCGCGACAAACGCATGACAGCCTCGGTGCTTGACGGCATTGCAGGTCTCGGCCCCAAGCGTAAGGAGCGACTCATCAAGGAACTCGGCGGGATTCGGGCAGTTAAGGCGGCCGAATTGCAGGAGTTCACCTCGTTGACTTGGCTACCGCATGATGTAGCCCAAGCCGTCTATGAGAAGTTGAGATCCGCACGATGACTGACCCTTGGGAAGAACACGCCGACTGGTGGCAGCGAGAGTTCACCAACGGCGCTGACCCCGAATACACCGAACAGATTTTGCCGCTGATTCAGCAGCATTTACCTCGCAGTGGTCGGATGCTCGATATGGGATGTGGCGAGGGACAGGTGGCCCGACTCGCAGCCGAAAAGGGTCTGCAGGTCGTTGGGCTTGACCCAGCATTCACCCAGGTAGCGCTTGCAGCCTCTCGGGCGGGGGGCCCTGAATATTTCCAAGGAAGCGCCACCGATGTGGGCTTGGCCACAGCTTGTGTAGATGCAGCAGTTGCGTGTCTGGTGTTTGAGCATATTGCGCTGATTGACCCAGCCCTCGCTGAACTTGAACGAGTGATGCGACCGGGCGGCACATTTTTGTTGCTCCTGAATCACCCGCTGCTCCAAACCCCCGGTAGCGGCTGGATCGACGACCAGGTTCTCGACCCGCCTGAGCAGTACTGGCGTGTTGGGCCGTATCTGTCCGAGGCCAACACGATGGAAGAGGTTGAGCAAGGTGTGTTTATTCGTTTTTATCACCGTCCATTGAGCCGCTACATCAATGCCGCTACCGAGGCTGGCTTTCGCTTGGAGCGGATGGAGGAGCCCGCTCCTGCGGCGGGATTCATGGCACGAGCTGATGAGTATGCGGCTGCCTCTTCGATCCCGCGACTTATGTTTCTGAAGTTCCTCAAGCTCTAGATCAGTCCCCGAGCAGGCTCTAAAAGCAAGAACGGGACGACGCTAGGCGCCGTCCCGTTCCAAATTTCCCCGGCGCGATGTATCGCTCCGGTTCAAGGTAATTCAGATCACATTGGGCAATCTGCGGAGGCTGCGGTGACCACTCCGTCAATGACGTGGATGATTCCGTTTGAACCAGTGATGTCAACGTCGGTGATGATTGCTCCACCGAAGGTCAAGTTGTCGCCTTCTTGGCCAATGAGCACCTTGCCACCAAGGGTCTCAACGCAGGTGCCGACAGCTTCGGTTGCTGCAGCTGAATCAACTTCTCCAGCAATCACGTGCAACTTGAGTACGTCGGTCAGTGCGCCAGTTGGGTCGGCTGCAAGTGCAGTCAAGGTTTCTGCTGGAACCTCTGCAAATGCTGCGTTCACTGGTGCGAACACTGTGAACGGGCCGTCACCTGAAAGGGTCTCAGCAAGTCCGGCAGCAGTCACAAGCTCAACCAAGGTGGTGAAGTCAGGGTTGCCAACGGCAATCTCTACGATGTTCTCGTCGCCTGCCATGTCATCAGCCATGGTGGTTTCGGTCGTCTCAGCTTCGGTGGTGGTGGATTCTGACTCAGAGTCGCTCGAGCATGCGCCCGCAACGAGACCGAAGCCCATTACCAATGCCAGTGATCCGATCATGAACTTGTTCCGCATGTATATCTCCTTAGGTTGGGGGTGTACTCGGGTATTTCGGTCTGTGAGCAAAATTTGGATGCAATTAGCAGAATAAATATTGCTCACCACTACAGCCCATCGGCCTGCAGCAAGGCGATTCTTTCAGATTCGGCCGTTAAAGTGGGGGAATGATGGATTTTGTGATCGTCACGGGGTTGTCTGGTGCAGGCCGCACCCAGGTGGGGAACACGCTCGAGGATCTTGGCTGGTTTGTCATCGACAACCTGCCAAGCGAACTCATTCCAAAGGTTGGCGAGTTGGCGCGATTTAAGTCTGAGTCGCCCACGCCGGTCGGCTTAATTGTGGGTTCAGACGGCAATGTTGACGGAGTCGCTCCCGCGCTTGATGAGTTGCGAGCCTCTGGTGCAAAGGTGACCACGGTGTTCTTAGATGCCGCAACGCCAGTACTAGTGCGCAGGTACGGCGACACCAAGCGTCGTCACCCGATGTTGGGAGACTTGGGGTCGGTTGTGAATGCAATCGATCAAGAACGCACGCGACTCGAACCAGTGCGTGAGTCCGCCGACATTGTCATCGATACCTCCGAGATGAACGTGCATGATCTTCGACGCAGGGTGGTTGAAATTTTTGGTGAAGCCGGAGATCGAGACACCACGCAAGTCACGATTATGTCGTTCGGTTACAAGCACGGCGTGCCGCCAGATGTTGACCTGGTTCTGGACTGCCGCTTTCTTCCAAACCCGCACTGGGTTGAAGAGTTGCGCCCATTGACAGGATTGGATCCCGAGATCCAGGACTATGTGGGTTCCTTTGAACTCACGGAGCAGTTCATGGAGCGCATGACTGCGCTGCTGGACTTCTTACTGCCGGCCTTTGTCAACGAGGGACGGTCGGTGCTGACTGTTGCGTTCGGCTGCACTGGCGGTCGTCATCGTTCAGTTGCTATCGCCGAGCGAACTGCTGCTTGGCTACGAGAGCAAGGAATGACTCCACAAGTTCGTCATCGTGATGTGGCCAAATGAGTTGGAACCCGGTCAACCTGCTTCATGGCCGTGCCCCGGGTGCTGGACCCAAGGTCGTAGCCATCGGCGGTGGTCACGGACTTGCCGCAACGCTGCGCGCCACGCGGACCTATGCAGCCCGAATTACCGCAGTGGTCACGGTTGCCGACGATGGTGGTTCTACTGGCCGCTTGCGCGCTGCGGTTGACCGCCCGGCCCCTGGTGACTTGCGCACCTGTTTAGTTGCGCTGGCTGCTGAGTCCTCGGTCTTGGCTCGGGCAATGGACTATCGCTTTGCCGCAGGTGAGTTAGATGGGCACGCGTTTGGCAATCTACTGATCGTGGCCCTTGAAGATACCGAGGGTGATTTGGTAGCGGCATTGGATCAAGTGGGGGAGCTGCTCGGTGCCGTGGGCCGTGTATTGCCAGCAACCCGTCAGGCTGTCACGTTGCGTGCAGCTATTCGCTCGGGTGACGTGGTGCATGGTGAGCAAGCAGTTGGCTCACAGAGTGACGTCTCGTCTGTGAGTTTGTCGCCACATGATGCAACGGCATGTCCCGAGGCCGTCCAAGCAATCCTGGATGCAGATCAGATCTTGTTAGGACCCGGCTCGTTATATACGAGCGTTCTAGCCGCTACGGCGGTGAGTGGCATTGCCGAGGCACTTGCGGCTGCCAGCGGACAGTTCGTGTATGTCTGCAACCTCAACCCTCAGGTGCCAGAGACAGTGGGTTACTCCGTTGTCGATCATGTTCGTGCTGTGCAACGGCATGGAGTAACGCCAGACGTGGTGCTCTACGACTCGGACTCTGCCGGTATCGCGACCGCCGATGCCGTCCTCGCGGAACTTGGGGAACTCGTTTCAACTCGGGCAGTCCCAGGCATGCTTGCGGCGCAGTCAGCTACGGCGCATGACCCCGCCTTGCTCGGTGCGGCGCTAGCAGAGTTGCTCGCCCACGCCAGCTCCGGGGTCGTGTTACCAACTGCTTTGTAAAGGCCGATTGCTTGCTTGGTCGGCCGCTGGTCGTGAAGGGTTGGCCGCTGTGCGAAGATGTTCAGACTTTTCAACCTACGTACACAAGGGATGGCTATGACGATTCGTGTTGGCATCAATGGCTTTGGCCGTATCGGGCGAAACTTCTTTCGTGCAGCAACTGCACAGGGAGCCGATATTGATTTTGTTGCAGTGAACGATTTGGGCTCGCTGCCCACGCTTGCTCACCTGCTCAAGCGCGACTCAGTGGCGGGAACGTTCCCAGGCAAGATCAGTGTGACCGATGACGGTATTGACGTTGACGGCGACCTGCTGAAGGTTGTCTCACACCGTGACCCGGCAGAGATTCCGTGGGGTGACCTTGGAGTCGACGTGGTCATTGAGTCCACTGGCTTCTTCACCGACCGCGACAAGGCTGCTGCGCATCTTCAAGCAGGCGCACCGCGAGTCATTGTTTCGGCTCCGGCCAACGGCGCAGACGCAACCTTCGTTGTGGGCGTGAACGATGACACCTTCGATCCGTCCAAGGACTTCATCGTCTCAAATGCATCCTGCACTACGAACTGTTTCGTCCCGATGATCAAAGTCCTTGATGACGCCTTCGGAGTTCAGAAGGGTCTGATGACCACCACGCATGCCTACACCGGCGACCAGGTTCTTGTAGACGGACCTCACTCCGATTTGCGACGTGCTCGTGCTGCGGCAATCAACATCATCCCGACCTCTACCGGTGCGGCACGCGCTACTGGATTGGTTCTGGAATCTATGAAGGGCAAGCTCGACGGGACCTCGCTTCGTGTGCCAATCCCAACGGGTTCAATCACCGACTTCGTTGGAATCCTTGGCCGTGACGTGACTGTCGAAGAGATCAACGCCGTGTTCGCCGCTGCCGCATCCGAGGGTCGCCTCAAGGGAATTCTTGAGTACTCCGAGGAGCCACTGGTGAGCTCCGACATCGTCGGCTCGACCTACTCAAGCATCTTCGATTCTGGCCTGACCATGGCTATCGGCAACATGGTCAAGGTGTTTTCTTGGTACGACAACGAGACGGGCTACTCGAACCGCCTAGTTGACTTGGCCAAAATCGTAGGCGCAGCCAACCACTGATCCCCAAAAACCCGCTTTGTCTTGCGAGGGACCCCCTGTGGAGGGTCCCTCGCATGACAGAAGCTGACTACACCGAATTGCTGAGGAGATGTTGTGAAATTTGGGGTTCCCGAACTTGAAGACTTGGGCGATGTCTCGGGCAAGTCCGTGCTGTTGCGGGCCGATTTCAACGTGCCGCTCAAGGACGGTGTCATCACCGATGACCTCCGTATTACAGCCGCACTCCCGACCATAAATTGGCTCGTCGAGCACGGCGCAAAGGTGACTGCGTGCACGCACCTAGGCCGACCAAAGGGCGAACCCGACCCGCAGTATTCAGTAGAACCCGTTCGCCAACGTCTGTCTGAGCTCGCTCCAGGCGTGGAACTGCTCGAGAACCTGCGGTTCAATCCTGGCGAGACTTCGAACGACCCTGCGTTTGTGGACTCGCTCATTGCCGGCCACGACCTCTATGTGAATGATGCTTTCGGGGCATCGCATCGCTCACACGCATCAATCGTCGGCCCGCCAACCAAGCTCCCTTCTGCGGCTGGGCGCTTGTTGGCCAAAGAGGTCGACATCTTGCTTGGTCTGCGTGAAAATCCCTCTCACCCATTTGTTGCCATCACCGGCGGGTCAAAAGTCTCTGACAAATTAGGTGTGCTGACAGCTCTGCTCGAGATTGCCGATTCCATCATCATCGGTGGAGGCATGTGCTTCACCTTCTTCGCTGCGATGGGTAACTCCATCGGCAACTCACTGTGCGAGCCTGATCAGATTGAGACCTGCGCTCAACTGCTTGAGCAACACGGAGACCGTCTGCACCTGCCAAGCGATGTAGTTGGACTTGGCCCCGGCGGAAAGATTGGCGACCCCTCTGCAGGTGGCGAAGTTCGCAACTTTGGCCGCGCCCTACCCGAAGGCTGGATGGGGCTAGATATCGGTCCCGGTGCTGCAGCCGAATTTGGCGACATCATCGCCGAAGCCCGAACCGTGCTGTGGAACGGGCCAATGGGCGTGTTCGAAGACCCTCGCTTTGAAGCGGGCACACGCTCCGTTGCAATTTCAGTGGCCGAGAGCTCAGCCTTTTCGGTGATCGGTGGTGGCGACTCAGCGGCAGCAGTTGCACAGTTCGGCCTAGCCGATCAGGTCTCGCACATTTCTACAGGTGGGGGAGCGTCACTTGAACTCATTGAGCAGGGTGACTTGCCGGGCCTCGCTGCACTTCGCCTAGCCTCAAACGCAAGCTGACAAATATCCAGCATCACCAACCGAAGAGGTAGCGATATGGCAACCCCACGCAAACCCATTATCAGTGGCAACTGGAAGATGAACCACAACCACTTCGAGGCGATCCAGTGTGTGCAAAAGCTGCACTACCGCCTAGATGTCGACGACCACGAGAATGTGGATGTGTCGGTACACCCACCCTTCACAGACATTCGCTCGATTCAAACGGTGATCGAGTCAGACAAGATGAAGATTCTGATCGGGGCCCAGAACTGCTACTTCGAGCCCAAAGGGGCGTTCACCGGCGAAGTCTCGGCACCAATGCTGGCCAAGCTGAACGTGACGCATGTGATCGTCGGGCACTCAGAGCGCCGAGAGATTTTTGGCGAGACTGACGATGACGTGAACAAGAAGGTCAAGGCCGTTCTGGGGAACGAGATGACTCCAATCCTGTGCTGTGGCGAAACGCTCGAGGAGCGTGAGGCCGGCCGGGCCGAGGCCAAGGTGGAGGGGCAGATTCTTGCTGGCTTGGCAGGGGTCACCAAGGCTCATGTCGCATCGATGGTGATTGCCTATGAGCCCATCTGGGCGATTGGTACGGGCCGCACGGCAACCTCTGAGGATGCACAGAATATGTGCGCCTTCATCCGAGGCGTAGTGGCCGAAGCGTGTGGCGCAGAGCAAGCTGAGTCAGTTCGGATTCAGTACGGTGGCTCGGTCAAGCCCGGCAACATTGCTGAGCTCATGGCGCAGCCCGATATTGACGGTGCACTCGTTGGCGGCGCCAGCCTAGAAGCCGACGAGTTTGCTGCGATTGTGCAATACCGCAACCACTAGAGCCGACTGATCGCGCCTCAGCCCACCTGAGCCCGCGTCTGTCTGACCTGATCCCACCGAATTTTGTGCGCAGGATTCAACTCGGGGTGAACCTTGGGTTAGCATGTCGGTCGTGGAAATCATCACCGTCATCTTGTGGATACTTCAGTTCGGCCTTGGAATTGGGCTGATCTTCTTAGTGCTCATCCATAGTGGCCGTGGTGGTGGGCTTTCTGACATGTTCGGTGGTGGCCTCGGAGCATCCGCTGCGGGCTCAACCGTCATGGAAAAGAACCTTGATCGGATCACCGTGGTTCTGGCACTCGCTTTCGGCTTCAACACGCTGATCATGTCGATGGTGCTCGACGTCTGAAAGAAAATCCGTGACCTCGCCAGTGCACCATGATGCTCAGGCAGAGGGTCCCGACAAAGTGCGCGTGCAGCATCGTCTGTCAGCAGTTTTTGCCTTGGCATGTGCTGCCCTGGCTGGGGCTTTACTTCTGGTTGGAATTTCAAAGGAGTTTCCCGAGTTCATCGTTGCGCTCCTGCCAGTGGTGTTGATTGTCTGGCTGGCCTGGCGCACGATTACTCGTCGAGGTAGTAAGCGTTTGATAAGCGGAGTCCTTCTCCTGCTCATGATCGCCGCATTGATTGTTGCGTTGGCATGGGCAAGATTCGATCTGCGGATTCTGTTCGCCATTGCTCTTGCGGTCATTGCGACCAATATCTTCAGTTCCTTAGCTTTGTCATGGTCACACATTCCTAGCGATCAGCATGTTGTCAATCGGGCGCATCATCCCGTTTTGATTATCAATAACCGATCTGGGGGTGGTGCAGCCCAAAAGGCGGGGCTCGAGGCCAAAGCAAAGCAGATAGGAATCACGGTGCGAGTCCTTGGCGAGGATGGTGACCTAGCGCAGCTTGCCCAAGACGCTGTTGCAGCTGGAGCTGACTGCATTGGAATGGCCGGAGGGGACGGAAGCCTGGCAGTCGTGGCCGAAGTCGCAATGGAGCACGACCTGCCATTTGTCTGCATCCCGGCCGGGACACGAAACCATTTCGCGATGGACCTTGGCTTGAACCGCTCCGACCTACGCTCGGGCCTTGATGCTTTTGGCGCTGCATCTGAGCGAAGAGTTGACGTTGGAAGAGTGAACGACCGGCTCTTTCTCAATAACGTTTCGGTAGGTGCCTATGGGCAAATCGTGGCCTCTTCGGGATATCGAGACAACAAGTTGGGCACCACCATGAGCCGCATCCCGGATCTGGTCGGGCCCGATGCAGAAGCGCTCGATCTTCAGTTTGTCGGCGGCGATGGAGCCGAGCACGAGTCTGCTGTGGTGATTCATGTGTCGAACAACACCTACGACTTTGGCCCGCTCAGCTTGGGGGGACGAGCCTCAATGAGTGATGGGCTGCTAGGCATCGTTGCCCTGGTGCAACCTGACTCGGTAACGACACCTCCGCTCTTGCGGTGGGAGGCGGCGAACTTCGACCTGAATTCCTCGGAGTCCATTGCAGCTGGGGTCGACGGTGAATACGCGCTGCTTGAGCCGCCGTTGAAGTTCGGAATCGACCCCATGGCGCTGCGCTTGCGGGTACCAAAACAAGTTGTGGGAATCTCACCCACGGCAAAGCGGCCTTCGTTGACCCTTCGAACGTTGGTCGATCTCAGTGACGTGGCAATGGGCCGCTGGCCAAGGAGTCACCCGAAGGTCAGCCTTCCGATGCGGCCTCGTTGAGCTCAAGCTCGAGTTCTTTGCGGTCAGCTTTGAGTTCCTTCTTCAGGATCTTGTCGGTGCGCTTGACCAGTTCGTCAATCCGCTTCTGAAGGTCCAGAGCGGCGACCACGATCAACCCGGCATCGCCTGAGTCGAGTGACTCGCCGAGCTCTTTCAGGTCATGGCGAGATAGGCCGCGTGACACGTGGCCGGCAAGAGCGCCGAGTGCGGCACCGCCGCCAGTTGTTCCGATGATCACGCCTGCACCAACTGCAGCGGCAGGAAAGAGCAACAGCGCAGCGCCGGCAGCTAAGCCGAGCCCAGCGCCAACCCATCCACCTTTACGTGTGGGCTGCTCGTGCTTCTTAACGATCTTGACCTTGCCTTCAGTGTCTTTGCTGATGACAGCAGCGTCGAAGGTGTCGACGAGACCAAGCTCGTAGTACATGTCTTTTACGAGTTCGTAGTCGGCCTCGGCGTCGGCCAAATCGGTGTACTCAGCGGCGAACAGAATAAAGGTGTCGTAATTACTCATCGTGAAAATCCAATCAAGTAGGCGAGCAGTGTGGGGTGCGAAAGCACTGGACCGTTTGACACTTTAGGTGAGTCCACTGGTCACAAGTGTCGAAGCAGGCCCAAACGGCTTGCCTGCTAGGCCGGCTTGAAGCCACTGCAACTTTGCAATATTGGGGACTGCTTGGCGACGCGCTAGAGTCCCGTGCGCAACAGAGCAATCTGTAGCCACGTCGGAGTGGCGGAATTGGCAGACGCGCCAGACTAAGGATCTGGTGCCCTTAGGGGCGTGGGGGTTCAAGTCCCCCCTCCGACACCACACAGATCGCGACCTGACCAGTTTCCTCGGCACTTCGCCCCGCCACCTCAATCATTGGCGCCGGTAACCTACGGATACCGTCGCTTAGCGGCGCCAATGTGGAACGAGTCGAGCTTATCAAGAATCCGGGCCTTCCTCCCGAGAGCACTTGCCTGATAACCGGCCCGATAAACCGCAGCCCTTTTCAACGTGATCGCGTTACGTTGAGTCATCGATAACCCCATAGGTCAGGCGTAGAGCAATACCGCCTCCACCCATCCCCAAAGCGGTGGTTTCGTGTTGAGGCAACAATCCTGTCTGGGCGGGGGACTAGATGGGTCACTGCTCTGTGCATGCTGCCGCACACGCTGCCCACTACCCTGCGTCGGGTGGGGGCGAGCTTTGACGTACAAGGGGTGATTGCCGAGGGTGTGTCCGGGCACCCTCGGAAGCAGCCAGCAACGCCGTTACGGCCATGGTCTGCGGCTGTGATCTGTGCTGCGTTGGCCGGCCTGATCATCCTTACGTTTGCCAACCCTTGGGTGTTCACCGCAGACGACTCGCTGTTCTACGTGGTGGTGGCAAAGCACATCGCTGCGAACGGCGCCTGGACCTTCAACGGCCTGATACCTACAAACGGTGTGCAGCCACTCTGGCAATTAGCGACAGCGGGTGTGGTGGCCCTCGGGGGGCTGGTTGGCCTCGATTCTCCGGTCGCTCAAGTCCGAATATTGTTCGCTCTCAACTGGGCCTTGGCGCTGTTTGCTTTGGCGCAGATGTGGTGGCTGCTTGGCCGTCTAAGCGTCAGCGATACCTACCGGATGGGTGGGGTAGTCGTCCTCGGTGCTTGCCTGTGCGGGCCATGGGGGTTGTTTGCGTCAGAGGCACACGCCGTCGCAGTCTTCCTGCTGTGGCTGCTGATCTTGGTCGAGCGATGGTTCCGGAAGGGTCCCGCGATCAGCACTGCGATCGCGGCGGGCTGCGCAAGCGGACTGATGATGCTTTCGCGGCTCGACACAGTGTGGGTGGCAGCAACAGCGTTCATGTGTCTCCTACTTGCCCCCTCAGGAGCCGCCATCTGGGCACGGCTGCGCTCGGTGCTGCCGACCGCAGTTGTGGCCGCAGCAATAGTCGTTCCATATCTGGCTTGGAACATGGCCCGCTTCGGGCACCTGGCGCCGATTTCGGGGTCGATCAAGGTGGACCTCGGATCCCCGCAGCTTTCTGTGGATGGCATCGGTCTCTTTGGCGTCGCAATACTGTCGGCTATCTGGTTCGGTGGCTTTATGGGAGTTCTTCGAGCGCCTCGACAGCCATCCGTGGTGGCGGTGTGGCTTGTTCCCTCGCTCGGAGCTGCTGTGTCCTCGGCCTTCTACGTGGTCTTCTCAAGGGGGGCATTCACCACCTGGTATTGGTACTACATCCCCCACGCTGTGGGGCTGGCACTCACCGTCCCATTGCTAGCCACTCGCCTTGTCAACGACCGCCCTGAGCTCGCGTCGAGAGCCGCAAAGGCTTCTCGGATTTCATTCGCAGCGCTCGCCGTGGTTGCAGTGGCCTTTTGCACGGTCCGTTTCGCCTTCAGCCCTCCGAACAAACCGTGGGACGAAGCGCGCGAGTTCTCATCAGCGGTGTCAGAGGTACTTCCCGAAGGGGCTCCGCTCGCCACGGTCGACATGCCCGGAGTTCTGGCACTGTTCTCGGGGCACCCAGTCGTGGCACTAGACGGACTGACAGGAGACTTCGACTTTCAAGACAGCCTGCGCGACAACGGAGTGAGCTGCACTATGTCGGCCCTCGGCATTAACTACGTGGTGACGGTGGACGACAGACGAGTGGTGGATCGAGACGAGAGTTCGGTGACGCTTGCCATCTATAGCTGGCTGCACTTAGAGGGTCCGACAGAGATGACTGGTAGCGGTCCGCTTCTCGTGTCGCCCGATCGGGACTACGCGTTGTGGCGCTTGGACCCCGCTTGCCCGGCCGGGCGCTAGGTCTTCTCGGACGCGGCGCTGGACGCTCGGTTGGCGATGGCGATGGACGCGGCGTTGCACGCCGAGTTGGCGATGGCGATGGACGCGGAGTTGCACGCCGAGTTGGCGATGGCGATGGCGAATCGGCTAGTTCACGACCTGACTCGCCAAACGTCGTGCGCCCCCACTTCCTGAATCATTGGCGCCGGTAAGCTACGGATTCCGTCGGTTACCGGCGCCAATGGAGTGAGCGGGCGCCAAAGCCGATGAGCGAGTCCCGTCTCACTATCCGTGGGTCGGCGGCTAGCGTTGGTGCTCTGCAGGGGCGATCACGCGTTGTGGTTGCGCTGTAGAGGGGCCCGAAGAGGTAAATGGAAACACGAGTAGAAATCCCAAAAAGATTCTCGCCTTCTGGCATCGGAACGTACTTGGATTGCCAAGAGCGCTACCGCTGCGAGCGCGTAGCCAACCTGCCAACAGCTACCACAGCGGATCAAACTCGCGGCCTTGCGGTTCACACGGCGGCGGAGCGTCTGATGGTGTTGCCGCAGGGGACACGTTCACGTGAAACTGCGGTTGCGCTCGGTGAGGCCGCATGGGCGGAAATGTTGAATGACCCGAACTATGCGCTGGTCGTTGCGCCCGATGGTTATCAGGCCCCAGAAGGTGTGGTGTGGCCCTCACGATCAAGTCGTGACCCAGAGGCTGATCCGGTGAACATTGACCACGGCATTCCGGTTGACCCGGACAAGGCCGCCGAGATGTTGGACTCCATTCGGGGGCGTTTGCATGCGTACTACGACCTTGGTGCAAACCCAGATGAGGTGCAGCCCGTCGCGATCGAGCCCCATGTTGAAGCACCGCTTGGCGACTATGCCGTTCACGGTTACATCGACCGGTTGGACTCTGTGCAAGGGGTCGAGAACGGGGTGCGAATCCTGGATTACAAGTCCGGCAAGGCACCCGATAAGCGTTTCGCTGGCCCAAAGTTTGCGCAGCTGCGGTTGTATGCGTATGCGCTGGCTAAGTCAACTGACTGGGTTCCGGTCAAGCTCATGTTGGTGTATTTAAACCCTCAGCGCCCCGGTGTTCGGGTTGAGGATGTCACCGAGGAGACGCTGCGCAAGACCGAGGTTGAGCTTCGCAGCAATATTGATGCAATCGTGAACTCGTATGAGACCAACACTTGGGTTGCCAACCCGACCGTGCTCTGTAACTGGTGCGAGTTCCGATTCCCGAACGGTGAGTACCCAGGGTGCGAGGCCTACGCCAAAGCGGTAGAGACCGGAGCAGTGAAGGTCAGGTAGCGGGCTCTATTCGATGTGTCTATCTGGCTATTGGGTTGCAGGGAGGTCGATAGACAACCCGTGTGCAACCCAATAGCCAAGAACGCGAACTGCGAAGCTAGCTGCCGGCGTGTTGCCGGCCTGTTGCCAGTCTCGTTCAGCTGAACTGCTCAACCGGTAGTCCGAACCTGACCTAGCAGGGGCTTGGCTCGCCTTCCTTGACTGCGCCAAGGTTTGCCGAGCCTTCGGTGATTACCGATCCGGCTGCCGGGGTTTGGCTGACAACGATCCAGTTGGAGTCGTTGATCTGCATCCGGCCCTCACCGCTGGCATCAAAACTGTCGGAGAAGAAGACACCATTTTCTTGGATCTTGTTCTGCGCATCCTGAAGGTTCATGCAGACAACCTCGGGCATGATCGCTGGGACTGTGGTCGCTGGAGCTGCAGTTGTGGGTGGCGCTGTTGGCGCTGGTGCTGCTGTTGTGGGTGCAACTGTGGTGGGTGCGACTGTTGCGGCAACGGCCGTTGTGTCGGTTGCCGAGTCGGAGGAGCTACCACACGCCCCAGTGACAAAAATGAGACTTCCGACCACAGCAATAGCTGCGCTAGCACGTAACTTCATATTGAACCCTCTCCCAAGGTGCTCGCACCGGACGGGCGAGGAACCTGAAAGGTAGCACAAAGGGTGTCCACAGCCTTCAGTCCTCAATCAGCGGCGGCGGGAAACAGTTGCCAGCCAGCGGACACTCAGGTTGACATTCTTTGGCGCCGGTAAGCAACGGTATGCGTCGCTTACCGGCGCCAAAGCGGAAGTCAGCGGCGCCAAAGCAGGGCCGGCGCCGGAGCAAAGTCGGGGGAGCGTTTAGGCGAGGAGGCTTCGTAGCATCCAGGCGGTCTTTTCGTGGACCTGCATGCGTTGCGTGAGCAGGTCTGCGGTTGGTTCGTCATGTGCATGTTCTACGGCGGGGAACACCGACCGGGCAGTCCGTGCGACCGTCTCCTGTCCTTGAACAAGGCGGCGGATCATCTCGGTGGCATCGGGTCGATCCTGGTCTTCCTCAATGGAGGAGAGTGCCGAAAACTCTCTGTAACTGGCAGGTGCGAACGCTCCAAGGGAACGGATCCGTTCTGCGATGAGGTCAACCGCCAGCGCAAGTTCGTTGTACTGGGTCTCGAACATGAGGTGCAGCGTCTGAAACATCGGCCCTGTGACATTCCAATGGTAGTTGTGGGTCTTGAGGTACAGGGTGTAGCTATCGGCGAGGAGTCGGGATAGTCCTTCGGCGATTGCCTGCCGGTCCGGTTCGTCAATTCCGATGTCAATGGCGAGTTCAGCCATGGTTGGTTCTCCTTGTGGTTGATGATGCTGGCGCAAGCGCGCCTGATTGCGTGTAGAGGTGAGGGCCACCCCACCATCGGGGCGAGTGGCTCGGTCTCTGTGAGTGGCTCGGTCTCAGTGGGTGGCTCGGCCTTAGTGGGTGGCTCCGGTCAGTCCAAATCCTCGCGATCGGCGTTCATTACTTTGACCCAAGCCGCCACAAAGTCATGGATGAACTTCTCTTTGTTGTCGTCTTGAGCGTAGACCTCGGCGTAGGAGCGGAGCACTGAGTTCGACCCAAATATTAAGTCAGCCCTAGTAGCAGTCCACTTGGCCTTCCCGGTGCTGCGATCACGTACCTCATAGGTTCCGTCTGCGGTCGGGACCCACGAGTTAGCCATGTCAGTGAGATTCACGAAGAAGTCGTTGCTGAGGGTGCCGACCCGGTCGGTGAATACTCCGTGCTGGGTATCGCCATAGTTCGTTCCGATCACTCGCATGCCTCCGACGAGCACTGTCATCTCTGGTGCCGTCAGCCCCATGAGTTGGGTGCGGTCAAGTAGCAGTTCCTCTGCGCTCACGGCGTAGTTCTCTTTCAAGAAGTTGCGGTAGCCGTCATGGATTGGCTCAAGCGGGGCGAACGAGTCGACGTCAGTCTGTTCTGGAGTTGCATCGCCGCGGCCGGGCGAGAACGGCACGGTGAGTTCGACGCCGGCTGCTTGCGCCGCCTGCTCGACAGCAATGTTGCCGGCGAGCACAATCACATCGGCCACGCTTGCACCGGTTTCCGCTGCAATTGTTTCGAGCACCCCCAGCACCTTGGAGAGCCGGGCGGGTTCGTTGCCCACCCAGTCTCTTTGTGGGGCAAGGCGGATACGCGCACCGTTAGCGCCTCCGCGCTTGTCGGAGTTGCGGTATGTACGGGCGCTGTCCCATGCGGTGGTCGCCATTTCGCTGATGGTTAAACCGCTCGCTCTGATCTGCGCCTTAACCGTGTTGGCCTCGTAGTCGGTACGACCGGCGGGTACGGGATCTTGCCAAATGAGGTCCTCTTCGGGAACCTCGGGGCCGATATAGCGGGACTTTGGGCCCAAATCGCGATGGGTCAGTTTGAACCATGCCCTGGCAAAGACCTCGGAGAAGTAGTCCGGATTCTGGTGGAATCGTTCGGAAATCTCGCGGTAAATGGGGTCCTTGATCATTGCCATGTCTGCGTCGGTCATCATTGGCATCCGACGAATCGACGGATCCTCGACATCGACTGGCATGTCCTCTTCGGCGATACCGATAGGGGACCACTGCCAAGCACCAGCGGGGCTCTTTACGAGCTCCCATTCGTACTTCAGGAGCAGGTCGAAGTAGCCGTTGTCCCAGCGTGTTGGGTGGGTCGTCCAAGCTCCTTCAATACCTGAAGAGACTGTGTCGCTGCCGACCCCACGGCTGGTGTGGTTGATCCAGCCAAGACCCTCCTCTTCAATGTTGGCCGCCTCGGGCTCTGGCCCGAGCGCATCGGCGCTGCCGTTGCCATGGGCCTTGCCTACGGTGTGGCCGCCAGCGGTGAGTGCAACGGTCTCCTCGTCGTTCATCGCCATGCGAGCGAAGGTAACCCGCACATCTTGAGCAGTGCGCAGGGGATCGGGGGTGCCCCCGACACCCTCAGGATTCACATAGATGAGGCCCATCTGCACCGCCGCAAGTGGGTTTTCTAGTGACTCGCGATCGTTTCCGTCGGCCCCATAACGCGAGGCATCTAGCCACTCCTTCTCTGAGCCCCAGTAGATGTCCTTCTCTGGATGCCAGATGTCGGCGCGGCCCAAACTGAACCCGAATGTCTTCAACCCCATTGATTCGTAGGCGACATTACCGGCCAGCACCATCAGGTCAGCCCAGCTGATCTGATTGCCGTACTTCTTTTTGACAGGCCACAACAAGCGGCGAGCCTTGTCAAGGTTTACGTTGTCTGGCCACGAGTTGAGCGGTGCGAATCGTTGGTTGCCGGTACCGGCACCGCCGCGCCCGTCAGCAATGCGGTAGGTGCCGGCCACATGCCATGCCATCCGGATCATGAGGCCGCCGTAGTGGCCCCAGTCGGCGGGCCACCAGTCTTGGCTGTCGGTCATGAGATCCTCAAGGTCGGCCTTCACAGCAGCGAGGTCGAGCGACTTGACCGCCTGACGGTAATCAAAGTCGGGGTCCATCGGGTTTGACTTTGAATCGTGCTGGTGCAGGATGTCGAGGTTCAGGGTCTTGGGCCACCACTGAGTAGGTGACATGTCTGACTGCACGTTGGCGCCTTGCATAACTGGGCAGGTGGCTTCGTTGTCGGTGCTCATGATTCTCCTTGTTTGATGAGATGTGGTGAATGTTCCGATGCGGATAACGTGTGGCTCAAGCAGTCGGGGCAGTTACCCCAATAGATGACCTCGGCCTCGTCGATGTCAAAGCCATGGTGGTCGCTAGCGGCAAGGCAGGGACGGTCACCGATGGCGCAGTCGACGTCCTCGACGCGACCACACTCACGGCAGATTACGTGATGGTGGTTGTCGTTTATGCGGGTTTCGTAGCGGGCCGCAGAACCCGCAGGCTGAATCCTGCGCAGCAGGCCAAGGTCGCTGAGCGTGTTCACGGTGTCGTACACAGACTGCCGAGACATCGAGCCGATCGCATCGCACACATCGGCTAGTACTTGATCTGCGGTGGCATGCGGCCGAGCACCAACCACGCGCATGACGGCCAAGCGCTGTGCAGTGACATAAATGCCCTGCTGGCGAAGCAGTTGTGCGGTATCGGTGAACACCAACTCATGGTAACAATATTTGGATAAAGAGTAAATATGTAATCTGTCCAGAGAATTTCTTCCTGCAGACCACGTTCCCCTCCCATGCCCGTTGGCGGAGTTGCGTTCGGAAAGGCGATCCGCATGTGCCCTAACCCTGTCTTCCAACCGACCATGACCGGCCGGGTCCTCGAACACAGTTCGCCGAAAGCACGCGAAGTATTCATGTCCCCTTTACTGTGACGCCGCTGAACCTCGGAAGTAGTCGCGTCGTGGCCAAGCACAAAGGAGTCGTCGCGATCGAAGTGCACTGCCAGCCCAAACCGCTCCTCGTCCAAGGGGATTTCCCCTTCCCCCCCCCCGGAAGCAACTAGGTCGCCTGCGGGGCCAGCTCTGCGAACCAGAGACTTGACTCGCTTCGCTACCGGGGCTTCCCCGCCGAGTTCAAGGCGATCTGTACACGCGTCTAAGGCGACGCGAACCACCTGGCTATAGGTGTGAATCCCGCAGAGGGGCAACAGCTCAAGGGCGGCGATGAGATCGGAGTCTTCGCCGAGAAGGACATGGGCAGCATGTGGTGCTGTGTGCACGGCGAAGAAGATGTCGGCGAGGAGCGCGATCGCGAGCCGCTTGCTGGCCGAAGCCGCGATATGGCGATCTGAAAGCCCGTTTGCAACTTCGTTGGCTTGTTCAGAGAGAAGTTCTATTTGATGCGCTTGCGTGAATGGGCTTTCCTCGCTTTCATGGCTTTCCCCTAAATCGTCGACTCCGCTATCGCGTGCGATCCATTCGTCGTGCATCCCCTGAGAGCCTCGCGAACGGGGGGGCAGGTGGGCCTGCATGCGTGTTTGGGCCCCCGATTGCACAACGGCGCTTTGGTCTACAAGAACCTCGTCACCCTCTTGACCCGACCCGAACCTTGCTGATCGCTGCTGATCGCCGAGTTGCCCTTGACTCAGTGAAGAGGTGACCTTCCCCCGAGCTTCAGAGGCGAACTGCGCAGCGTCACCGGCGGGAATCTGAATCAAGGGAACTTCGCCTAGCAGAAGGTGCTTGCAGTCCGCGTCGGTGAAGCTAGCAGCGAGGAGGATCGGAACCCTTCTTGCGTAGCGGTACAGGTGGTGAAAGCCGGAGTCCTTCGAGCAGATGACCACAAGATCAATATCCTCAGGCCCGTTGTCGCCAGCTGCCTCCAAAGCTGCTGCAGCAACTGCGAGATCTACCGCAACTTCCCGCTGTCCGTTATGGGCACCAAAAAGCGGCGCGACCCGGATACTTGGTTCGGCTACCGCGACTTGAGCGACCTGTTGATCGAACCAGCGAACTGTGTCGGAAGCGACCTGTCTTGCCACATCAGGCTTGCCACCTGCGCCTCGCACGGCAGGCACGAAAGCCGCTGCAACGGCGATCTCCACAGGCTCAAGGCCCGAAGCGCGAAACCAGTACAAGAGTCTCAGGAGATCAAGGCAGGTTGGCTTGTCGGCATCCTTGAGCGAGTGCTCAACCGACAAACGGTCGACTACAACTGAGCAGCGAAGCGCCATACTGAAGTCCCCCCTCCAAAGAACAGTCGCGAAGCTATCAGGGCAGGTGAAAATCTTTCCGGGGACTTTCGAATATTTCGTTCAGCCTGCTCTGGACTCCCCGTGGGAGGATCAGCAGTAGGCAGTAACAGAAAAGTCTTGTGGGGATTCTGCCGGCAGGTATGGCTGTGGGAATCCGAACACGGTGGAGGCTTGTTCTGTACTCGATCGCTGAGTGCTGTTGTCTTTGATGACCTGCAGTAAGCGAAGCTTTGTAGCGGCGGCTAGCCGAAGGCCCCGTCGAGCAGGGCTGCACCTTCGGAGCCGACGTCTACGGTGCCCTCAGATGGGTCGAGCGCTGGGGGTACGGGAGTGGGCACGCCGCCTGCTGTTGGCGTGGGGACTAAGAGATTGGTGCCCCACGCAGCAGCGCCCCCAATAGAACCAATGCCAGCGGTGATCAACACGTTGGTCACTGTGAAGAGTTCGGCGAATCCCACTGCTGGCAATGCCGGTGCTGCTGGCGCGACGACCACGATATCCTCTGCCCTCATGCGATCTACGACGTGGGTAGCCCTAATCTTCCAAAGTTTTCCTTTTTCTGCGACTCTGGACCCGCCCCCCTGCGAGCTAAAGTTGGCGCTCTTCTTGCCTCCAGTTACGCTACGGCCAGCCTTTCGAAAGGCGATACCAGGGTCGGCATCAGCAGAAGCAGAGGCGGCCGTTGCTTTGTTGGCAAACACCGCTCCGTATTGGGCTGCTCCTGCGACTCCGCCGATTGCTCCGCCGATGAGGACGCTGGCGCCGACTCGTTGCCAGTCGATGTCGCCGGTGTCGATTGCTTGTTCGACTGTTGAGCTTGCGAAGCCTGATACTGCTCCTGCTACTGCTCCGACGGCGAAGGATGCTGCGTAGCCTTTGACTGCTGCGCCGATGGTGGCTGCGGCTATGGCTGCGTAGGCGCCGGCGGTGGCGATGGAGAGCACTGCGCTGGCTATGACTGAGACTGCAAGTCCGACCCATTTGCCGATGCTCATGTTGCCTGATGGGTCGCTGTTGTTCCAGGGGTCGCCTAGTGCGTATTCGTATGCGTTGGTGGATCCGCCGATGAGTGGGTCTCGCTGCAGGAACCGTCCGGCTTCGGGGGAGTATTCGCGGTTGCCCATGGTGTAGAAATCGTCACCGATGGGGAGCCGTCCGGTGCCTTTCCAACCGTTTGAATACAGGGCTAGTTCGAGTGCGGTGGTGGGGAGTGGTTGGGTGTTGGTGCTGATCTGTGTGCCCCAGGGGTCATACACGGTGGTGTGTGCGGGTGCTGTGTTACCTGTGGTTTTCCAAGCGGTTGATCCTTGGAGGTCGTTGTAGAGCCAGTCGACGGGGTTGCTGTTTGCGTCGAGTGCAACAGTGACTCCTTGGGGGAGCGAGATGATTTGGCCGGCGATGTTGCCTGTTTCGTCGAGTAATAAGTTGCCTGAGGTGCGCAGGGTGATCGGCCCGGTCGGAGCAGCCTTTGCTACCCGCCGCCGTGCTGCGGGCGCTTCGCCTGCAGCTGCTTTGGCGGCTGCTTTGGCTTCAGCGGGTGCTGCTTTTGCTGCGGCTGCTTTGGCTTCGGCTTCGGGTTTGGGTTCGGGTTGTGTTTGCGAGCAGTTTCACAGAAAGTTCACCGAGCTGGTTTACCGTTCCAGCCGGGCTGACAGTGCTGGTAACGGTTGAACTTGCCCGCAGGCAACGCCGTTCACGGAGTCTGGAGCCGACGACCAAGCTGCTTTCATTCATAGAAGGTGCGGGAATGGTTCTGCTGGTAGTCACGCCGCTCGTGCAGATCGTGCAGCTGGGGCCGATACACGTGATTGAGTCCTTGCTGCTGGGCCTTGCGCTAGCAGTATGGGGTGCGCTGACTCAGGTTCGCCGGCGACTACTCGCCGGAATCGTCACGACGGCCCTCGCCGTTGGTCTGCTCATCGTGATCTCGGCGGTGGACATTGCCCAGCGGGTAAGCGGTCCGCTCCTGTGGCTTGTTATTGCTGCTGCGGGAGTGTTGGTAGTTCTTGTTGCAGGATTCCTCGAAAGTCGCCGAAGCCACTCCGAAGGTTGGCGTTCGCGCCTTGACGAGCGGGTCGCAGGCTGGGAGTGATGAGCGTGGCGGGAGCGAACTGTTGCCTACCCCTGCTCTTTCTACTCAAGTACGGCAAACTCGGCGAGAATCACCACAGCTACAAGGACCGGAAAGAGGGCCAGTGGGAAGCGCAGGGGTTTCCATGATTCGTGTCTCATTTCGGCGACAACTGCTAAAAAGAAGGCAACAAGTGAAACCGCAAGACCAGCGAGCACTGCGTAGCCGGCGAGGTAGCCAACCCACGTATCTGAGATTGCGGCATCCCCACCAGCTATCAGGGCAATTGCAAAGATTAAGTACGAGACCACAATCACTGTCGTGATACCTGTCGCAAGAATGACCGAGACGCGCGCCCCGATAGATGGCTCCTGCCGAGGACCTCTCTCTAAGTTGGTTTCAGGTGAAACGTTCATTGCAGCACCTTTCTCATTATCTTCCCCGATAGGTCACCAATGCTCATCTGAAGGCGTCGGGGTTGCTAGGGCCATTGGGCACAGCTTTAAACCCAAGCGGGCAGCGTTGCTTAGGTGACGGGGCAGGGATTACGACCCACCGGGCAATGGGTTGCAGTGAGATCGAAATACGGCCCATGTGCACCCCAATATTGAGCCGCTTCGTTGAGATCGGGCCGCTCTAGCCTGCTGCTAGCGATCTCGCATTCCTTTGCCGTTCATGATCTTCGGCAGGAACTTCTGGATGCGTGCTTCTCTTGTTGCAGACTGCCTTGCGGCTGAAATGTGCAGGTTGTATTCCCGCTGCCTACCCGGTGTGAGCGACTCGAATACGGCGCTGAAATTAGCGCCTGAATCGAGATGGGATTGGAGTTCTGCCACCAGCGCAAGCTCGAGTGCGGGGCCAACGGTCAAACTCGACTCCTCTACAAGAATTGCCTCTGCAATGCATCAGGTCACGGTCTCAGCGAGTCGCTACACGTCAGCTACTGAGGAGAAGTACATCCTGCGGTCTGAGCGAGAGTTTGGGCCGTTGTCCTTGAGGGCACCGTCCGTGTCGCTGAGCACGGTGCCTTTGGAGAAGCCAAGAGTCAGACCGGCCTTCAATTCGCCCATGATGACGATGTTCTTGCTGTGATGCGCATAGGCCGGTTGGCGCCATTTCGGCTCTTCCGTCAGGCCAGAAGCGAGCAGTATCAGCCTCAGAGATCGCATCTCTTCGGGCCATAACTGCGATGTGTTGATGTAGGCATCAACCTCCGGGTTCGTGGGATCACCCTGCGCAAGAACGTCATGTACTGTCAAAAATGGTCTGGCGGCTTTGCGGTCCGTGGCCCGTCTCGTGGAGCCAGCCATGGCCTACTATCTGAAGGTGGCTGCTACACAGGAATCAACCTATCTAGTGGAACTGGGGTTCATGCCGGCCTCGCAGGCTATTGCAGACCCCGACCACCCGGGTCTGTTCCGTGCGGGCACTCGCGCCGCGGCACCTTACGGAGACAACCGGGTTGAGCTGCACGCCTGCGCTGCAACCGACTGGACCAATGACAACTCGCAGCGCCCCGACTTGTTTGAGTTTGGCTTTGACCTAGTTGATCTTTCAGGGTTCGAGATTCTTCAGAATGCTTGTGAGCAAGTGCGAGTAACTGGTCGCGTCAATGACCACGAAGCCGCGAAAGTCCGAGAGGCTCTAGAAGGTGCTGTTCTAGAAAGCTCAGGCGGAAAGACCCTCAAGGTGCTGTTCATCGCCGAGGAGGGGTTCATCATGCGCAGTGCCGGCCCAAACCGGATGTCGGTGGTTGGACCCGAGTCGAGGGGAATGAATGATCACGGCGGGGCAACCTCGGTCCACGCTGACCAAGACGTGTTCGGCACCCCGCTTACGCAACTCATGGATGGCCGAGCGCCAACTTTGTTCCGTCACGACTCGCCCGATGGGTACAACCATGATGAGTCGACCATGTTGGTCAACATGTGGATACCGCTTCAGCAGATCACTCAACCGCTCGTGCTAGCCGATGGCCGCAGCATCGACCGCCGCAAGCACCAACTTCGCTACGGCCTAGCCACAGACTCGTTTCTGGACCGTGACGATGACCTTGCGGTCAACGACATCTGGACCTTTATGTATGACCCCGATCAGCAGTGGTACTTCCGCTCCGAGATGGACTATCGCAGCGCCTATGTGTTCGACACGCTGAGTACGCCCCATGGTGCTGCGGTCCTGCCCGGCGAGGAAACCGCCGAGCAGTGTTACCTAGCTCTTCAGGCCGCAGAGTCGGCTGCAAGTAGGGGCCAGGTTGCAGAGTTGACTGAGGTTCTGGCTGAGGCTCGTTCCATTAAGTCGCCGGAACTCACCACGCCTGCCCTAGGCAAGGCGATTACCGAGATGCTCAACGTATTAAACGGGGCTCGCATCGATCCTGCAGCAGTGTGCGGCACAGGGGCCGAGCAGTGGGTGGCAAGCTCGAAGGCGGCCCGTCAGAGCGTGGTCCGCATGTCACTCGAGCTGCGACTTGTGGTGTCGGTGACGTCATAGAAGTCTTTGCTGACGGTGCCCCGGTGCCAACCGCGCGCTGCCGACTGCTGACGGCCGACTGCTGACGGCCGACTGCTGACGGCGCGCTGCCGACTGTCGAATGACCGGTGCACGGCTATTGGGTTGCACGGTGGTCGATATTCGACCGGGTTGCAACCCAATAGCCGGTCGTGTCGGGATCTTGCTGATTGGGTTGCAGGGTGGTTGCTGTTCGACCGTGTTGCAACCCATTGCAGAGGGTGGTGGATAGTGATCTTGGTGCTTGGTGCTTGGTGCTTGGTGCTTGGTGCTTGGGGGTTGGTGCTTGGGAGTTGGAGTTGGATGCTGGCTGACCGATGCCTCCGCCCAAAATTGCGATCGATGCTTGGCTGCTACACGAGAAGCCGACCCTAAGTGAAGAGGTTTCCTTCAAGGGTGGCCATATGCCGAAACAACGTGACTAGGTCACTTCTCTGCGCCGATGGGTCGAGCTCGAGATACACCGCCTCTACGTTTGCAGCTAGGCGACCGAACTCTCCGCGTTGGTCCCAGCTCCCCGAGGTGCCGCTGAGCTCGCCTGCCAGTTGCTGAGCCGCGTCCCACGGGTCGATTCCGGCAGCGTGTGCTTGTGTGGCTGAGGACTCGACCCACAGCAAGTACTCACGTGCATCTCTCACGGCATCGAGGGTGGCAAGAGGCCCGTGACCGGGCACAACAACCTCGGGTGCCAGGGCAATGATCGCGTCGCAGGCCGCAACCCAATTCGACAGTGGCCCCGCCCACACAATTGGGGTACCGCCGTTAAAGAGCAGATCTCCCGTGAACACCGTTGCTGCATCCGGTACGTGCACAACAACATCGCCCTGCGTGTGTGCTGGGCCAAGCTCGACAAGGCTTACCTGGCGACCACCAACTACTAGTTCGAGCCGATCCGAGAACGTGCGGTCGGGAAGCCGCAGTTCTACCTCCTCAAAATGGAACTCGCCAAAGAGAGCGCGGAACATGTCGCCCACATCGGTAGGGTCTGCAGTGAGAGAGGCAAGCACCTCGGGGCCAACTTCGGTCATCTCTTCAGCACATGCGGCCGAAGCAATGACAGTGACCGAACCGCCGTGGGGAGCGGCAACCGCATTGCCAAAATGGTGATCACCATTGGCATGGGTATTTACCACCGTACCTAGCGGGGATTGTTTGGTGAGAGGCGCAGCAGCTTGGAGCATCGCTGCAGTCAGACGATTGTCGAACAGCGTGTCGACTAGCAGTGAGGCACCATCGCCCACAATGAGCCCAGCGTTGGACCAGCCCCATCCGCCGTCGCGTTGGATGTACGCATGGCAACCCTCGCCGATGTCATTCCAGGCGCCATCAATGGGATCAGACATCTGATTCTCCTGCTTTGTGCATGGTCGTAAGCGATGCACCTTAACGGTGTTGGCTTTGCCCTCAGTCGATAGCCCCTTGCAGTGAGAAATGCATCGCCTACTCGAGGTGTGTGATCTCAGGGAAACCGAAGGCCTTCCTGATACGTTCTGTGGATGCGGACGTGGAACTTGAACCGGAATCAGATCATCACTGCGGTTGGGCTCATGGTGGGCATAGCTTTGGTTTTTGCGTCATACGTTGCGCTCAATCAGGCCCCACCTCCTAGCCGCTGGCCGGGGTTTTTCGCATGGGACCCTGCTACGTCGGCGCTGGCTCAGCCGCTCAAGGGTGCCGGCGCCTACCAAAGCTTCATTCTCGAGAGTTGGGCCGATAAGCACATCCCGTTTGTCCCCGCTCTTGCCGTGCCCTACCTGTCGTTCCTTCTGCTGATTCCAATTGTCATTCCGCTGCTGAGCCTGCGGGTCAGTTTCAAGCGGTTCCTCACGGTGTCGATCGCACTCATTGTTAGCCAGCTTGTGCTGGACCTGTCGTACCTGCTGTTCCAGAGCGAAGTGATTCGCAATGTGGAGGCGGGAGATGGACTCGGCGGCAGTTTGGTGAATCTTGTCTGGGGAAACGATCAGCCCTTCAACTGCTTTCCATCTGGACATTGCACGTGGACGATGATTGGAATCTGCGCCCTGATGCGGCTCCGCAAGGTCATGCCGAAGACAGCATGGATCATGTCTGCCTGGTTGTCGTTGGTGTTTCCGGCAACGGTCATGCTGCGTCAGCATTACCTGATCGATGTGTTTGCCGGCGTGTTTGTGGGATTCGCTATCTACTGGGCGGTGATGTTCATAGTGGAGCGCCCGGTGCTAGTGGCAGCAGCGGGAGACGATCTCGTACTTGCTCCATGAGCTAGTGCTGGCCTGCCCGGGCGAATCAACCCGAGTGCTACCACTGGGTTGGGTCCACGCCGATCAGAACCTTGCCGCAGTCCTTTGAGCCATCGAGCACCGCTAGAGCCTCATCGAACTGCTCAAGCCCAAAGCGATGTGTGATGAGAGCAGAGAGGTCGCGCCGAGCGAGCAGGTCAACAGAGTTCTCAAAGCGAGCTGGGTATTCGATTGACCCGCGCAGGGTGAGTTCTTTCATCAGCAGCGTCAAGAAGCTGACCTTGATAGGGCGGTAGTGAAGAGCGACTACCGATAAGCGTGCACCGACTGCGGCGTTATCGATCACATCAAGGATGACCTGGTCAGCACCTGAGGCCTCAATAAATGCTGCGGTGGCAGCAGTTGGCCCGAACATAAATGGCTTGGTTCCATGAAGCGACTTGAGCTCTTCCCAGATATCAGTAGTCGTAGGGTCAAATGCTGCTTGGGCTCCCAACCCAAGAGCAAGGTCTCGACGAGTGGCGCTCAGGTCCACGGCAACAACGCGCTCGTGGCCGCGGTCAACGAGTGTGGCCACCGCTCCTAGGCCAATAGGCCCGCAGCCGAACACCACAACTCCCTCTCCAGGCTGCACCTCGGCTTGGTCTACTGCGTGCATGCCCACGGCGAGCGGCTCGGCAAATGCTGCAACATCCAGAGCAACGTGATCGGGAACAATATGTAGGCGCTGTTCGGGCTCAGTCACACAGAGCAGGGGAGTGAGACCGCCAAAGGGGCCGCCGCTGCCGTATTTGCTGATGGGTTCGGATGAGCCCGCCTGAACCACCACGCGATCGCCAACATGTACCGAATCCACCTCGGGACCCACCCAGTCGACCGTGCCCGAGATCTCGTGGCCCAGACACAGCGGTTCGGGCCCAGGACCGGCAACGCCGCCCATCTTGATGTAACTCAGGTCGCTCCCGCAGATGCCGCAGGCCGCAACGCGCACAAGCGCATCAGCTGGGCCGGGTTCCGGTTCTGCAATCTGGTCGACCCGAACGTCTGCTGGGCCGTGGACTCGTACTTGCAACAATGTGAGACTCCTAGTTAATGCGTCTGGATTAGAGGTTGTCTGACCGAGCAGGACTAGCCCGCTAGGTAGCCGCCGTCTACTGCAATGGTCGCGCCCGTGATGTATGTGGCAGCTGATGAACACAAGAACAGTGCAGTGCCGACAACTTCTTCAGATTGGCCGAGTCGACCCATTGGAATGTGCGACAGTTCGCCTGCAAGCAGCTCAGGGAATGCCGCCATCGGCGCAGTCATCGGGGTGTCGATCACGCCGGGAGCAATAGCGTTGACTCGTACGCTGCGGCTGGACCAGCGGCGTGCAAGGTTTGCAGTCCAAGTAACAAGCCCCGCTTTGGCTGAGCCGTAACCCGGCACAATTTCGGTAGCGCGAAACGCAGTCATTGAAGACATGTTGATCACGCTTGCACCGCCAGAGAGTTCGCTCACAAAGAGCAAACGACGACAAGCGGTTGTCAGGCGCATCGGGCCAACCAGATTGAGCTCTACAGCGGCAGTGAAACCCTCTGGACCCCATTCGTCCAGACCCTTGGGCAAGCTCGCACCGGCGTTGTTGACCAACACATCCAACACACTGAGTGAGGCCACGAGTGCATCTACCGATTCCGCATCGGTGAGTTCAACCTGCCGGTATCCGAACCCGTCAAGGTCAACGGCGTACTCGGCAGCCGAGGCCTTCGTGCCAGTCACGATGACCTCAGCTCCGGCTGCAGCAAAGCCTTGAGCAATGGCATATCCGATGCCGCTACTACCCCCGGTTACCAACACTGCAGCCCCGGCAAAATCGAAACTCGCAGAATTGTGTGCAGCGGTGCTGGAAGGCGGGTCTGATGGGCTCATGGCTTCTCCAATTTGGCTATGGAGCGACGTAACCACGCGCGCTCCCAGAAGTTTGTTGTGTTCTCGATCAGGTGCTCATGTGCTGCAATTGCAACGCTCAGCGCCTCGGCGTGTCGGGGTTCGGTAGCCAACAAAATGTCGGTCAGTTGCAACGCCTCTACTGCCCGGCCGGCCTGCAGGTGTGCAGAAGCCATGTCCACAAACGCATCCGCCCCGGCGGCGGCTACTAGGTCGGGGGCCACGGCTAGGGGAGTCACCCCAAACAGCTCGGTTGTAGACCGGTGATGAAACCAGCCTGCGTAATTCTCCCAGATAGCCCGGACGTTCCATTTTGTCTGCCCGTACCCCTCGCCCACATCAAGGTGGTCTGGAGTCTGAATCTCTTGCATCAGCGTGTAGACATCGGCGCCAGTGTTCATGCCAGCCACAGTTTGGTCGTGGACTGAGTGCATTGCCTCTTGCATGGCCCGGACCTCACCCGCAATCAGATCGGCACCAATGATCGGATCAAAGTGGCCAGTGATCAGCCGCTCGGGTGCAAGCTCAAGCACCAGATTGAGAGAGTCAATGTACGTGAGCGCATCGCGGTATCGGTCGCCGCGAATGGTCACCAGATTGGGAACGTGGCCAAAGAGTGGGCCAAATAAGTTGCCAGAGAACAGGGTCCGAGACTCGGGCAGCCAGATGACCATCGAGTCAAAGGTCTCACCGCCAGGAGTCGCGATGAGTTCCAGCCGGCGCCCGCCGATCTGAAGGGCGAGGCGATCCTCGACGAGCAGTGTTGGCTCCGGACGCGCCTGGGGAACAGCGCCGACTCCGACTGATCGGGCGTACTCCATGGCCCCGAGAATTGCATCCATAAAGGCAAAGGCCGAGTTGCGCGACCGGAACATCTCAAGACGTTCGTTGTCATCTCTCCACATGGTGAAGTTGGCCTGCGCCACCACCTGACTTTCATCGTCTTTCAGCACGTCGAGACCGCCAACGTGGTCGTAATGACCCTGAGTGAGCAGCACGGAGTGAACCGCCGAGGAGTCCACAGCGTCATACGCACGTGCATGCAGCGGACCCTCGAATCCCATCCCCGTGTTGATAATTACCCGGCCCTCTTCGGTGGGGATCATGTAGCTGTTCGACCATCCGGGTGACATCCAGATGTCGTCCCCAAGATCGATTGCCGGAGCGTCGGTGGCAGCAGCCATGGAGTCGGCACCTGGTCGCGTTCGGTGGATTCCAGACATCAGTTCACCTCTTTGCGGATCTGTGGGAACGCATCAAAATAAAACGCGTACCGTTCGTAGAGTTCAGCTGGATTCAGACCAAAGTCACCTTGCAGGTCATACACGATACGACCCTCCTTGCCGCGAGGGTTGCTCTCTATATATTGCCGCAGCCCTTTGCTGGCTTGGTCTGTGAGTTCAAGTCCGGACATCTCAATGATGCGCTCAGCCATTGCTTGGTCATCAGAGATGAACTCTTTGAACTCAACATCTACCCGCTGCGCTGTAGGTATCAGATGTGCGTCGCGCACCGCAGCACGCAGTAGTCGCTCAACGCGATCCACCCAATATGAAGCTAGCTGGTCGGCATCGATCTGCACCCGACGGTTGCGGTCCCCGTAGGCAAGCATGGTGATCGCTGATTGCAACACGGCAACTGGGTCGCGAAGGGTGAACGCAACGGTGGCATCTGGGAAAGTTGCCATCAGCGGGCCAAGCCGTTCAAGGTGCTGAGGGCATTTGAGCACCCACCGATTTGGCCCGCGTAAGTAACTGAGCACTTGCAGCTCACGGTGCAAGAACGCGTAGTGAGCAAACTGATCAAGGTTCTCGGCATGGTCTCGCCACTCCGGAACTCGAGCGTGCCATTCCAACACATAAGTGCAGAGGTCCAAGTCGAGCAGTTCGCACTCTTCCTCGATGCTCGTGGGGGGACGATCATGCATGAGCGAGGTGAGCGGAGAGACCTGCTTCGAAGCCTCGTAATCTGCCTGGCAGCGAAGGTACCGAGGGTCGATTCCGTCGCGGCCCGGGCCATCGCCAATCAGGGGGATGGGCTCGGCAACCTCCCACCAAGGCATCGACCGGAATCGTGTATCAGTGGCTAGCAAATTAACGAGGTGCGTGGTCCCTGAGCGGGGCAAGCCGACCACGATGACTGGTGGCTCGAGTTCGGTCTCAACCGACTCCGGATGCCTACGAATGAAGTCCTCCAGACGAAGCCTGGCTGCGAGCAGACCTACGAGCCGACGGCGAACAAGGAAGCGTCCA
>CAMDLX010000007.1 GCA_945901935.1 Bifidobacterium breve | reverse complement strand
GCTGCCGTGATCGTGCTCAATCGCCATGTCCACGGCTTGCTCACATTGGCAACATTGTGGATGCTCATGCGATCTCTACTGGTATCTGCCTGTGTCATTGTGTCGCTCGCAGCGGCTGTTCTGTGGGCACGGCCACATCTTGGGGACCTCGGTGAGTTGCTCGTCGGCCTAGCTGTAGCCATCCCCGTCTTCGCTGTGGCCACGCTGGTGTTTAGGCCCTACGGGTTCGACCCGCTCGTCAACCGACTCCGCCGACGGAGCAGTTCTTCTGCCACTAGCAGCTAAGCACCAAACCCCTTATTCTGTCATGCCCCTAACCCTTCATGGAGGGTCAGGGGCATGACAAAGCGGGTTGTGAAACTTGTACGACCTTGATGCGGTCTTGCCGTTAGGCTGTCGGCCATGTGGAAATCTTTGAAAAAATGGTGGAAATACATGGGTGCCAAGCTCTCGAATACGTTCGACGAGAATGCTGATCCCAAGATTCAGCTCGAGCAGGCAATCACCGAGGCTCAGGAGCAGCACAGGCGCCTCAAAGAGCAGGCTGCAAACGTCATCGCCAATCAGAAGCAGACCGAGATGCGATTGGCAAAGGTGCTTGATGAGCTAGAGAAGCTCAATCGCAATACACAACAAGCTGTGATCATGGCCGATGAGGCCGCAAAGAGCGGGGACGCGGAGAAGGCTGCTGCGTTCCTCAACACTGCTGAAACCTTCGCAAATCAGCTCATCTCCAAAGAGTCTGAGGCCGCAACTCTCAAGGAACTCGCTCTGCAATCAGCGCAAGCCTCAGATCAGGCCAAAGCAGCTGTGCAGCAGAACTCGCGAGTGCTTCAACAGAAGTTGGCAGAGAAGCAAAAGCTGCTGTCACAGCTTGACCAAGCAAAGATGCAGGAGCAGATGAACACCGCTATGTCCTCGCTGACAGAGCAAGTTGGCCAGGATGTTCCGACTCTTGACGAGGTGCGGGAGAAGATCGAGACTCGCTACGCCAAGGCCAAGGGAACCTCAGAGATCCAGGGCATGTCTGTTGAGTCCAAGATGCTCGAAGTAGAACAAGCCTCGGTGAACTACGAGGCGAATGCCCGGCTCTCAGAGATTCGATCTCAGCTTGGTATCGCCGAAACCACTGCTGCCGACCCTGCTGCTGACACGGCAACCGCAGCAACCTCCCCCGAAGAGGGCCAGGCGGCAACTGCTACCGGAGACACTCCCTAAGTTTCGTTCGGACGAGCCCGCCTAGGGCAGGATAACGAGATCATCGCAGTGCACGATCTCGCCTGAGCGGCCTGCCAACTCAGAGGAGCGACGACCCGCGAGTTCTTGAACCGACTGGGCATTCAATCGCGTCAAGCCCTTGGCGATCACAGAGCCGGATTCGTCGACGATCTCTACAGCCTCGAACGCCTCGAACTGCCCGTCAACTGACCTCACCCCGGCAGCTAGCAAAGAAGTTCCACCTTGGCTCAGAGCTTTGACTGCACCGGCATCCACGTGAATCCGACCCGCCGATGGCAGCGCAAATGCAATCCAGAGCTTTCGGGCCGATAACTGATTGTCGCGAGCATGAATCGTGGTTCCCACACCAGGAACCTGATTGACAGCATCACGCAGAACCTCTGGCCGCGATGCAGCAGCGATCACAGTTCGAACTCCAGACCATGCGGCGATCTTGGCAGCAGACAACTTCGAGGCCATCCCGCCACTACCGCGAGCAGATCCGGCTCCCCCGGCCAACTGCTCAAGTTCGTGATCAATCTCGATGATCTCTTCGATCAGCGAGGCTTGCACAGTGCTGCGGGGATCAGCATTCATCAGACCCGGCATATCCGTCAGCAAGACGAGCAGATCTGCAGAGATGAGGTGCGCAACAAGGGCCGCAATGCGATCGTTGTCGCCAAAGCGAATCTCATCGTCTGCGACTGCATCGTTTTCATTGACCACGGGAATCACTCCGAGTTCGATGAGACGTTCGAGTGTGCCTCGGGCAAACAGATACTGAGCGCGCACCATAAAGTCATGAGGAGCTAACAGGACCTGTCCTGCGACAAGGCCCTGCTCAGCGAGTTGCTCGTTCCAGGTCTGCATCAGGCGAGCCTGACCTACGGCCGAGACGGCCTGAAGCGTGGTTGAGTCAGTCGGACGCGAAGCTGCATCAAAACCAAGAAGTGGCAACCCCGAGGCCACAGCCCCGGAAGAGACAACCACGACCTCATGGCCCATGGAGCGCAATTCTGCCAACTCAATGCTGAGCTTATGAATGGACTCTGAAGCAATGACCCCGTCGTCATTGGTCAGACTCGAGGAACCAATCTTGACTACCAACCTCATGTTGGGCTCGACCCTCGTTGCACGTAGATAACTTCGGTCTCTACGTCGGATTCGTCCACGTCCGATTCGTTCACGTCCGATTCGTTCATATCCGAGTCGTTCATATCTACTTCGGTGGCCTGAGACTCGCTCACATACGAGATACCGCCCCCAGGTGTTCCCGAGGGTGGTTCCTCCTCAAGCCAATCACCCGTATGGGCTTCACGGTTTCTACGATGCCGAGCCACTGGGGCCGCATCGTCAAAGGGTTGAACCTCGAGTGTGTCGTCCGATTCATAGTCGAAGCTGAACTTCGCAATATGCACAACATCGCCATTGCGAGCCCCAGCACGAGCCAGCGCCCGATCGACGCCAAGCTTGGTGAGTCGTTCCCGAGCCACATCGAGCGCCTCGGAATTGGTCATATCAGAGAGCCCAACTGCGCGGGTAGCTTCACGGCCGATCACCTCGAAGCTGCCATCGTCTCTTCTCCCAATCTTGATTCCCTCTGCGACAGGACGCAGCGTCACAAATCCATCGGATTCAGGCTCGTTCGCTCGCGCAGTTTCTACTGCCCGTCGCAGCAGACCCAAAAGTTGGGGCACCCCAGCACCAGTGATTGCAGACACAGAGAGGCCATCGAATTCTGCGGCCTGGTCGCCCTCGGCCATATCGGAGCGCGAACCAATGCGCACCCGCGGACGGTCCAACATATCGGGGCGGTAACTCTCTAGTTCGGCCAGCAATACCCGCTCTTGTTCTTCTGGTGATCGCTCGGCGAGCGGAGAAAGATCCAGCAGTAAGACCAGCGCCCGTGCTCGCTCGATATGCCGCAAGAACTGATGGCCCAGACCTCTACCCTCGGCAGCGCCCTCAATCAGACCAGGAATGTCGGCAACAACCATCTCGAAGGCAAGACCATTTCCCTCGTTGATCCGAACTACACCCAAGTTCGGAACCAAGGTAGTAAACGGATAGTCGGCAATCTTTGGGCGCGCCGCCGAAATACGTGAGATCAGCGTGGACTTTCCGACGTTTGGAAATCCAACAAGTGCAACATCTGCCATGAGTTTGAGTTCGAGCCACATCCAGCGCTCTTGGCCAATCTCACCCTGCTCAGCAAACCCCGGTGCGCGACGCTTATTTGATAGGAATTTCGCATTGCCTTTTCCGCCGATGCCGCCCTCGGCTGCTAGCCAGCGGTCACGATCGTGGACAAGGTCAGCCAGAATCTCTCCATCACGGTCTTTGACCGTGGTCCCGATGGGCACATGGACAAAGAGGTCATCGCCACCATGGCCGTGTTTCTTCTTGCCCGAGCCATGTGAGCCGTTGGTTGCCTTACGGTGCGGGTGATCTCGGAATGACAACAGCGAAGCAACATTTCGGTCCGCCACTAACCAAACATCGCCCCCAGATCCACCATCTCCCCCATCTGGGCCGCCCATGGCAACGTGCGCTTCTCGGCGGAACGAGGTACATCCAGCGCCTCCATCTCCGCCTTTTACGTTTAGACCACACTCATCTACAAAGTTCGACACAGCATAAGGATACGACGAGTCAGCACTCCGCTCACTATGCAGATCCAGAGCAGCCCGCGTGGACTGTCCCATCGGGCTTCTAATATGGCCATGTGAACAACTCAGAGCCGAACAACAACACAGAGCCTGAGGACCGCACAGCCCTCTGGGCTTCGACGATGGGCGGCCATCAAATAGGCGAGAAACCAATTCGTCTGGCTCATTCTGACTCCACAGCCCAGATTGGAATCGCTGCGCGAATGAACCGCGCTACGCGTGAACACCTAGAGGAACTGACACTCGTCCGTGGAGCGACGGCCTCTGCAGGAGCCGGCAATCGAGTCGTACCCGAAGAGCCAGACCCAGAACGCACATGCTTCGAACGCGACCGAGACCGCATCTTGCATAGTCCGGCGTTTCGAAGGTTGTCGGGCAAAACCCAGGTCTTTGTGTTTCCCGAGGATCACCAACGAACCAGGCTCACCCACGCTCTCGAGGTTGCTCAAGTTGCCGTGGCAATCTCTCGATCACTTGGACTCAATCTGGCGCTCACCGAGGCAATCGCTCTGGGCCATGACTGCGGTCACGGGCCAGGCGGCCACGCAAGCGAAGACGCATTCTCCCCCTACATACCCGGTGGCTACGATCACGCCGTCTGGGGTGCAGATACTGTGCTGCGGCCCCTCAACTTGTGTAGCGAGACGCTCGACGGAATCCGCAATCACTCTTGGTCGCGGCCAGCACCGCTCACCCCCGAAGGTGAGGTTGTCTCTTGGGCAGACCGCATTGCCTATGTATGCCACGACTTTGAAGATGCTGCACACGTGGGAATCGTGATGCCAGAAGAACTTCCGATACTCGTACGCGAGCGCTGCGGGGAGCGCAGAAGCCAGCAGCTCAGTTCGTTCATCTCCGCTGTAGTTCAAGCTGCAAGGGAGACCGGGCAGATCGGCATGACCGACTCGTTGGCTGAAGCCCTCGCTGAATTTCGCCGGTTCAACTACGAGAAGATCTACATGCGTGCCGAGTCACTCGCCCAGTCCGCAACCGTGATTCGGATTCTACGTGCGCTCGTTGAGCATCACGGATCCCACCCAAATCAGTTGCCGGCACTACAAGCAACAGAAACGGCTCCAGAATCCGACTCGGAGGAGGCCCTCGCTCAGGCGGTCACCTATGTAGGTGGCATGACTGACCGATACGCATTTTTACAAGCTCAACAACTCTTGGGCTGGAACCGCAACGACCTTCCGGTCGGCATTCTCTAGCCTTCTGCAGGCTTATTCAGCTGCAGGGAAGACGTTCACGATCTTGCGATTGCGTCGTGAACCGAACTTGACCTTGCCGTCAGCTAGCGCAAACAGGGTGTCGTCGCCGCCGATGCCGACGTTTTCTCCGGGGTGAATCTTTGTTCCGCGCTGACGCACGATAATTGCCCCAGCGTGAACTACGCCGCCGTCGAATACTTTGACGCCGAGGCGCTTACTCTCTGAATCACGACCGTTCCTTGTAGAACCGCCACCTTTGGTCTTCGACATGAGTGCTTTCTCTTCCTAGCTTGGAGGTACCGAACCGAGTGCGAGGTAGGGCGATGCCCTTAGCCTCGAGAGATTCCGGTGATCTCGATTGCCGAGTACGTCTGACGGTGACCCCACCGACGACGGTTATTGGACTTGTTCTTATAGGTGAAGGCGTTGATCTTGGGCCCTCTCACCTCTTCGACCACACGAGCGGAGACTGTGGCTCCCTTGAGCTGCTCTGGGGTAGCGAGCACGGTATCGCCGTCCACCAACATCACAGGACGGAGCTCAACCTCGCTCTCTGGCGCACCCAAGCGCTCAACACGCAGGCGCTGACCCTGCTCGACACGATATTGCTTTCCACCGGACTTCACGACTGCATACATACAGGTGTGGACTCTACCGGAGGAGACCTACTGAATGCACGTTGAGTATCTGTGACCTAGGTCAGAAACTCAGATGACAGCAGGACACCTCGCCCTTCACAGGGCTCACAGATAGTCGAGACAGATTCCAAAAGCCCTTCGCCAATGCGCTTTCTGGTCATTTCGACGAGGCCAAGCTCAGAGATAGCAAACACTTGGGTACGGGTCTTATCGCGACTCAGCGCCTCACGGAACTGCCGGCCGACTTGGTCTCGATTCTCTTTGATTTCCATATCGATGAAGTCAATAACGATGATTCCGCCAATATCTCGCAGGCGCAGCTGACGTGCAATCTCTTCAGCAGCCTCGAGGTTGTTGCGAAATACTGTTTCTTCCAGATTTGAAGAGCCAACATTTCTGCCAGTGTTGACGTCTATAACAGTCAGAGCTTCGGTGGCTTCGATGATGAGCGACCCACCAGAAGGCAACCAGACCTTACGATCCACGGCCTTGGCAAGCTGCTCCATCACATGGAAACGTTCAAAGATTGGCAGCGCCTCAGCTGAGCGATCGTAGAACTGGACGCGCTCCGCAAGAGCGGGAGCTACGGCTTCGACGTACTCCTTCACATCGGCATACAGGGCTTCATCGTCGATGAAGACAGCCCGATACTCGGCACTGAACTCTTCTCGGATAAACCGCACTGCCAGTTCGGGCTCTCGGTACAACAGGCCTGGCCGATTCTGCTTAGCAGCAAGGTCAGAGATCCGATCCCATTGCTTGACTAGTCGGGCAACGTCGCGTTCAAGCTCCTCTGCCGTGACCCCTTCAGCCGCTGTGCGAACAATCACACCATGCTGCTTAGGCTTGACACGATCGAGCAACTGCCGGAGACGCTTGCGTTCATCATCCGGCAAGCGCTTGGAAATACCAAAGGTGCTCGAGTTAGGAACGAGCACAACAAAGCGGCCGGGCAGAGAGACTTCTTGTGTGAGCCGAGCACCCTTATGCGCAATGGGATTTTTGGTGACTTGGCACAGAATCAACTGCTTGGACTTGAGAACATCCTCAATCCGAGGCGGCTCAGCTCGCTTGTCGAGTTCTGAAGCATCGTGGACAACATCGCTTCGATAGAGCACCGCATTCTTGGGAGTTGCAATGTCAATGAACGCAGCTTCCATGCCTGGGAGCACGTTCTCTACCTTGCCGATATAGATGTTTCCGTGAATCTGAGTTGTGTCATCAGTGGGCTTGGATACATAGTGCTCGACCAAGGATCGGCCCTCGAGGATGGCGATTTGCGTAGCCTCACCTCGAACCTGCACATTCATTTGGAAGCGGCCGACGGCACGTCCGTTGCGGCTCTTTCCGCCCCTCTGCTTGAGCGTCTTCTCGTCAAGCTGAAGGGGGTCCTCATCTAGAAGCACTGCTTCTACGGGCTTGGGGCGATTCCCCTGACGTTGGCCGCCCTGCTTCTGACCGCCCTGCTTTTGGCCGCCCTGACGCTGACCGCCGTTCTGACTGCCCTGATTCTGACCGCCTTGCTTTTGGCCGCTCTGACGCTGACCGCCGTTCTGACTGCCCTGATTCTGGCCGCCCTGCTTTTGACTGGCCTGATTCTGGCCGCCCTGATTCTGGCCGCCCTGCTTCTGACCGCCGTTGTTCTGTGCACCCGCATCTTGGCCGGCCTCGGCCTGTGCACCTGTGCCAGCAGCACCGCCACCGCCACCGCCACGGCCGCGTCGACGCCGCCGCTTGCGCGCTGCAGTCGTTCCCTCCCCTTGCTCTGCCGAACTAGCGGAAGTACTTGTGGGAGTCGCAGTTGGGGCGGCTGACCTTGGGGCCGGCATGGAATCCCCAATTTGTGGCTTGCGAGGAGCCTCCGGTTGGGCTGCCTGTGGTGGAACCACTGAAGGTACAGCGGCCGAGTTTGTAGCCTGTGGTGGATTCGATTCGGTGTCCGACATGGGACACTCCTCTCATGGCGCCAACGCGCTCACGTGTGGAGACGGCTTTGGCAGGATCACTGAGTCCTGCGCCTAGCTGTCGTTCGTTTATATGAAGGTGGTTCAACCGGCTACGAGCGCAGGTTGATGGGTATGACAGGTCCACGGTCTTGATCGACTCGAACGTATGGTTCTCGTGATTTCTTAGATGCTGCGAAAAATGCACCATGTCTGACTTCAGAAATTCAACGCTCGAAGCAGTTGATGTAAGCGCACCCGGATAGTCGGGTTCGGCTTGGCTTCGCAGAACCGTTCCTAAGAATCCGCGGGCTGCCCTGAGCACAAGGTGAAACAGGGAGTCAAGGAAACTTTGAGGAAAGGGAGTGGTATCGACCGAATTCTTGGTGAATTCGACCTGAAGAGCGGACATGATCCACCTAGTCTACTGCCACGGGAGCACAATCGCCGTGCCAGTAGATCGGCGAATCACTAGCAGGGCAGTTCCTTGGGCCGTTAGGCGTAGCGGTGCATATGCACTGACTGCACGAGGCCTAAGGCAATACACGACGCGACTACGGCCGATCCCCCCTGAGAGACCAGCGGCAGGGGGATTCCAGTGACAGGCATAATTCCCAGATTCATGCCCACGTTTTCGAAAATATGGAACAAAAACATCGACATCACGCCAATACACAACAAGGTACCCATCGAGTCAGCCGCTAGTTGGGCCGCTCTCCAGATTCGCCAGATCATGATTGCAAACAGAATCAGCAAGAGTCCTGATCCAACGAACCCGAATTCCTCGCCCGCCACAGTAAAGATGAAGTCCGTCTGCTGCGCTGGCACGTACCCCAAGCGAGTTGACGGCCCCTTCCCGAGTCCATAACCCGTCAAACCACCCGAAGAGATTGCAGTCTGAGCCTGATCGATGTTGTAGCGGGCCTTGGCCGAGACGCCGTCTGGGTTAGCAAAGGCTGTCAGGCGATCCTTTTGGTACTGATCCAGAGCGCTGCTCTGCAAAATGCCGAAGACAGCGACTACACCAAGAATGACCAGAATAGACAGGTGGCGCATGCGTACACCGCCCACGACCAACATGCCGAGGCCAACAACGATGAACACCAGAGCAGAGCCCAGGTCTGGCTGCAGCATCGTGAGCCCCATCGGTACGACAAGCAAAACCAGCGCTGTTCCGAGTCGTCGCAGATCCACCCGGTCTACCGAACCGAGGTACGAAGCAACTGCTAGCACCGTTGCAAGTTTGGCAATCTCGACGGGTTGAAACACGAGCGGGCCGAAGGCGTACCAGCCCTTTGTTCCAAATGCGCCCAGCGATCCCAAGGGTGACAGCACTCCAGCTAGCACCAACATCGCCACCCCATAAATGATCTGCCACCAGTCAGCGATTCGGCGATAATCGATGAGCGATACGCCAAACATTGCAGCGATGCCAACAACAACAAACAATCCTTGCCGAAGCAGGATCCCAGTTCCCCCGGGGAACCTACGCGTCGCGCTGTAGACCATCACTAGCCCGAACAGCAGCACCAGTGCGGTGGCTACAAGTAAAACGATGTCGATGTGCTTCCAAGCAGAGGACACGTCCCGACCGCGAAACCCAGAGATGCTGCGTCGATCAACGCCGATCGATTGCATCAGTCTGCTGAGCCTGAGGTGACGTCATTTCCACTAGCAGCTGAAGCAGCGTCTGCCGCCGCCGCACATGCAGACTGATCGGCGCTTAGACATGCCGGCAACAGGGTTCCAAACGAGAGTGGCTCCATGATTCGGAAGGCTAATGGTGCTGCCACTTCGCCACCGAAACCGGACTCTGGGACCACGACCGAGATTGCATACCGTGCGGGCTCGCCAGTGCCAGCCGGACCCCATGCCGCAAACAGCGATGTATCTGCCTTTTTTGAGACTTGAGCTGTACCAGTCTTCCCAGCCATGGGCCACGCCGTTTTGGATGCCTGCCAAGATGCAGAAGCCGTTCCCAACGCGCTTTGAGTCACGCCGAGCAGGCCGTCGTAAATCTTGGCGTACTGATCGGGCTGGATCTGAATTGTGCCCTGAACCACAGGCTCAACTTGTCGGATGAGTTTGTAATTCGCTGGGTCATTCGCGGGCAACGTCAGATCATTTGGTCTTGTCACCTTGGTAACAATCTGTGGCTGATAGCGAGTGCCGCCGTTAGCAAAGGTGGCGTAGCTGTTGACGATCTGCAGAGGAGTTGCAAGAACGTCTCCCTGACCAATGGAGGTATTGATGTTGTCTCCCGAGCGCCAGTCCCCTGTCATAAACAAGTCAGGCCTGGCCTCGAAGGCTGCCTTGCGGCTTGCCGGAGTGGGAAGACGACCAGGGTTCTCTCCTGAAAGCGGGACTCCCGTCTTTGCGCCGAGGCCAAACTGTGCCGCCGCATCTTGAATAGGAGTCTCTCCATATTGGTCTGTGAGATTCCAGAACTTGTCAGCGAGTTTGTAGAAATAAACATCCGAAGAAACTGTAAGAGCGGAAGCCATGTTGACGGTCCCATGAGGAGTTGACCCTGCATTTCGGACCTCACACTTTTCACCTTTGCAGTTTTCGATTGTGTACACGCCAGGGTCATTGACCACCTCGGTGCCATCTCGAAGATAGCCCGAGTTATAGCCAGCTAGAGCCGTGTACAGCTTGAAGGTGGACCCGGGAGCGTAGGTGCCTTGTAATGCCCAATTAACTAGCGGAAGGCCGCTGTTGGGATCGTTAAAGGCCTCCCACTGCTCTTGAGAGATGCCGTTGACTGTGACGCTTGGGTCGTAGTCAGGGTAAGAGGCCATGGCCAGAATCTGACCGTTTTGAGGATCTTCAATGACGACAGAGCCCTGGGGTGCGTTGAGCCGGTTGTTGTCCTTGTCTCGTCCGCCTCGTAAGTCCTGAATCTTTGCAGCAAGCAGTCGCTCTGCGTGGGCCTGCAGATCGATGTCAATGGTCAACCAAATATCGTCACCTACGACGGGAGACTTCAAAGACAGCACATCAACAAGGTCGCCCTTTGCGTTGACCTCGATTGTTCGTTCCCCGGGAACTGCCCGAAGGTCAGCCTCGTAGGAGCGCTCGACCCCGCCCTTACCGATCGAGTCACCGAGCCGGTAGTCAGTGAGTCTGGTACCCGAGTCCGCTCCGGAGGAACTGCCTGGAGAGGTTGAGGGAGCAGTCGTTGTTGGAGCAGTCGTGGAGCTGTTCTCGGAACCTGGGAGTTGTCCGCCGCGTTCAACGAGTTCCTTCTCATTGATCTCGCCCACATAGCCAAGTAAATGGGCGGCGAGGTTGCCGTATGGATAGGAACGGATTGCCTTGCGTTCCACAATGATTCCCGGGTAGCGATCGGCCCGCTCCATTAAGTAGATCTCTACGCTTGGGTCAACGTCATCAGCAATCGGCACGTACTCCTGTGGCGCATAGCGAAGATCTGCATACCGCTTCTCGATCAGGCTCAGCTTGGTGGGCACACCGAGTTGCTGCAGGGTGTCTGCGAGTGAGACAAATACTGCATTGCGTTCTGGCTCCTCCATCTTGCGCAGCGGTTCGCGATCTAGCGAAACCACAATCGAGGTTTCGCTATCTACAAGAATCTTGCCGTTGCGATCGAGAATGCGCCCGCGAGGTCCCTCCTCATGAATGACCCGAACCCGATTCGATACCGAGGCTGCTTCGAAGGCCTGCCGGTCAATTCCCTGCAGGAACCAGAGTCGCATGAACAATGCCAAGAACAAAGAGACGGCAACGATTCCGATAGCACTCAAGCGGACGTGCGTTGAGTCAGTATCCATGAGGAACGTCCATGTTGTTCAGGAGAATGTTCATGAAAACAATCGCATCAGTACGCCCGCGAGTTCAGACCAAGACCTTCGGCCCAGCGGCACAATGGAAGTGCTGCTAAACACAACACCCCATTGATTACTGAAACGATAGTGATGATCAGCCATAGGCGCGGGTCGGATAATGAGTGTGCTCCCAGCAAATGGCTGAGACATGCGTACATCAGCACGCCGACTGCGCTACCCACAGCAGCGATGGCCATTGAGATCAGACGCGATGACCGAATCACGGAATCCTCGAGGACTCCTGCTGCAAAGCCAACAAGCGCAAAGCACAGTGCAGAGATTCCCAGGCTTCCGCTCAGAAGTAGATCATTGAGTAAGCCTGCGAAGAATCCCACTATCGCCCCACGAGAACTTCCTCCCAGAATGCCTGCACAGATTGCGAGCAACAGCATGATCTCGGGATGCACCCCTAGTGGTCGAAAATCCTGCAGGAAGCCAACCTGTATCAGGTAGGCCATCACGAGCAGCAGGCTCCACCGAAGGACGAGCGTGGATTCAGCGTTCACAAAGCGACCGCCCTTGCGCTCTTTGGGCTAGAAGCATCATCAGCTTGCCGGAACCCATTTGATGACCTGAACCACATCGAGTCGCCCAAACTGAACGGTGTAGTTGACCTGAAGCACCTGCACGCGAGCGGCTTCGTCCGGGGTGATTTTATCTACCGTTCCGATCGGGATAAATAGGTCAGGGGGCATGATGGAGTTCTCGATTCCCCCTGCAAACACACTGTCCTTTGTCTGGACTTCATCAGTGAGGTCAATGCCCCGATCAACGATGAAGGTTCGGGTATTTCCTGTCCCGTGACCGACTCCCTGATTCTGATCTGCCCCGACCGTTACGCCAACAGAAAAATCGGGATCTGTGATGAGTTGCACCACAGACCGCTTCTTAGTGACTCGCACAATCCTGCCCACCAGTCCACCCTTGGTGACCACGGGGTTGCCCACGGCTAGGCCAAGTTCGCTGCCTTTATCAATCTCAACTGTGTAATCAGAAAAGTTTGAAGAAGCGCCGCTGGTGACTCTGGCAATCTGGCTTTGGGTGCTCCCCAAAAAGCTGATGTTGAGCTGCTCTTTCAACTTCGCGAGTTCTTCTTGGGCATTCTGCTCGCGCATGGCATTTGCCGTGTCTTGACCTAGCTCTGAGCGGAGCTTCTCATTTTCTTCTCGAAGTTCGTCGTAGCCAGTGATGCCATTCCAGGCGTTACGGAATGGAGTAGTGACCCAACGTGCTGCACCTCGAACGGGAGCAAGTGCGTCCCGTGAGCTGTCCCGAGCCGAGGAGATCATCGGAACCCCGCGCGCATCGAGGGTAATGATGGTGATCGTGAGCAAGGTAATGACGAGCAGCACGTAACGCGAGCGCTGCCGGTTTTTACCAGGCTGTGAAAGGGGACGCACGGACTTGAGTCCGGGACTCAGTCGCGACTTGAGGAGAAGAGGACACCGCGAAGGGCTTCAAACTCTTCGAGTGCCTGACCTGCTCCAAGGGCAACTGCCTCGAGTGGTCGCGGAGCGATCTGAATGGGCATGCCCGTTTCTTGAGCAAGTCGCTCGGCAAGGCCCTTGAGGAGCGCTCCCCCGCCCGCCAGCATGATCCCTCGCTCCATAATGTCAGCGGCAAGTTCCGGAGGAGTTTTATCAAGAGTGACCTTGACTGCATCGACGATGCTCGACACGGGCTCTTCGATTGCCTCACGAATCTCGTTTGTGGAGGTGACGATTGTTTTTGGCAAGCCAGTCACTAGGTCACGCCCGCGAATCTCTGCCTGAAGCTCTTGGCGCAGCGGCCATGCGGAGCCGAGTTCCATCTTGACAACTTCAGCCGTGCGTTCACCTAAGGCCAAGCTGTATTCCTTCTTGATGAACTGAATGATCGACTCGTCGAGTTCGTCGCCGCCAACGCGAACAGATTGACTTGTCACCACGCCACCGAGAGAAATGACCGCAACCTCAGTAGTGCCTCCACCAATGTCGACAATCATGTTTCCCGTGGGTTCTTGCACTGGCAAACCAGAACCAATCGCAGCAGCCATTGGTTCTTCAATGATGTGGGCGGGTTTGCGGGCGCCGGCAAACTCAGCGGCATCTTGAACTGCTCGTTGCTCAACCCCGGTGACTCCTGATGGCACGCAAATAATCATCCGGGGTTTCGAGAAACGACTGTTATGCACACGCTGGATAAAATAACGGAGCATGATCTCGCAGACCTCGAAGTCGGAGATCACTCCATCTTTCAGGGGGCGAATCGCAGCAATATGCGCTGGCGTGCGGCCAATCATTCGCTTGGCCTCGGTACCCACCGCAACGGCTTTACCATCTGCGACTCGAATCGCAACAACGGAGGGCTCCGATAACACGATGCCTTCACCACGGACATAGACCAAGGTGTTTGCCGTGCCGAGATCAACAGCCATGTCACGGCCTAGAAAGTTTGAATTCATCCGAGCCATAAGGGTCCTCACGCTAGCCCCTGCAACCTGCATGGAACAGGGGCAAAATGGGGCGCTGAGCAGACTGGGCTAGGTGATTAGAAAACGCACCTTACCAAGTTCGCAACACAACTGTAACAAATGGATCCGTGGCTGGCCAAGCGGTCAACTACGGGAAACCTCAGGATGGGAACCAGAGAGCAATCTCACGGGCCGCGGCCTCGTGTCCATCTGACCCGTGCACCAGATTCTCATTCGTGGTTGTTGCGAAATCGCCACGAATTGAACCCGGCTGCGCCTCGGCGACTTGGGTTTTGCCAATCAATGTTCGCATCAAGTGAAAAGTCTGGTCCTCAGGGCCCTCGACCACGAGCGCCACTACTGGGCCGCGGGTCAAAAAGTCGACCAACTCTCCGTAGAACGGCTTGTCTGCATGCTCCTCGTAGTGAGCCTCTGCAAGCGGGCGGTCCGGGACTCGAAGATCCATTCGCAGGATCCTCAATCCCTTTCGTTCGATCCGAGTAATGATCTCGCCGACGAGTCCACGTTCTACTGCATCGGGTTTGCACATGATAAATGTCTGATTCACGTGCATCACGCTACGCATCAACTGGGCCTGAAGGCGAACTGAGGCACTCAGACAGCGAGGATCCGCCGGGTTCTGGGTCTGCAGTCAGCGCTTGCGAGTTCTGTGAGGCCGGCTCACGCCCCGAAGCTTGCTAGTTCTGTGAGTCAAACGAGAGAAGCACCGTCTGCGCTGGCTCGAACATCCTGAACGATCCAGTTATCAACACCACATCTTCCTCTGCAGCGAGCGCGAGTGCCCGGGCCACGGCCGATGCGGGGTCACCGACTGTCTCGTGAGCTATGCCTCGCTTGGCACATGCAGCGGCCAAGACAGCTGCGGACACGCCTCGGCTGCCATCCAAGCTGCAGCACAAAATAAGATCAGGGCGCAGTTCTGATACTGCTGCGACGGAGCGGTCAGGGTCTCGACCCGCAAGCAAACCCAGCACAATGATCCGGGTACCAGCGGGCGCAAACTCATCTTCAAGAGTCCTTGCAGAAGCCCTCAATGCATCGGCGTTATGTGCCCCGTCTACCACGACCAATGGGCCGTAGCGCAACACTTCGAAACGACCAGGAAGCTTGAGTGATGCAAACCCCTCGGCAACAACTTCTGCATCGAGTGCAGTTCCAAAGAATGACTCCACTGCCGCAACAGCAATAGATGCGTTGGCAACCTGATGGGCACCATGCAGGGGAAGAAACAGTTGCTCGTAACGGCCGAACACACCCTGAAGGTCAACAAGGTGGCCGCCGATGGCAACTTGATCGTCTACTGCAGCGAAATCAACTCCCAGCCGAACCAGAGATTCAGGGCCTTCGGCAACAAACACTTCAGCAAGGTCAGGATCAACCGCTCCAATGACCGCAATGCTCTGCGCCTTGATAATCCCTGCCTTCTCTCCGGCCACAGCCAGTTCCCAGCCCGGCGCGAAATCTGTGTGATCCCCTTGGATTGAGGTGACTACAGCCACTGCGGCATCGGCCACATTTGTGGCATCCAAGCGACCTAAGAGTCCCACCTCGATGACTGCAACATCTACGGGGGCCTCGGCGAAGTAGCGAAACGCTGCAGCCGTGATCACTTCAAACCAGCTTGGCTGCACTTCGAGTAATGGCTCGACTGCAGCAATCCCGGTCAGGACTTCGGCTAAGTCAAGGTCAGAAATCTCTGAGCCATTTCGGCTGATTCGTTCGTTCACCCTGCGCAAGTGCGGACTTGTGTAGGTCCCCACTGTCAGACCGCTCGCCCGCAACAACGATGTGACCATGGCAGCAACAGTGCCCTTGCCGTTCGTTCCCGTGATGTGAATGACGGGGACGTCCTGCTGCGGATCCCCTAGTACCGACATGAGTTCCCTCATACCAACTAGCGACAACCCTGCGATTCTTCCAGCGGCAATTGAAGTAGTTGCAGTCTCATGATCGAGGCGGGAGTCGTGCCACCTCAGGGCTTCAGCGATGTCCACTTCTGGCAGCTAGGTCAGGATGCTGCGCGCTTTGGACGAGCAGTACGCGGCTTGGCGGAACGGGCAATCAGCTGAGGCTCACTCTTTCGAGCTACCACGTCTGCATCGATAACTACACGGTGCACGTCGGTCCGCGAGGGCAGTTCGTACATCACTCCGAGCAGCACTTCTTCAAGAATCGACCGTAGGCCGCGAGCTCCCGTGCCACGCACCAGGGCAAGTTCGGCAACTGCAACTAGGGCATCCTCGGTGAACTCAAGTTCGGCGTCTTCAAGCTCAAAGAACTTCTGATACTGCTTGACGAGTGCATTCTTTGGCTCCACCAGAATTCGGATCAGAGCATCACGATCCAAGCTGTCTACAACGCCGATGACGGGAAGCCTGCCAACGAACTCGGGAATTAAACCAAACTTGAGGAGGTCCTCGGGTAGCACCTTCGAAAAGAGATCGCTCTCTGAGCGCTCGCGTACCGAACGAATCTCGGCACCAAACCCAATCCCCTTGCGATTGCTGCGCTGCTCAATGATCTTGTCCAGACCAGCAAATGCGCCGCCGCAAATAAACAGAATGTTGGTGGTGTCAATCTGAATGAATTCCTGATGAGGATGCTTGCGACCACCTTGAGGAGGAACCGATGCAGTCGTTCCTTCCAGAATCTTGAGCAGAGCTTGCTGCACGCCTTCACCCGAAACGTCACGGGTGATGGAAGGGTTTTCGGACTTTCGGGCCACCTTGTCGATCTCGTCGATGTAGATGATGCCAGTCTCGGCCTTTTTCACATCGAAGTCGGCTGCTTGGATCAACTTCAGCAGGATGTTCTCGACATCCTCTCCCACATATCCGGCTTCGGTGAGAGCAGTTGCATCTGCGATTGCGAACGGCACGTTCAACATCTTGGCCAAGGTCTGAGCCAGGAAGGTCTTTCCACAACCCGTTGGCCCGATCATCATGATGTTGGATTTAGCCAACTCGATATCTTCAGACCCGGGACGGGCGCCATGCTGAACTCGCTTGTAGTGGTTGTAGACCGCTACGGCGAGAATCTTCTTTGCTTGGTCTTGACCAATAATGAAGTCTTCGAGGAACTCAAAAATTTCTACTGGCTTTGGAAGTTCATCCAGAGAGAGTTCGCTGGTTTCTGCAAGTTCCTCTTCGATGATCTCATTGCACAAATCAATGCACTCGTCACAGATATATACGCCCGGGCCTGCGATGAGTTTCTTGACCTGCTTCTGCGATTTTCCACAGAACGAGCATTTTAGGAGTTCTCCTCCATCACCAAACTTGGCCACGCTAAATCCTCAGTCCTCAGTCTGTCTCTGACGTATCGATGCACCGTCTGCCGATGAGCAAACACCACCGGTAGGACATTCTTGCCGATCTATCAGCTGACTGCGGTGATTGCTCCCGAGTTGTCAACAAGTGCCCGCTCCTCGATGACCTCATCGATGATGCCGTACTCCTTGGCCTCGGCGGCAGTCAGGACATAGTCGCGATCAGTGTCTTTTGCGATCTTCTCAATGGTCTGACCGGTATGACGCGAGAGCACGCGCTCCAAAGTTTCTTTCAGGCGAAGGATTTCATTCGCTGCAATCTCGAGGTCTGAAACCTGGGCGTAACCGCTTTGCGCATAGGGCTGGTGAATCAACACACGAGCATTTGGAAGTGCCATGCGCTTGCCGGGAGTTCCTGCTGCCAGGAGCACCGCCGCTGCTGACGCAGCTTGGCCGAAGCACAGGGTGGTGATCTCTGGACGGATGTACTGCATCGTGTCGTAGATCGCCATCAGGGCATTGATGTCTCCGCCCGGGCTATTGATGTAGATGCTGATGTCCTTATCTGGATTTTCTGACTCCAAGAACAACAGCTGAGCGCACACCAGATTTGCGATGGTGTCATCAATTGGAGTTCCCAAGAAAATGATGTTTTCTCTGAGCAACCGAGAAAACAGGTCGGAGTAGCGCTCGCCCCGACTGGTCTGCTCGATCACATTGGGAACCATGTAGTTCTGTGGGCTCAAGAGTGGCTGAAGATTTTGTGAACTCATCTGTGTTCTCCTCGACCGAGAGGTCAGTCGTGGTCGTGACCGGCGTGGTCATGATCATGGTCGTGGTCATGACCTTCGTGGTCGTGATCGTGGTCGGAATGCTCTTCTTCTGGGAGTGCAAGCAACTCGGGAGGCAAGACAACACCATCGGTGTCAACTACCTCGCTGCGCTCAACTAACCACTCCAACGCTTTGCGCTTTGCCAGATCAGATCGTACAGCCGAGAGCTGACCTCCGTTGCGCAGCTCCTCACGAGCTTCTTCCAAACTCAGGTCAGCCTCGCCAATCAGCGAAAGAATCTCTTCGTCCATCTCGTCTTCAGAGACTTCGATTCCCTCGGCAAGGACCACTGCCCGCAGCGCTAGATCAACTTTGACCGCCTCTTCTGAGGACTCCTTCAACTCTGCCGTAAAGGCCTCTGGGTCGCGGCCAGTCATCTGCAGGTAATCCTCAATACGGATCCCACGCCCCTGCAATTGGTACGCAAGATTCTGCAGTCGAGCCTGCACCTCGGAATTCACGAGCGAATCCGGTGCCTCGACGTCCACAAGCTTTGCGAGTTCCACACCGATATTGGTTCGAACCGCAATGCGTGCTTCTTGCTCTCGGGCGCCTGAAAGCCCCTCTTGGGTATCAGTGCGAAGTTCCTGAACCGACTCAAACTCAGTGGTTTCTGCTACCCACTCATCAGTGAGTTCGGGCAACACTCGCTCTTTGACGTTCTTGACCACCAGATGGAACTGGACTTTTTCTTCCTCTGGATCCGGGTGATCTGCATCAAAGTCGAGTTCATCTCCAGCCTGAGCGCCAACGAGATTCTCGTCGAACTCGGTCGCAACCATTCCCGACCCCACGAGATAGAGATAATCCTCAACTGAGAGGCCCTCGACTTCTTCACCGTTCTGAGTCCCCGAGATGTCAATCGTGACGTAATCCGAATCTGCAGCCACGCGCTCGACTTCGGTCAACTCGCCATACTGCCCGCGCATGCGGTCGATCTGTTCGTCCACCTCTTCTTGGGTGGCAGAGGCTCGTGGCACCTCGACACGCAGTCCGTCATAGCCAGCTACTTGTACCAGTGGTCGAGTTTCGACCACTGCTTCGAAGGTGACGTCGCCCGACTCTTCGCCCTCAGTGATCTCGAGTTCGGGTGCCGCAATGACGTCAACGTCCGCCTCGATGACTGCTTGGCTATAGAACTCAGGCACAGCCTGCTTGAGTGCTTCTGATCGGGCGTACTCGCTGCCAAACTGCTGCTCGAGCAGTTTGCGAGGCGCCTTGCCGGGACGAAAACCTGGCAAACGAACCTCTTTGGCAATCTCCCGCCAGGCTTTCGCTACTGAGGGTTCCAACTCCGCATCATCGATCTGGACTATGACTTTGACCTTGTTGCCCTCTGCGGGCTCGATTGTTGACTTCATCAGGGTGTGGATCGTAGTGCCTCCGCTGCACTGTTCTGACATCAGCCATGCACACAGGAATCTTTGGCCTCGCGCTCAAGCTGTAAGGTGAGGGGACGGGACGTGGCGCAGCTTGGTAGCGCACCTGCTTTGGGAGCAGGGGGTCGAGAGTTCAAATCTCTCCGTCCCGACCATATTTCTTCTACTCCGAGGCCTTCTAGGAGTTGGATTTCTCGGCGAAGCTATCGCCCAAGTCGCCTCAGAGGCCTAGGCTGGGTTACTAGGAATAGGAGGGCTAGATGGCGCTCGAAACCGTGAACGTTCATGGCCACGAAATTGCATACCGCACTGGCGGAGAGGGTCCCGTGGTGTTGCTCATCCACGGTATGGCAGGCAGTTCCTCCATGTGGAAACCAATTCTTCCCCTGATCTCTGCTGAGGTTACCTACTTGGCTCCGGACCTGCCCGGCCACGGCAGATCAGATAAACCACGAGGCGATTACTCACTCGGGGCGCAGGCGAGCATGTTGAGAGACCTGCTCAGCACCCTTGGTCATCAACGTGTCAGCGTCGTCGGCCAATCCCTCGGCGGCGGAATAGCGCTGCAGTTTTGTTACCAATACCCGGAGCGCTGCGAACGCCTAGCTCTGGTCTGCGCCGGTGGACTCGGCGAAGAAGTCATGCCCTTGCTTCGCGGTCTCACGCTTCCAGGGGTCGATCTGCTGCTCCCTCTGGCCTTTCAACCCATCTACCGAGATGCTGTGAACGCAGCTGTTGGGATTTTCGGCAAATTCGGGTTGACCCCCGCCCCATCGGCGCTTGAGATGTGGCGCAGTTACTGCTCCCTCATCGACCCCGATACCAGAAGCGCCTTCTTGCACACACTTAAATCAGTGGTGGATCACAAAGGCCAACGAGTGAGCGCTGCAGACAAGCTCTACCTAGCCTCGACGTTGCCCACGTTGATCGTTTGGGGAGACAAGGACCCAATTATTCCGGTCTCCCATGCGTACGACACGCACACAGCAATCCCAGGTAGTCGGCTAGAGATCTTTGAGGGTTCAGGACACTTCCCACAAGATGAAGAACCTGCGCATTTTGCGGAGGTCCTGCTCGACTTCATTTCAACTACTGAACCAGCGACTGTCACAGACGAAGAGTGGGCTGCCCAATTAGGCAGCCGCACCCTCGCCCCTTGACCAGTCGAAGTGCTGACCTAGGCCAGTAGCTTTGCTTTTTGAGCATCAAACTCGGCTTGAGTCAGGATTCCCTGATCTTTTAGCTCTGCAAGCTGCTTCAGCTGCGTAATGGTGTCACCCTCGATTGCTGCGGGTGCCTCTGGTGCAGGTGCAACAGGTGCTTCTTGTGGCTGCTGAGCTTGCTGTGCCTGCTCGGCTTTTTCGTTCTGGTGATTGCGAACTCCACCCGCTACTGCGGTTGCAGTTCCGGCGATTACTGCTGTGCGGGCAACTGTTCCCACTAAGCCTGGCCGTCCTCTTCTCATTCCTCCACGCATATCTCACACTCCTTGATTTGCAGCTACCTAGTTGCAGGCAGCTGGGTTGGTTTCAGTTATGACTTCACTATCCATTAGACAAAATGAACCAGAAAGCTGATGTCAGCCGTCTGATCTTTGGGCATCAAACTCGAGCGCTTCGACGACCACCTGATGAGGAATCCGCTCCCCCTTCAACATGGTGCCACCGGACTCAAGGATCGCTTTGGCAAAATTCGCTGCCCACAAATCTTCCCAGACAAAGAATGCTGCAGAGGTGTTGGGCTCGAGCACCTCGGCGGCAAGGAAGAGATCCTCTTCACTTAACAGACCGGGGTGACCACCGGTGAGGTCCTGAAAGGGTTCAAGTTCTTCTAAGTCATCAAACTCAATTGCAGTGACATCGCCGTTGCCATCCTTGAGGATGAAGACAATATCGAGCACTTTGATCAGGCCAGCCTCTGCAAGATCGACGATTGCCGGAACGATCTCTCCATTGAAGTGATTGCCGTCGAATCCGACGATCATGTATTCCACCGGTGCGATCATGTTGAAACTACCTCCGTGAGTTGTGGCTGAGCGCCACAATGACGCCAAACATGTCCACAACCTACCACTGCAGCAGTGACATTTTTGGCGAGAGTGCACGCTGATGCGGCGCTGCTGCTACCTTCTTGGCGTCACTAGAGCCGTGAAGATCTTGTATCTTCATCTGTAGTGGTACTGCGGGTGTAGCTCAATGGTAGAGCCACAGGTTTCCAACCTGTTGACGAGGGTTCGATTCCCTTCACCCGCTCTCAACCTCAACTCCCGCCTCCCTCGTGGAGCGGGTGCGAGCGCAGCAAACAGCGGAGCAAGACTGTGAACCAGATCGTTGCGAGGGCTCAGAAATCTCCCACCGGTTGGTTGCTGTTATGCCTTGCGTTCGGAGGAATCGGCGCTCTGATCGGGGCGCTGTTGTCCTGGTCAGCGAAGTGGCCGCTTCCGGTTGCCCTAGGCATCGGCGGTGCGATCGGCATTCTGCTTGCTACTCGGGCACTCAAACAGCGCCCCGAAATTCAATCGCTAGCTGGCCCAGAGGTGGACTTGGGTTCGTGGAGGACCGATCAAGTAGTCCTGCGGCACATGAACCTCGCCGATGTAGAAGCCGACGCAGTAGCCAACACCATCGACGAGGAAGTCATCCGCGCCATGGGTTGGTCAGAACAAGATGTCGAAGGAATCGCAAGCATGAGTCGTGATCCGCTGCTGATGGCCCAGCGTGGATTCATCATGGTGACCGAACCCGGTAAAGAGGATCAGGTCCTCGGGGTGGTCTCGCTCACCCGCACTCCTAGCCAAGCTGCCGAGGCGGGTTTAGGTCTTTGGATGGCCCCAGGAGCAAGAGGCAGAGGAATCGGCCCCGCAGCAATTCGTATCGCCGCAGAGATGTGCTGGCAAAGCAACGTTGCGGTTCTCACGCTTGGCACAACAGCCGAGAACACCTCAATGCAGCGCTGCTATCTAGCTGCTGGCGCAGACTTGTTTGATACCTGCGAAAACGAACTTCCCGATGGTCGCATCGTTGACGCATCTTGGTATCGCATCCACAATCCGCATGCGTGACGGAACTGCGCTCAGGCAGCACACACTGGGGTGAGTTAGTTCTCTATTTGTGCAATGGTTTCGGCGAGTTTGGTGTCAATGCAGTCGGCGTAGGCGCGAAATCCTTCTCGACTTGGGTGAATCTGGTCAGGGAACCCTGCGTATCTGACGGTGGCAGTGTTGCAATCCATCACGTACTGCCGTTGGAGCATCCATCCGTTTGTTCGCTCAAGCCACTGCGGCATAGCCGGGTAGTTTCCAACGGGTGTGGTCAGCCAGATCACCACAATTCCGCGAGCCGAGAGTTCCGCTTCGAATGCCGCCATGGTTGCGGTGACCTCTTCGAACTTGAGTTGATAGTCAGTCACCGTCCCCTGAACAATCATGTAGCTAGGGCCGTCAATGGCGGCCGGCAAGGCCAGTCGCTCCAAAGCGTACGTAGGGATCGTTCCCTCAAGTTGATGCAAGAACCCGTTGCCGCCCTTAGCAGCGTTATAGATTCCGGGAGTTCGCAGGTAGTAGTGAACTCCACCAGCAACTGAATCACCAGCAATCCAGATATCCGCAGCGGGCGAACCCGGTGAGAAGGTACTACCGCCCGGCGCTGCCGCTGAGCACGCGAAACTGCTCAGGCCGAGCCCAAGAGTGAGAGTCATGGCAATCAGAATCTTCTTCATGAGCCCTTCCTCGCCTCAAGCCCGACTTCTACATCATGACATCTCATGGTCTAGGCGTGCCAAAATTTTTTTCGTTGCTACACCGGATCTTGGGTCGATCTCCCCTCCATCTGCATCCAGATGACAGAATGCAGAGATGTCTCACCTCTTGGTCCTCGGTGACGGCTGGGTGGGTAGAGCAACAGCACGAGCTGCCGCGAACTCCTATGCAGTGAGCGTGATCGACCCGCCATTGCATCCCGTTCTTTGCAATCGCGATAGCAGTGCTGTCTACGCTCTGCGGGAGTTGCTCGCCCAGAAAAATACGACCACCGTCATCAATGCATGTGGGCGACTCAGGGGAACGGATGCCGAACTAGCCGAGGCAAACGCGGAGTTTGCTATCTGGCTTTGCACGGCTCTAGTTGGCACCGGCGTTCGACTCATCCACGTCGGCTCTGCTGCTGAATATGGGGATCCACATACCGAGGACCTAGTGAGCGAGAGAAGTCCCCAACGAGCAGTCGGCCCCTACGCACAGAGCAAGGCCACTGGCACTGAAGCCGTGCTTCTTGCACGCAGTGAGGGGCTGGATGCCTGCGTTGTCAGAGTGTTCAACATTGTCGGCTTCCCCATCCCAGCAGTGTCGCCGATTCACCAATGGCTCACCGATCTGCAGGCTCTTGGCCCTTCTGGGGGAAGCATCGATGTCTGGTGGCCACCCACAACACGCGACTTTGTCATGATCGAGGATGTGGCACGAGCCTTGGTCGATATTGCTGCAGCAGTCGAACTCCCAGCGCTGCTCAACCTGTGCTCAGGAACTGGACTGGGCTACGGGGCAATCGCTGAATCCATCGCAGCTGAACTCGGGATTGCTGCCACGGTGAACTCACTAGATAAGCCCGGAATAGAAACTGTGGTTGGCGACCCCACGCTCCTTGAGCAGACCATTGGTTGGGTGCCAGCCATGACCTTGAACTCGCTTGCAGTTCGGGTCGTCAGAGGAGAATCAGCGACTCCCTCCGGTGGGGGTTCGCCGGCCAACAGGTAGGCTGTTTTTTATGCATGCGGTGATCTTGGCGGGTGGGCGTGGAGTGCGCCTCCGCCCCTATACAACAGCTTTCCCCAAACCGCTCGTGCCGATCGGCGATGAATTCGCCATTATCGAAATCGTCCTGCGCCAATTGAAGGCGCATGGATTCACCTCGGTCACCATCGCAATTGGTCACCTCGGCCAACTCATTCGGGCTTACTGCGCAGACGGAAGCCAGTGGAACCTCTCCATTGAGTACTGGCCTGAAGATGTACCTCTGGGAACCATGGGTCCCGTTGTGAGCAACCTTGATTCGCTGCCCGAGCATTTTCTTGTCATGAACGGTGATGTCCTGACTGACTTGGACTACCGGGCTGTGCTGACGGGCCATATGAACTCTGATGCACCCTTAACCGTGGCGGCCTACGACCGGGTAGTGAAAATAGATTTCGGAGTACTCGGGATTGGTGGTGCAAACGAGGACCGCATTATCGAGTTCCGAGAGAAACCAGTAGAGCATTTCTCGGTCTCCATGGGCGTCTACGCGGCATCTCGAGAAACCCTGCGGAGCTACCCGGCAGGCGAACCACTTGGGTTTGACGAACTTGTGCTCGACCTGATGAAGGCCGGCACTCCCCCACGCGTTCATCGATTCGACGGGTACTGGCTAGATATCGGGCGACCCGACGATTACGACCAGGCAAATGAGGATTGGGCCACGCTGCGCGATCGACTTCTTCCAAGCAGCTGAGGGCTTCGACTTGATCGAATCAGACTCAGGCAATCTAAGAGCCTTTCACTTAGTCGTGTACTCAGATGCTGCAGTACGCGGCGGCGCAGAGGTGAACCTGTCTCGCGTACTGTCCGTTCTGCCCGAGCAGATTCGCGTCACGTTGGTAGGAGTTAACGCTGCAGTCCTTGACTGGCTAGCTCCGCACCGGCCGAACACCGAGACAGTTCTCTTGAGCGCTATCACCGATCGGACTGACCTTCGGGGCCTACTGAAACACCGCTCAACCTTCCGAGGCCTGCGCCCAGATGTGCTGCAGTTCAACTTGTCCTCGGCCTCGAGTTGCCAATGGGCGATTCTTGCCGCAACCACGATTCCTGGACTGCAAAGAATCGTGATTGAGAACTCACCAATGAGCGTCTGGTCCCCGAGTTCGGCTCGCCTCAAGAGGATGACGAGCAAGCGGCTCAGCGCGCATATTGCAGTTGGGGATCGAACGGGAAGAATGATTGAGGAGTCAACCGGATTAGCACCCAACTGCATCCAAACCATCTATCACGGGGTACCCACGGTAGGCAGAGTCGCGTCGAACCGACCAGAGAATCTCACCCTGCTCACCGTTGCTCGTCATGATCCCATCAAGGGCCTTGACCTGCTGTTACAGGCTCTGGCCATGGTCGAGCCCAGATGCAATCTGGTGCTCATTGGCGAAGGAGACCAAACCAACACACTTCGAAAGCTGTGCAGCGAACTTGGTCTGAATGACTGCGTTGAATTCCGGAGCGCACCTTGGGGTGAAGCTCGAGTTGCCGACATGATGTGGGCCTTTGACGGCCTAGTGCTGCCATCGCGCCTAGAGGGATTTCCCGTCACCATCGTCGAGGCCATGCTCGCAGGATTGCCAGTAATCGCAACCGATGTTGGCTCCGTTTCAGAGGCCGTTGTACCCGGGGTGACTGGTTGGATTGTCGAGCCAGAGAGTCCCTCTGCCCTTGCCGCAGCTATGACCGAACTACTGAACGATCCTGCTGCCGCAGCACGAATGGGGCAGAAAGGCCAAGAGATTGCGGATGCCGCATTTACGATCGAAGCCACTCGCAAGGCCTACGTGCAGATGTATACCGCTCTGTTGAAGTAGCGCTCTCGTAGCAATACTCCCGCACCCGCAGCACGGATCCGCTTCAGGGTCTTACTAGATGTGGTACCCGCCGGCTTCTAGTTCAACTAGATGCGACTCCACCCACTCTGCTGTTCTGCGCAGGCCCTCTTCGAGTGAGATCTCTGGAGTCCACCCGCTGATTCGCGTTGCTAGTGAATGATCACAGAGGAGACGTTCCACTTCGGACCCAGTCGGTCGCAAGCGATCTTCATCGGTCGTGATTTCAACAGAACGACCCGTGATCTCACAGAGCAATTCCACTAGGTCACCGATGGAGATTTCTCGACCCGAGCCAATATTGGTAGCCCGACCCAACGCCTCGTCACAATCTGCCAGTGCCAAAAATCCAGAGGCGGTATCCGTCGCGTAGTTGAAATCTCGCTTGGGGGAAATGGAACCCAAATGCAGTTCTTTCACCCCAGAATAGAGCTGGGCCAAAATCGTCGGAATGACTGCTCGCGTTGACTGCCTAGGGCCATAGGTGTTGAAGGGGCGAACCACTGCCACGGGCAATTCATGCGCATGGAAATAACTCAGAGCCATCATGTCAGCACCAATTTTCGAGGCTGAATACGGCGACTGTGGCTGCAGTGGGTGATCCTCATCGATCGGAACCTTGAGGGCTGTTCCGTACACTTCGGAAGTAGAGGTGTGAATCATCCTTGCTCCGTGTCGACGACACGCCTCTGCCACGTGGAAGGTCCCAGTCACGTTGGTCTGCACATAGCTCTCGGCTGCGTGATAGCTGTAGGGAATACCGATCAGTGCCGCTAGGTGGAACACCACCTCTTGACCCTCAACGGCCTCGTCAACGCGACGCGCATCGCGCACATCGCCGGGGAGAATAGTGATGGCGTTGCGGACCTCTTCTGATGCGGTATCAAGCCAACCCCAACGTCCGAAGGAGTTGTAATACACCAGCACCGTTACCTGAGCACCCTGTTGTACGAGAAGGTCAACGAGGTGACTCCCGATGAACCCCTCGCCGCCCGTAACGAGCACTCGCTTTCCTGTCCAAGTCCCCATCTGTACTCAATCTCCTCAATAGCTAGAACGTATGCACCAGATCAGTGTCTGAAGGGTAGGCCGCTCAGACTGAACCACAGGCCATGCTGCAACTGTGCCTGCCATGCTGCAACTGTGCCTGCCATCCTGCAACTGTGCCTGCCATCGAGTCACGTATTTCAGACGTAGAGCCGGACTTGATCAACAAGGGTTCTTGCAAGCTCCATAATCTCACTGTCGGTTGCAGGCTCTGTGGGCCCATCGGAATCAGTGTCTGCCACCGAAGTCGCAGGAGGCTCAATGGCTTCTGCAACGGCCCTTGCTGCCGAGACGAGGCGATCCCATTGAGGCGGCTCAAAACCAAACGGCACCGCAAGCTGCTGCAAAACAGAGTTGGCATCAACTAATCCGACGGTTGCAGCGGCGTCAGTTGGATGCTTCACCAAACGCGAGGCAGTCATGAACACGCGATCGAGTAATTCATGTACTGCTACTCCGTCATCGCTCGAGAGTTCACTGCTGTGCAGTTCAGACTCCTCTTCAGGGTCAGGGAGTAGTTCTAGAACGGCCTCCACCTCCTCCTCATCGGACTCACGAACAATCAGGTCGCCCTGCATGTCCCATTCATAGGGGATCTGCGCTGCAGTGAGTTGGTCAACGAGCTCGGTCTGTAGTGCCACCGGCCAAGAACCGACAACAAATACCAATTTTGCCACTCGCGGGTCGAGGGCTGGGCGAGCCGAGGCAAGCACATCATCAATGAGAGCGTCCACGCGTTCCTCATCAGCTTCATGCACCGTGACCGTGGTGCCTTGCCAAGCATGATTGATCCCAGCAGAGACCAACAAGCTGCCAAGAAGACCTCGGGATTCACCGGCCCAGCTTGAACACTCATACGCCATCTGGCCGTCTTCTAGGCCAACATCTTCCGAAGCTAAAAACTCCTCGGCATCTTGTTCAGGGTTCGATGGATCCGTACTCGATTCAGTCACAGCGAAATGATCGCATGCTCCGCAGCGCCACGCTTGAACTGTCTAGCGAATTCCGGGAATTCACAATCAGAAGTGAGTGGTGCTTCCCTGCAGTGGGTATCCTCCAGAGATGTCCAGACAAGCACCAGACCGTAACCTTGCAATGGAACTCGTTCGCACCACCGAAGCAGCCGCCCTGGCAGCTTCAGACTGGGTTGGTCGCGGTGACAAAGAGGGTGCCGACGGTGCAGCCGTGGATGCCATGCGGCTCATCATGGGAACCGTGCAGATGACCGGCACGGTGATCATTGGCGAGGGCGAAAAAGACGAGGCTCCTATGCTCTACAACGGCGAGGTCGTCGGAGACGGATCTGATCCACAGGTCGACATTGCAGTCGACCCTGTTGAAGGAACCACACTCACTGCAACGGGTCGCGGCGGTGCAACCTCGATCATTGCGGTATCCGAAAAGGGGTCCATGTTCGACCCGGGTCCGATTGTTTATATGGAAAAAATTGCCGTTGGCCCCGAAGCTGCTGGCGTGGTGGACATTCGGGCCACGGTTGCAGAGAACTTGAAGGCCGTGGCTAAGGCCAAAGGATTAGAAGTTCGCGAAATCACAGCCATGGTGCTGGACCGCCCTCGCCACGCCGAGATAGTTGATCAGATTCGCTCAGCAGGAGCCCGCATTCGCCTGATCGGTGATGGCGACGCACCAGGGGCTATCGCTACGGCGATTCCCGACACGGGAGTCGACATCCTCTTTGGAATCGGAGGCACCCCCGAAGGCGTTATTGCCGCTGCAGCGCTGAAATGCTTGGGCGGCGAGTTAGTTGGGCGGCTTTTTGCCCGCGATGACGCAGAACGCGAGGCAGCAATTGCCTTTGGTCACGACCTTGATCGGGTTCTTGGCACTGACGACTTGGTAGCCGGAGACAATTGCTTCTTCGCTGCCACTGGAATTACTGACGGGAACTTGCTGAAAGGTGTGCACTACAACCGTCTTGGTGCCACGACCCAGTCACTAGTTATGCGCTCCCGCTCCGGGACCGTGCGATTTGTTGATGCGCAACACCGACACACCAAGTTTGAGAGCTAAGAAGTCTGCATCCCGGTCTCATTGCCTTTATCTTCAGGCTCGTGAATAGATAGCAAAGTTGTTGAAAACGGGACTACTTATTGGCTACTAGCGTGGACTGATGCCCCCAATTATTGAAGTTGAGAATCTCCATAAAAGTTTTGGGGACACCCATGCCCTAGCGGGTGTTTCGTTCCAGGTGGAGCGAGGGAGCGTGCTTGGGCTACTCGGGCCAAATGGGGCTGGCAAGACCACTGCAGTGCGTGTCCTAGCAACCTTGTTAGCTCCCGATCAGGGGACTGCAAGAGTGGGCGGGCTGGACGTTTCGACTCAGGCCAACGCCGTTCGCTCCATCATTGGACTCACAGGGCAGTACGCGGCTGTAGATGAGAAGCTGACCGGGGCTGAGAACCTTCGCATGGTTGGCCGCCTCCTGGGCATGAGTTCCACTCAGGCTCGTTCCCGTGCAACGGTGCTGCTTGAACGATTCGATCTCACCGATGCCGCCGATCGTCAGGTGACGACCTACTCGGGTGGCATGCGCCGACGAGTTGACCTGGCAGTCAGCCTGGTGGGGAGCCCCGAGGTGCTGTTCCTAGATGAGCCCACCACGGGACTCGATCCTGCAAGCCGCAGCGAACTCTGGGCTATCACGCGAGAGCTCGTCGCTGACGGAACCACTGTGTTGCTCACCACGCAATATCTTGACGAGGCTGACGAACTCGCCGATCGCATCGTGGTCATCGACCACGGGCAGGTCATCGAAGAGGGAACCGCAGACGAACTCAAGGATCGAACTGGTGGCCGAAGCCTAGAAATTGAGTTTGAAACCACTGCTGAACTGGCATCCGCAGCCGCAGTACTCCAGCCCTTTTCTGCCAGGGGTGGACTTCAGCAAAACGAGCAGGACTGCCTTTTGTCGCTCAGCGTAGACAGCGACACGGCACTAGCAGTTCGGGCAATTGCTGCGCTGACTGATGCTGGCCTGTCCCCTGCAGACTTCCGCCTACACCGACCGAGTTTGGATGATGTGTTCATGGCTCTGACCGGACACGGAACCGAAACAGAGGAGCACGATGGCCCTGATTCGATTCCAGGAAATGCAAAATCCGGTGACACCAACACAGAAGCGATGAATTCATGAGTGACACAGCCACAGTTTCAACTGAGACCGCCACCTATCGCAGGCCCAGCGGCCTGAACGCCATCTACCAAGACAGTCGAGTGATTGCATGGCGCAACCTTGTTCACCTGCCTCGCACACCGCAGTTGGTCATCTTTACGCTGATTCAGCCCATCATGTTTGTGCTGCTGTTCACGTATGTATTCGGTGGCGCTATCGGTAAGGCGCTGCCACCGGGTGTCAGCTACGCACAGTTCCTGATTCCCGGAATCATGGTGCAGACGCTGGTTTTTGGAACTTCGGCTACAGCAGTTGGTCTTGCCGAGGACCTGCAAAATGGAATCATTGACCGATTCCGATCCCTGCCGATTAGCCGGTCAGCAGTCCTCAACGGACGCATTCTTGCAGACATGATTCGCCTGACTGCCGTGGCCACAGTCCTAGTAGTAATTGGCTATGTGGTGGGATTTAGGTTCCAAGGTGGTCTGGGACTCGGACTACTGATGATCCTTGTCGCCGTGGCGTTTGGAACCTCGATGTGCTGGATCATGACCAATATCGGAATGAGGGTCAAAGATGCCGAGACCGCCCAGACTGCTGGCTTTGTCTGGCTCTTTCCGCTGACCTTTATCAGTTCCGTGTTTACCCCCGTGTACACGATGCCGGCTTGGCTTCAGGTGTTTGCGCGGAACAATCCGGTCACCTTGGTGGCCAACTTGTTACGTGCGCTCTCGGTGGGAGAAGTCCTGCCGGGTTCAACCTGGGTCTCCATGAGCCTCCCCGTGTTCCTCTGGATAGTCGGAATCACTGCTGTTGCCGCACCGTTAGCGGTCAACCGATACCGTCAGGCCTGAACCTGCTCGGCTCCGCGGCGCAGACCTAGCGCAGTGCCCGGCTACCGCGACCAAGAATCCACCGGCGAGTAGAGGGTGGAAGCGGGGCTGTGGCGCTCACCAGTGCCCGATAGCCGAGCGCTGGCACAACGCGTGCCTTCCTTGCGCTGACACCATCGAGTGAGTCCGCAGCAACCTTTGCCGCAGTGAGCCAGGCCGCCTTCGGGACGGAACGTTGGTCCTCCCAATTGGAACGCTTCTGAAATTCTGTGGACGTGAAACCGGGTAGCGCCGTGGTCATTGAAACACCAGTGCCTCGGAGTTCTTCAAACAAGGAATCCCCAAAGGAGCAGAGGAACGCCTTGGTTGCGCAATAGGTCGCGCTGCCGGGTGCAGGGTACAGCCCTGCGATGGAGCCCACATTGAGAATCGCCCCAGAATTGCGCTGCAACATGGCGGGAAGGGCTGCAGAAGTGAGCCGAAGAACGGCGACAACGTTGACCTGAACTTCTTGTTCCTCTCGGGCAATCGGCAACTCCGAGAAGTCTCCGTTTGTTCCAAAGCCCGCATTATTGATCAAAAGGTCAATGGGTAGTTCGGGGTCGGCTAGAAGACGCTCAATGGCAGCTCGAGCGACAGGGGCACTCAAATCCGCCTCACATACCTTCACCTGTACACCGTGAGATTGCTCTAGTTCCTGAGCGATCTCGTTGAGCTTCTCTACGCCTCGCGCTACAAGAATCAGGTCCGAGCCCTCGGCAGCTAGCTGGCGGGCGAAGGCCTCGCCGATACCGCTCGAAGCACCCGTGATCAGAACTTTCTTCCACCGGTTCGAGCTAGGCAGTCCCCTTGCGGAACGCGCAGTGTCGGCAACGGAATCGGAGGGCATGGGCCGAGACTACTCCCCCGAGTAGACCAACAACTCTCGCAACATGCTGCGACCCACGGGCGTAAAGCCGCAGCCCTGCAGCACCTCGGCTGCGCTGATCGAGGAAGTCGTAGCCTCAGAGGCAACTGAATTGGCCAGTTGCGAATTGGCCAGTTGCGACTCAACCTCTAACGGATGAGAGACCACAGCACGCATCGCTCCGCGACGGGCGGCCTCAGCGCACCAGTGCATCAGCACTTGGCGGCCAATTCCAACACGACGGTGTTCGGAGTCAACACAGAGCTGCAGCAACTCGGCAGTCCTGCCCGCCACTGTCCCGATAGCCGCTGCCACCGGCACACCGGGACGCTCGAGCCGTTCAGCCACAACAAGCATCAACCCGCTGAGATCTTCTTCCTCCGAATCAAGCTGATATCCCATGCCCGTGAACAACTGAGCCACACGGGGCTCAAGAAGATTCACTGTGCGCAGCAGTAACTCAACCCCGCCGCGGCCAACCACCACCGGAGCTTCAAAGGGCTCTTCAATGATCGGCAACCAAACCTCTGCCTTGTTGAGCGGCGAGAACTCCAGCAGATACAGCCTGCCTACATGCCAAGGCGGAAGTTCCCCCGTGAACAACTGCAACGCAGGTGGAATCTGATCTGCGGGCACCGAGTCACGAAGCGTCACATGCGCAGTGAACGGCCAGACCTCGGGCCGGTTCACGGGCGGCACTCTGAGTTGATCACGTAGGGCACGAAGCGCAGGTAGGTCTCCCTGTACGGCAAGGTGCAAGGTCGGTGTGTCCGGAGAGAATGAACTCATGGGACCGAGTCTGAGCGTGAACGGTGTTGTAGCCGAAGCAACTGACCTCAGCAGGCCTTGCAACTGCTCTACGTCCTGATCAGCCAGGTTGACTGGCGGAACCAAGGTCAAATGAGGGGCAATACGATCGATCCGCGGATCACCAAGAAGGGACCGAACAGCTTGGATCTTGGCCGAGATCGAAGCGGGAGGCAGGAGCGCGACTGCGACTCGGCGACGTGGCATCTACCAACATTAGGTGAGAGCGACGAGTACGACAGAGGGCCTGTGCCGCCAAACGCCTCGGACTTCGGACCTAGGCGTTTGCTACAGAGAGTCGAACATTCGCTCGACGCAACGCTGCAGCAGCTTCAACATCTTCTGAATCGCTCGCAAGTGCCGACTCAGCAGCACTCTTGGCCTGCTGCGCCCGAGCCACCTCGATGGTCTCGGACAACTCGCATACATCCGAAAGAATCGTGACGCGAGTGGTGCCATCTTCAGGAGGTGACACCTCTACGAATCCTTGATGCACAGCAATAATCTGCTCGCCGCCATCCTCGAGCAAAACTCGCACTGGGTGCGTTGCGAGTACGCCGATAAAGGGAACGTGGCCTGGCAAAAAGGCGATGTCGCCGGTGGTGGTACGACAAATCACCATCTTGGCTTCGCCTGTGTACGCAACGCGCTCAGGAGAGACAAGTTCGACGAGAAGCGGCATTAGGACTTCTTCTCGAGTTCTGCAGCCTTGCGCATTGCGTCGTCGGCACCGCTGACGTTGAAGAAGGCCTGCTCTGGTAGGTGATCAAGCTCGCCATCAATCAGCATCTTGAATGACTCAATGGTGTCATCCACCTCGGTGAACACTCCGGGCATGCCCGTGAAGACCTCTGCTACGTACATTGGCTGAGCAAGGAACTTCTGAATCTTGCGAGCGCGGTTCACAGTGATGCGATCCTCTTCTGAGAGCTCGTCAATACCAAGGATGGCAATGATGTCCTGAAGCTCCTTATAGCGCTGCAACATGACCTGAACTCGGCCAGCCACGTCATAGTGGGTTTGACCCACAATCTCGGGTCGCAGAATCGTTGAACTAGAGGTGAGTGGATCCACCGCCGGGTAAATACCAGCGGCAGCAATATCACGGTTGAGCTCAGTGGTTCCGTCGAAATGCGTGAAGGCAGTGAACGGTGCAGGGTCGGTGTAATCATCGGCGGGCACATACACGGCCTGTAGCGAAGTAATTGACTGACCACCAGTTGAGGTAATGCGCTCTTGTAGCTCACCCATCTCATCGGCCAAGGTGGGCTGATAACCCACGGCTGCAGGCATACGGCCCAACAGTGTGGACACTTCCGAGCCGGCCTGGGTAAAGCGGAAAATATTATCCACGAACAACAACACGTCTTGGCGCTGAACGTCACGGAAGTACTCGGCCATGGTCAGTGCCGAGAGCGCAACACGCAAGCGCACTCCTGGCGGCTCATCCATCTGACCGAAGACCAGCGCAGCCCTGTCGAGCACCGAGATTCCGGCTTCGACATTGATCATGGTCTCGCCCATCTCGATGAAGAGGTCAGTACCTTCACGGGTACGCTCCCCCACACCGGCGAACACCGACACGCCACCGAACTTGCTGGCCACGCGGTTGATCATCTCGGTGATGAGCACGGTCTTACCCACACCAGCACCACCGAACAGGCCAATCTTGCCGCCCTTCAAGTAGGGAGTCAGCAGGTCAATCACCTTGATGCCAGTTGGGAACATCTCAGCTTTGGGCTCGAGCGTGTCGAAGGCCGGGGCCGAACGATGAATCTCCCAGCGCTCAACCGCATCAACAGATGCAACGTCCAGTGGCTCGCCAAGCACGTTGAACACGTGGCCGAGGGTTGCGTCTCCTACCGGCACCGAAATGCCGGCACCGGTGTTGCGCACTGGGGTACCTCGGGTCAGACCGTCAGTCGGCTTCAGCGAGATGGCTCGCACTCGGCTATCGCCAATCTGCTGGGCTACCTCGGCGGTGACAAGTGACTCTTCGCCGTGACCGCTAATGGTGAACTGCAAAGCCGTGTTGATCTCTGGCAGCGAACCGGGTGGAAACTCGATATCGACTACAGGTCCAGCAATGGCGACAATCTTGCCGTCTTTGAGTTCGGTTTCAGTGACCGTCATGAGAATCTCCTGGTCGGGTTGAGCGACAGCTTCGTAATGGAGCTGCGGATAGTTGAACAATGGGATGAATCCGCATGAAGTGCGGTTTGGATACAGCAGAACAAGGTCATGTGCGAGGTGTCTCGTGGTGCGAATGTTGGGTGCGGCGATCAAGCACGTTGGGGAAGGGATCAGCTGACAGGTGATCGAGCAACAAGTCTTCAGGGCCAGACTTGTCGTCAGCTAGGGCCTCGGCGCCGCTGATGATTTCCATAATCTCGGTGGTGATTGCCTCTTGGCGCACCTGGTTCATCTTGCGGGTGTACTTGATGATGAGTTCTTGAGCGTTATCGGTGGCGGACTTCATAGCTCGCTGACGGTTCGCTAGTTCCGAGGCTGCCGCATCGAGCAATGCAGCGTAGATACGAGACTCGATGTAGCGAGGAAGGAGTGACTCGAGCACAGCGTTCGCCGAGGGCTCAAACTCGAACCCTGCAGTGGCACTTGCGTCCCCCGCAGAAGCAATCGTCTCTTCAGACTCGAGGGGCAAGAAGCGCCGGACTACGACCTCTTGTGTACCGAGCGTAACAAAGCGGGTATAGGCAAGATCGATTCGATCGCACCCGCCGTTCACAAACATGTCAGTAACTCGGGCTGCAATAGCTACTGCTTCTTCATAGGTTGGACGGTCCGTGAACCCACTGAATGAGGCGTCGATATCAAAGTTCCTGAACCGGAAATATCCCTCTGCCTTGCGGCCCACGGTCACAAGCGAATAGTCCAGACCCTTGGACCGAGCATCCTGAATCTCTTGCTCTGCGGCGCGAATCACGTTGGTGTTATAGGCGCCGGCCAAGCCACGGTCCCCAGAGAGGACAAGTACCCCAACCTTTTGAACTTTTTCGATTGGCCGCAGCAAAGGGTGATCGGCATCGGCCCCTGCAGCAGCCAAGTCCTGAATGACCTCTGTGATGCGTTCGGAATAGGGCCGCGCCTCGTTGGCCCGCACTTGGGCCTTGACTACACGAGTAGCCGCGATGAGTTCCATGGCGCGCGTAATCTTTTTCGTGTTCTGAACGCTGGCGATACGCCTACGTAGTACTCGTTCCTGTGCGCCCGGCATGGGGTCTCCCTACTTCCGATCGTCCGAAACTTCAGCGAAGCTCTGTGTCGGCGGAGTCTGGACGGACAATCTCTTCTTCGGGCAGATGAATCGGTGCACGTTGCAAGCTGGCCTCGGCCTGTGCCATGGCCTCGATCTCGGGAGCTGAGCCGTCGGCAACTGCCCCTTCGAACTGCTCGGTAAAGGCCTTGATAGCTGCTTCAAAGCCGTCAACATCGGCGATGTCGCCGCTGCTGCGAATGCCTTCGAGTGCGTCGCTATGACGGGTGCGGAACCACTCAATCAAGCTGGCCTCATAGCCGGCCACATCAGAGATCTCGATGTTGTCGAGATAACCACGAGTTGCGGCGAAGAGCACCACACATTGTTCTTCAACCGACATCGGAGAGTTGATCCCCTGCTTGAGCAGTTCGGTCAAACGGTAACCACGCTCAAGCTGTGCTTTGGATGCAGCATCGAGGTCAGATCCGAAAGCGGCGAACGCCTCAAGGTCGCGGAACTGCTGAAGATCAGACTTGAGCGTTCCAACGGCCTTCTTCATGGCCTTGATCTGCGCCGAGGAACCCACACGTGACACCGAAATACCCACGTCTACTGCGGGGCGAATGCCGGACTTGAAGAGGTCGTCCTGCAAGAAAATCTGACCATCAGTAATCGAGATTACGTTGGTTGGAATATAAGCAGAAACGTCGCCGGCTTTGGTTTCGATGATGGGCAGTGCCGTCAAAGAACCACCTGGCTTGCCCGGCTCATCCTTGAGTCGAGCAGCACGCTCAAGCAAGCGGCTATGTAGATAGAACACGTCACCTGGGTAAGCCTCACGCCCTGGCGGACGGCGGAGAAGCAACGAAACCTGGCGGTAGGCCTCAGCCTGCTTCGACAGATCGTCATACACGATGAGAGCGTGCTCGCCGTTGTCCATCCAGTGTTGGCCCATGGCACATCCGGAGTAGGGGGCAAGATACTTGAAGGGTGCTGGGTCTGATGCAGGCGCAACAACCACCACGGTGTAATCAAGTGCTCCACGCTCTTCAAGTGTTGCCACCGTTTGAGCAACTGTTGAAGCCTTGAGCCCAACGGCTACGTAGATGCACTTCACACCTAGGCCACGCTGATTAATGATCGTGTCAATCGCAACGGTGGTCTTGCCAGTCTTGCGGTCACCAATGATCAGTTCTCGCTGACCGCGACCCACGGGAATAAGGGAGTCAATCGCCTTGATGCCTGTCTGCATCGGCTCCTTCACCGGCTGGCGGCCCATAATTCCTGGGGCCTGAATCTCCATGCGGCGAGACTGCACATTACTCAGTGGACCCTTGCCGTCGATTGGCTCGCCGAGGGTGTTGACAACTCGGCCGAGCAGACCATCACCAACGGGAACCGACAAGATGTTGCCAGTCGCCTTCACTGACTGACCCTCTTCGATGGAGTCAACCTCGCCGAGCACCACTGCTCCGATTGACTCCTCATCAAGGTTGAGAGCTAGGCCAAGCAGTCCTGATTCAAACTCGAGCAGTTCGTTCACTGCTGCGTCGGGCAATCCCGAGACTCGAGCGATACCATCGCCCACCTCGAGCACGCGACCTACTTGGGTCAGCGATACATCAGGGGTAAACCCCTCGAGGTTTTTCTTGATTGCTGCGCTGATGTCGGCAGTATTGATTGTGAGTTCAGCCATGTGGGGAAATCTCCTGCGGCGTGGTGTTGGTGCGGTGTAATCAGTGAACGGTTTGTTCACCGATGATCTCTCTGTCAGTGATAGTTAATTTCAGCGATACTTCATTACTTTTTAGGATTGCTGTGCTGTAGATCTTTAGAACGCGTCCCGAAGTTGGTTGAGGCGAGTTCGGACGGTTCCATCAAGGACGGAGTCGCCAATTTGGGTGACGAGGCCACCCATCACCGACGGATCGACAATGTTCTTGACCAGGATGTCCATATTGGTGCGGGCCTTGAGAGCGGCAGTCAATTCCGTTAGCTGCGCGTCAGTGAGGGCAACTGCTGAGCGCACCTCTGCCACGGCTTGGCCTGAATTGCTGGCAGTGCGCTGTACAAGCTCGTTGGCAATCTTTACCAAGTCAGCAGCGCGACCTGCACCAACGATCATGGAGACAATCGCCAAAGTGGTTTGGGTGGCCTTGCCGGCGAGCAAGTCCTCGATGATCTGCTGGCGGCGAGAAACCGGAACATGCTGATCAGTCAGAGCTGATCGCAGTTCGTCATTGGACTCTAGGACGCGACCGAGTCGGAACAACTCGTCTTCAACCTCTGCAAGGTCGCCCTCTGCTTGGGCAATTGCAAAGGCAGCGTCTGCGTAAGCGGTGATGCGTGTGTCGCTCATCTTTTCGTTCGCTCTGCTCTCGGTAGGACTGTGGATTCTTGCTAGTTAAACTTTGTCTGTACTGAATTCTGCGCAACAGCTTTGTTCAATAGATTGAACGCTTCAGGTCGCCACGGTTTTGGTATGCGATTAGTTCTGGCTTCCGACCTGATCGATATAGGACTGAATGAGTCGCTGCTGGGTTGCCTCATCAAGTGATGACTCCACCACTCGCTCCGCTGCACCGAGCGAAAGTCGTGACAGTTCCCCAGCTAGGTCAGACTCAGTTTGCTGACGAGTCGACACCAGGTCTGCCGCGGCACGCTCGGTAACGCCCTGGGCATCTCGTGCTGCACGAATGGTCGTGTCATTGCCTAGTTGCTCGGCATCAGCATGCGCCCGCTCGATGATCTTGGCGGCTTCTGTGTCCGAGTCAGCTAGTGCAGCCTTAATGCTGTCCCGGTCAGTCTCAGCGGCGATTCGGGCCTGCTCCGCCTCATCAAGAGTCGCCTTAATTCCAGCTATCCGGCCAGAGAGGAACTTGAGAGTCGGAGCCTTACCAAACTTAACAAGGAAGAACGCCACCACAAGGAACGACAGCGTTCCCCAGATGACCTCGTTCAAGTCTGAGACAAGCCAGAAACTATTTGGTTCTTCAGAGGCCAACATTGCAATACTGCTCAACATCATGTTCTCCACCCTGCTCAGCGAGTTCCGCTGGCTTGGTTCACGTAGTCGTCGATCGTGGACTGGTTCTGGGCAAGATCAAGATCTGCTTGCACAACCTTTGATGCAGCTGAAATTGCAATCGAGGCCACATCGCCTTTGATCTGATTCAGTGCCTGAGCACGTGCAGCATCAAGGTCAGCCATCGCGGCTTGACGTTCCTCGGCAGCGGCAGCCTCGGCCACCGCAACTGCCTGGGAACGCTGGGCCTCGGAGGCAACTCGGGCAACCTCAACGATGCGGTTTGCCTCGGAGCGGGCCTCAGCCAACGTGGCTTCATAGTCACGCCGAACCTGCTCACCCTGAGTTTCAGCAGCAGAGGCTGCCTCTTGATCTGCGAGCACCTGTTGTTCCCGCTCTGCGCGGACCTTCAAGAGGGGTGGCAAACACACGTATCTGAGCAAGGCCCAAAGAGTGAAAAAGGCAAGCGCCCCCCAGAAGATCTCGCCGATCTCATCTGGAACTACTGGATTGATGACTTCTTTTGGGACTTCTGCTGCAAGTGCAGCCAGCAAACCAATCATCCGGGTCTCCTCCGGTGTCCGCCATAGGCGGAATGGCTAGATGGGCGAATACGAACTGATCTGGCGGGCGAACCCGTGATTCAGACGAACTTCAAGAGAATGAAAACCACGAAACCGATCAAGGCCAGGGCCTCGGTGAAAGCAATGCCGAGGAACATGGTGGTCTGAACCTGACCAGCTGACTCGGGCTGACGTGCCATGGCCTGAACGGCCTGACCGACTAGGTAACCAATGCCGATGCCGGGGCCGATGGCTGCAAGGCCATATGCGAATCCGGCGGATGACGCTCCGGCGATTCCCTTTGCTTCGGCAGCGGTGTAATCGGTGGCTGCTAGGACGGTTGCTGCTGTATGGGCGAGTGCGCTCATGATGTTGTGGAACTCCTGTTCGTGGTGAGTCTGTACTGGTTACTGCGGTACTGGTTACTGCGGTACTGAATTACTGATTTTTGATACTTCACTGCTGTTCTGAACTTCTGATTACTGAGATGACAACTGACCGGATTAATGCTCCGGGTGTAACGCACCGCCGATATAGACAGCAGTGAGAAGGGCAAAGATGAATGCTTGCAAGAAGGCAACCATGAACTCGAAGCCAGTGAATGCCACCAGCATCGGGAACGAGAGAAGCTCAACTAAGACAAGAGGGGTAAAGCCCCACAAGGTGATGCAGAGCACCGAGAAAGTCACCAACAAGATGTGACCTGCAAGCATGTTTGCGAAAAGTCGCACGGCAAGTGAGAAAGGCCGGATCAGGAACGTGGACAGGAACTCAATTGGCGTCACCAAGAGATACAAGGCTTTTGGAACTCCTGGCGGAAACAGAGCCGACTTGAAGTAGCCAAGGCCATTGTGCTTGACCCCAACCCCGATAAACATCACCCATGCAGTCATGGCAAGCATGAGCGGATTAGCCATACGAGCATTAGCTGGCATATGCGAGGTGGGGATTACCTCAAAGACGTTGCCGATCCAGATGAAGAACACCATTGCCACCAACATGGGCAAGTAGCGCATGCCTTCTGGGCCAATGGCGGGCATGATGACTTGCTTCTCCACGAAGTCAAGGGAGGCTTCCATGATGTTCTGAAGTTTCTTGGGCACCAAGCTGGCTTTGCGGCCGGCGAAGTAGAACAACAGTGCCGGGACAATCATGGCGATCATTGAGATCAGCGCAATCTTGTTGAATGCGTAGAAGCTTCCCTCCCCGAAGAGTGCGGGCCACTTAACGATGTTTTCAATCGGAGGGAACTGCACGCCTCCGCCACCCTCACCTTCTGAGGCGAGGAGTGCGATGTTTGTGAGATTGCCTACCAAGGTCTGAAGACCGAGCATTCGAAGAAGCTCCTTCTACGGCGCGTTGCCCACTCAGCCCTTTGGTGCCGATAAGCCACGGTTATCGTAGCTATCCGGCGCCGAAGCGCTAGGTGAGAGGTTAGATGGGACGGAATCACTGCTCTCCGAGGAGGGCAGATAGGGGTTGGGGGTTGCTTGCGGCTTGAGGCCAGGAAAAGCCAGAGTGGCCGAAACGTAACGCATCTCCCAAAAGAGCAAGGCGAGATGGGTGCTGATGAGGGTGATGCCAAATGGCAACAGCTCAATCCATTGGGTGTTACGCACGAGTAGCACAGCCAAGAAGATAAGGCCCAAGCGCAACAAGAAGCCAAACAGCGCTGCGGCTGCCATGACGGCCGCACTGATCCGTCCGGTCACTGCCAGCATGTACGCCGCGAGCAGAAAATTGACCACGACGATTGCTAAGGCGTACAGGCTCGAGAGCACGCCATCGATTCCCCAGAATGCCGCTGAAATAATGACTACTACTGGAATCAGCCAGACGCTCTTGCGTGCGAGATCAACTGCGACTTGCATTGCGGGCGAAGGCCCCTCAATGCGGATATTCATGGGATCAGCCACGGTCGACTCGATTCGCCGCGCTCACGTCGTCATTGGTTGCCGAGTCAAACTCTGCAACCGGATCTGTATCTTCTGCAGATCCAACCGACAACCGCTCAGTTCGAGCACTGCTCTCAGCGCGAAACGACTCCGAAGACTCGTGTCCCTTCCACGCAACCTCTGTCTGATGCTGTTCCATCTGGTAGCGGTAGGTGTAATAAATCTTGATTCCCGCTCCTGCAAACCCACAAACCGTGAACAGCACCAAAAACAGTGGAACCGTTCCGAGGGTGCGATCGAGCCACAATCCGAGCAGGCCAAGAATGACTGGAGCAAGCGCCAACTCAAAGGAACCGTGGGATCGATTCAACTGTCGAGTTGTCTCGTGAGTGTTCGTGGCGAAGTCAGGCATAGTCAGAATTCCTTGAGCGCCAGTGCCGAGAAGGTTCCCCAACTAGGGGGTGTTCCCCAATTGGAAGACTCCCTCCAATCGAATTGCAAGGCGCTTGTGAAAGCTTTCCCAATCTATTGGAATCGACCGGTTCCCGCAAATCTGATTCCCGCAGATCTGGTTCCGGTACATCTGATTCCCGCTTGGCTGAGCACAGCGCAGAGTCGCTCACTGTAATGGAGGTGGGCCTGGCTGAAACTCAGGTGGCGCGGCAACAGCAGCGGCCTGTGCAGCGGCTTGATAACTCTCGTCATCAAGTCCAGCGGCACGTTCAATCGCATCCACGATCCGGTCGGTGTTAGCCCTGCTCTCATATGTCATACGGATCATCCAGAACCGTAGGTACCGTGCAAGCGAGAAACGAACAAAAAGTGCTGCACCAGCGATGATGAGAGCAATGCCCAAGAACGAGCCCTGAGCCATATACGCGCGCTGGTCGGCAGCGGAATCCGGGTACAGCCCAACCTCGATTGCACCGAAGAGTGCTAGCAGAACCCCGGCCACGAGCAGGACAATTCCAAGCACCAACAGGCGCTTTTCTCCCTCACTCGAGCTTCCCTTGAGTTTCAGTCCATCAATTTCTGATTTGAACTGGTCGATTCGGATGTCATTTTCATTCATGTGGTTACCCACCCAGATAGGCAGCGGACAATTCTTGTTCAACTTCATCAGGGGTTCCCACCCTGCGTACCAACCCATTCACCATGATCGCCGCCACATCAGCGACACCGAGCACAGTGCGGGCAAACTGCTCTACAACCAAAATCGATGTTCCAGATTTTGCGATCTGGCCCACGATCCCATAGAGCTCCTCAACGACTAGAGGCGCTAGCCCCATGGACAACTCGTCAAGTAAAAGCACGGCCGGTTCGACTGCAAGCCCCCGGGCCATTGCCAACATTTGCTGCTCGCCACCAGACAGTGTGCCCGCCAACTGCGAGCGCCGCTCCTTGAGACGAGTAAAGCGCTCATAGGCTACAGCCTCAACCTGGCGCATCGAGACACCTGAGTACGTAGCCATCAATAAGTTCTCTCGCACTGTCAGGTTCGGGAAAATTCCCTTGCCCTCTGGGATGGTGGTTACCCCGCATCGAGCAAGGTCCTCCGCTTTGACGCCAGTGACATCGCGACCAGCTAACAGCACTGATCCTGAGCTCGGCTTCATGAGGCCACAAGCCACCTGCAAGGTTGTGCTCTTGCCGGCCCCGTTCGGGCCAAGCAGCGCCACCACAGTTCCGGCCTCAACCGCAAGATCCACCCCGTGAAGTACTTCGATGGTTCCATATGCGGCGCGAATTCCGCGCAACTCAAGCAACGGCTCAGACTTGGTCGCCGCAGAGTGGCCCACTTGGCCCACCTGGGGCGAATCTAGGCCGATTGGGGTAGGTACCTGTGCCTCGGTCACGTACCCGCCTCTGGGGGAAAACCTGTCAGGTCAACGCCGGCATACTCAGCAGTGTCTGGTGCTGGAGCGGTACCCAAATAGGCCGACAGCACTGCTTCATTTGAGCGGACATCCTCTGGGGTCCCCGAAGCAATAACTTGTCCGAAATCAAGCACTGACAAATACGAACACACCCGCATTACTAGGGCAACATCATGCTCAACGAGCAAGATGCCCAACCCGTTGGCTGCGAGGGTGATGAGCAAGTCGCCAAAGATGTCAGTCTCTGCGTCGTCAAGGCCTGAGGCGGGTTCATCGAGCAACAAAATTGATGGGCGTGCTGCGAGAGCGCGCCCGAGTTCAACCAACCGGGCGTGGCCGGTGGGAAGCGCACCAACTGGCTGATCCGCGAGAGGACCCAAATCCAGTCGCTCAAGAATCAAGTTGATCTCGTCCTCGGGTTTTGGGTCTCCCCCATCAGCGAGGTATTGCGGCAGCGCGGCCGATCGACGAGACCAGCTTTTTCGAATCTCGAGACCAACTTGAATGTTCTCTCGAACAGTCAAGGAAGAGAAGACCTCGAGTCGCTGAAAGGTTCGGCCGATGCCAAGTCTGGCGCGCTTATGCGTTCCTACCTTTGAGATGTCTTTGCCACCAAGACTGACGCGACCAGAGGAGGGAGTAACAACACCGCAGATTGCGTTAAAGGTCGTGGTCTTGCCGGCACCGTTTGGTCCAATCAGTCCGCTGACGCGACCGCCTTCGACTCTCATGGATACGTCGCTCACTGCAAGGTGGCCACCAAAGCGAACAGAGAGCGATTCAAGCTCAAGCAAATTCACGCGGTCACCCCCGCCGAGCTTGGCTGGCCGACATCACGCAACACGCCCGCCGAATCTGAAGCAGTCAGAACGAGTAGCTCGTCCTGAAGACCAAGACCGCGTTCAGCGTCAAGTGCGTCTGCTCGTGTCAGCGGACGGTCCAAGCCAAACATGTCTGGAGATACTGGTTCAACCTGTTGTGGGCCACCCTCGTCAAGCGGGCTCACGCCAAAGATCCCAATGGCAGTCCGAGCAATGAGGAACAAGAAAACAAAGATGGCAATCACACGCAAACCTGTTGAACTAATCGCCGTATCCCAAGGGATCACAGCAGCCACGATCACACCGAGAGTCAGCCAGATCGCAGTTGCGATGCGCCTACCCTGCACCTGCGCTGGAGCAAAGATCAACGGAAGCAATGGAACCACTCCGAGGATAAAGACCATCTCGGCAGCAAAGAATGACCAGTTGCCAATGCTCTCGAATTTTGCCAAGACCCAAATTGCAGTAGCGCCAACGGCGGTGGTTACCAATGCGGGGACTGAGTTGGCAACGGAGCGATAACCGAGAGCGATTTGCGGTGCAGCACCATCGGGGTCGCTGCCAAGGCTGACTCCCATCATCCCGGGCGAGAACACCAGGATATCCTTCACCGATACGGCCACGAAACCAAATATTCCAATGGCGTTAGCCGCAAAGATTGTTGCGGCGATCGGAACTGCCCCAAGCAGCATGCCGCCAAAAAATGCTCCGGCCACGGACCCGATTCCACCCACTACGGCCAGCATCGTGACCGAGAGTGATCCGGGTAGCGTGAGCGTGTCAGCAAGGAAGGTGCGTCCGGAGATTGCGCCTGCAGCCCCTGCAATCGCTGCTGAAAGTGCGAATACGCCGACCTTGGTTGATGTCAGGTTCAGCCCGAGCGTTGCGCAGGCAACCGGCGAGTCCTTCATGGCAGTGAGTCGACGCCCCCAGGCGCTTCGACGCAGCAGGACCAACAGGTTTCCTATTCCCGCGAACACCACGGCTAGTAGCACTAGTTGTCGGAAGTCACTGTTGATAGACAGTGGACCGATCTGCAACCGTGGTACTTGTCGATTGCCACCCGGCATGACGTCGACTTGATTGAAGAACATGGCCGAACAAAACAAGGCGAAGGCTGCCGTAGCTAAGGCTAAGTAGATCCCTGACAGCCTGAGCGCAGGGAAGGCGACGATTCCACCTACAACAGCGCAGACTCCAACGGCCAGAGCCACACCCACCAAAGAGCCATTTGCGCCCCATGTCGCCATAGCGACAGCGCCGATTCCTGTGAAAGTCAGCTGCGCCAAAGAGATCTGCCCGGCGTAGCCAGTGAGGGGAACAAGCGAGAGCGTCACGATCGCCAAGTAGAACCCAGTGGTGACTAGGTTCAGGTCCGTGAGGGACATCAGCGACCCCAAGCCTGCAACGACGAGGATAAATGCCGCCCCACCAACAAGCGCGACCCGTTGAGCAACTGGTTTTGATCCTGAGCTTCGGCGGCTCACGCCGTGTGCTCGAAGTCTGTCCTGTGGCTGCAACATGATCACCACGAACAACATGACTGCCGGAATAGCGTTCTTGGAACTCTGCAAGCTGATCGGACCGAGCATGGCGTCTTGAGGTATGTAGCCAATGGCATAGGACTCCAGAAGTCCCAAGATGACGGCACCTAAGAATGCGCCCGGAAGGCTTCGAAGTCGCCCAACAACTGCAACGGCATAGGCATTGATAAAGAGCAGAGTGAGCGTTGTTGCACTGAGTGTTTGCTCTGAAGCAATGAGCACTCCAGACAGTGCTGCCATTCCCGAACCCAAGGCCCAGGCCATCATCGAGGTTCTGGAAGGCCGCCCGCCGTTGAGTTGCAGCAGTCCCCGGTCATCAACCACCGCTCGCATGGCCACCCCAAGGCGTGTCTTCTTGAAGATCAGACGAAGCCCAATAGCAACTGCGATGGCAATCAGCATCGCCATCAACCTCTGATAGTTCACCACGGTATTGAAAATGGTGACCTTCTGGCCTTCGAAGAATGCCGGCACTGGGCGAGCCACATCGGGCTTCCAGATGACCATCGAGATGCCGATCAGTGCAATCATCAAACTGATTGTGACCACGATCTTCACAACATCAGTTGCGCCCTCGATCCCGCGCATGATGCCTCGTTCAACGATGGCACCGAACGCAGGCCCGATCACAAAGACAACGAGCAAGAAGGCGGGAAGAGCCGGAACTCCCCAACCCATATGCACCTGCCAGTACATGAACGCCGCCATCATCGAAAACGCCCCGTGAGCGAAATTGAAGATGCCTGAGGTTGTATACGTGACAACGAGTCCCGAGGCCGCGATCGCATAGATGGCTGCTGT
>CAMDLX010000006.1 GCA_945901935.1 Bifidobacterium breve | reverse complement strand
CAATCGGGACTACAGGCACCCCTGCTCTCATGGCGATCTCTACAAATCCGCCCCGGCCGAATCTGCGAAGTTGGTAGCGCTCGCTGTAAGTCTTGGATGGGCCCTTCGTTCCCTCGGGAAACACCAGTACAAGTTGGTCTTGTTCTCGTAGGAGCCGGTACGCGTTGTCTGGATGCGCTGGCAGGCCACCGAGGCGATTCCAGATGGTTCCAACCACGGGGATCGTCCGAAAGAAGTTGTCGGCTAAACCGTAGACCGGGCGATTCAGCTCTGTCTCAATTCCGTGCATGATCACGGGCGCATCAGAAGGGATGGCGGCAGCATGATTCGCCACGAGCAGGGCGCCACCTTCTGGAATCTTTTCTAGGCCCTCCCACTCAACGCGAAACCAGTGCTTGTAGACAGGGTCATAGACGCGCCGAGCGATCTCTCGCATGTGTTCCGAGCGGCCCCACTCATTGACATCGGAGCGCCTGCGATCGTCAAGCGCATCAGGGTTGCGGGGTTCCTCTTGAGGTAGCTGAACGAGCTCACCATGGCCTGCGCCGGAACCGGCCTGACTGAGCATCTCTTCGAGCGTGATGTCTTGATTCAGTAACTCGGCTGGGTCAAGGCGGATGGCCGGAGTCGCAGTCGGCGTACTCGGCGTTCCTGGAGTTTGGTTGCTCGGCGACTGTTTCGAATCGGAGTCGTCCTGTTCCATGGATGCATGATAGGCGCTACGAGGAACTAGGTCCCGGCCAGTAGCATAACGGCGTGGATCATCTCCGAGAAGCGCATCATTAGGATGTGGCGTCCACCAAGATGACTGCTCCGATGCCTAATCAGCCAGAAGTAACTCCGAGCACTGAGCGCCCTAAACCACGGGCACTTGATGCCCTTCGGCAGCGGGATTTTCGCAGGTTTTGGCTAGCAGCGCTTGTGTCGAATACGGGCAGTTGGATGCAAGGCGCAGCAATCCCCTTTGTGGCCTTTTCTCTGACGGGATCGGCTGGAGCAATTGGTGTAACCGGGTTCTTTCAATACTTGCCGTTCATGGTGATGGGCTTAGTCGGTGGAAGTCTGGCCGACCGGTTCCCTCGAAGGACTCTGTTAATCAGTACCCAAGCAGCGCAGGCTGCCTGCGCCACCGCACTTTTTGTGATGGTGTACACGGGAGTTGTGACCACTGCCTGGCTAGCAGGACTCGCATTCGTGTCGGGTCTAGCAGCTGGGCTGAATACGCCGGTCTGGCAGTCGTTCGTAGCCGAATTAGTGAGTCGGGATTTGTTGCTCAACGCAGTCACATTGAACAGTGCCCAGTTCAATGCGGCTCGAGCCCTCGGGCCACTCCTAACAGGCATCATCGTGTCGGGAATCGGAGTCTCATGGGCCTTCGCCTTGAATGCCGCTTCCTTCGGCATCGTGATTGTTGTTCTGCTGGGCTTGCGGGTCGGCAGCGATGGCGTTCGTCGAAACGTTTCTGGAGGAGCCGTAGCCGGAATTCGCTCCGCCGGACGCTACGTGCTGGCCTCTCCGCCGATTCGTGCCTGCTGTATGGCAATAGCTGCAGTTGCCGGACTCGGCAGCCCACTGTTTAGCTACCTTGTGGTCTACGGCGAGAAGGTGTTGCAGGTATCGGGGCTGCGTCTCGGGATTCTTTTCGGCGCCGCTGGCATTGGGTCGGTGATCTTTACGCCGGCACTGTTATCGATTGCACCACGGATTCCGCGGTCCAGACTGCTGAGTGGGGCAATGGTCCTGTACGGGCTCTCCGTAGTGGCAACTGGCTTGGCGCCCACGTATTTCACCGTGGTGTTGGCATTGTTGTGCTTCGGCGGCGCGTACCTAGCCATTGCATCCACGATCAACACCAGCATCCAACTTGTTGTGCGCGACGAGCTTCGCGGAACGGTCATTGCGATCTACCTGATGTGCCTGACGGGTGCTCTTCCGATTGGAATCTTTCTCTGGGGCAAGTTGTCTGACATCTATGGAATTCAGCCGGTGACTATTGCTGCGGGGACTTTGCTGTTGATGGTCACGGTGTTGTTCATTCTGACTGGCAGATTTCACGTTATGGCCGACGCTGATGCTGCTCGCGATGCTGCAGCGGCTTGAGCCAACCGCATGACCCACTCATAGCCATGCTCGTGGTGCGTGCTGCGCGTCCGGTGGGGGATACTGTGCCATGAGGTGAAGCACACCTAGAAGCCGACCTAAAGGTGCCCCATGCCTGAACCGATTCTGTCTCCCGATAGCGATCCTCGTGGGATGATCTTCATTCATCCCGAGTCATTTGGGGATATGGAAAACTGGCATGAGATTGCTCGCGAGCTGCGCCGAGATGCTCCAATCTTGCGAGTCGAAGCCGAGGGGTGGACCCCCTTTTGGGCAATCACTCGCCATGAGGATGTCTTTGAGGTCTCACGGCGAAGTGACGTGTTTTTCAACACAGAGCAGTCCGCACCGAGCCCGAATATCACCTACGAGATGCTCGACATGCTCGGTCTCGAACAGCCACGGACGTTGGTGCATCTGCACGGGTCTGAGCATGACAAGTATCGCAAGGTCACGAACGATTGGTTTAAGCCTGCTGCAGTCAAAAACTTGCAGGAGGCGATTGAGCAGATTGCGGAGGAGTATGTAGAGAAGCTCGCCGATATGGGCGGCGAGTGCGATTTTGCTCAGGACCTTGCCGTCCCGTTCACCATCCGCGTCATCATGACGATTTTTGGTGTTCCGCGCAGCGACGAGCGGTTCATGATGGAACTCACGCAAGGGCTTTTTGGTTCTGCAGATCCGGAATACCTGGGCGATTTCACTGATCCCCTTGAGCTTGTTGGTTCGACAATTGCCAAGTTCAAGGATTACTTCGAGGCCCTGACAGCAGAGCGTCGAGCACACCCCACTCATGACCTAGCCACAGTGCTCGCCAACGGTGAAGTTGACGGGGCGCCTCTCGGGGAGGCGGAGTTGCTTTGGTATTACATCATCGTCGCAACTGCTGGCCATGACACCACCTCGTTTTCGTTGAGCGGAGGCTTAGAGCAGCTGCTCGCTCACCCCGATCAGATACAAGCTCTGCGAGAAGATCCTGCCCTCCTGGGGCAAGCCACCGAAGAGATCATTCGATGGACGAGTCCAGTTCGCAGCTTCTTTCGTTGGGTCCAAGAAGACGTTGAGCTTGGGGGAGTGCTGATCCCGAAGGGTGATGTCGTGCTGACTTCTTATCCCTCTGCGAATCGAGATGAGGATGTGTTCATCAACCCCATGAGTTTTGACATTTTTCGCCCTGATAGTGACAAGTTGCTGTCATTCGGATTGGGCATGCACTTCTGCTTGGGCGCTCAGGTAGCTCGGCGCGAAGTGCGTACGCTGCTCGGAAAGTTCCTTGAACGTACTGCCACGGTTGAGCTCGCTGGTCCAGCGGTCTATACGCCGACTCACTTCGTGAGCGGGGTCAAGCACCTTCCGATTCGTTACACGCTCAAATAGCTCCCATTGCCCTGCTCTGTCTTGCGCCGACCATCTGAACAAGCACCCTCTATAGAAGGTCAGGCGCATAACAGAAGCGGGTTAGAGATCTAGCGCTTCGGCCACCGCTTGGTGGGTGATTCGCCCGGCAAAGGTGTTGAGTCCACCTGCTAGAGCAGGCTCGCTCAGCTCTGCTTGTGCGCCACCAATCGCGAGTTGCAACAAGTACGGCAGCGTTGCATTCGTGAGGGCATAGGTCGAGGTATGCGGCACGGCTCCGGGAATATTTCCAACTGCGTAGTGCACAACTTCGTGCACCACATAGGTGGGGTCGGAGTGAGTTGTTTCGTGGATGGTTTCTACACAACCACCTTGGTCGATCGCCACGTCCACAATGACGGAGCGTTCCTTCATCCCCATGACCATGTCTTCGGTCACCACGGTTGGAGCGCGTCCGCCAGCAAGAAGCACAGCGCCAATGACCAAGTCCGCTCCGGCAACTGCGCGTTCAACCGCACCTCGATTCGATGCCAACGTCATGATGCGTCCGCGATGAATCTGATCGACCCATCGCAATCGATCCAGATTCTTGTCGAGCAACAGCACCTCGGCCTCCATACCGGCAGCAATCCATGCAGCATTCCAACCCACGTTGCCAGCACCGAGTACAACCACCCGACCCGGCCGGACTCCGGGAGCGCCACCGAGGAGAACTCCACGGCCACCGTGAGCCCGCTCGAGCAGATGTGCTCCGATCTGTGTTGCCATACGCCCCGCAACTTCTGACATGGGTGCTAGTAGCGGTAGCGAGCCGTCAGCGGCCTGCACAGTTTCGTAGGCAATCCCGGTGACCTGATGCTCAAGTAGCGCGGCTGCCACCTGTGGGTAGGCCGCAAGGTGCAGGTAGGTGAACAGAACGAGCCCAGGACGGAAAAACTGGTATTCAGAAGCCTGTGGTTCTTTGACCTTGCAGATGATCCCCGAACGCGCCCAAAGCTCTTCGACATCGGAAAGGATTTCTGCCCCGGCGGATGCATACTCCTCGTCCGTAATTGAGGAGCGAATTCCAGCACCTGACTGCAACAGAACTTGAATCCCGTGCTGCTCAAGCTCACGGACTCCGTCGGGAGTGATTGCCACTCGGTTCTCATTGTCCTTGATTTCGGTTGGTACTCCAACAACGAGCGGTGGCATGAAATCCTCCAGACATCAGGGACACATCAGACAGCAGACAGAAGACAGCACGGACCCAGCCGACACAGCCTGGTTGAGGCAGATCAGTCCAGGCTGCACCGAAGCGCACCGTGTTTGACCATGGTAGCGACAGGTGTGAATCAGCGTCGGAAGAAACGTGCCGTCCACTCAGCCACGAGATCGTGATCCAGCGGGCGAGTCTGTAGATCCTGCAAGCTGAGCAGTGCGGCATCGGCGACTTGTTCACCTAGGGCTGCGCGCCGAGCATTGATCAATCTCTCACTGAGTGCGGGAACAAACTCGGGGTGGCCTTGAACGCAAAACACGTGATCGGCTACGCGATAGGCGGCAACTGGGCAGTATGGCGAGGTGGCGAGGAGTTCAGCGGCGGGTGGTAACCGCAGCACTTGATCTTGGTGGCTCATCAACATACGGAACTCGGTGATTTCCGGTTCAGCTTGCATCCAAGGGGCCGTGGCAACCACGTCAAAGGTTTTCACTCCGACTCCCCACCCAGCCGAGGATTTGGCCACCTCTCCGCCCAGCGTGCTGGCAATGAGTTGGTGCCCAAAGCAGATTCCCATTTGGGGTGCTCGGTCCTTCTCTGCGCTCAGGATGAACTCCGAGAGATCGCTGATCCAGGGGAGGTCTTCATAGGTGGATTTCCGCGAGCCAGAGAGAATCCAGCCCTCGCATTCAGATGTGGTGTCGGGAAGTTCCCCGGCTGCTGCCTCGTAGACACGCAGGTCGATTCCAGCGGGTGCAAAAACAGCCGGATACAGCTCGGTGTAGTCGCCGATCCCGTCAGCGATCTGCTGATCAATGTGATCGCACAGTAAGAGCCCGATGCGCATTATCGGAATGAGAAAGTTGGGTCAGCACCAACTGCGTCAAGGGGGGCAAGCAGCTTGCGCTCTCGTAGTTCGACCATCAGGCCCTCGCCCGTTGCGTAGGCCTCTTCTAGGTGCGGGTAGCCGGACAGGATGAACTCTTCGAACCCAAGGGCCTGATACTCCTCGATGCGATCAGCTACCTCGGTGTGGCTACCAACCAATGCGGTTCCTGCTCCGCCTCGGACAAGGCCGACACCCGACCAGATATTTGGGTAGATCTCTAAGCCGCGAGGGTCATCAGGTAGAGCGTCCCCTTGGGTTGCGCTTGCGCTCAGTTCCGCCATGCGCCGCTGACCCTCTGATCGAGTTGTTGCAAAGTCAGCGCGAGCCGCTGCAACTGCTGCAGGGTCGATCCCTGACAGTAAGCGCCCAGCCTCTGCCCAAGCTTGTTCGGAGGTGTCTCGAGAGATGACGTGAAAGCGAATCCCAAACCGCAGTGGCCGGTCTGCTGGCCGGCCGCTAGCGGCAGCTTTGGCGCGCATGCGGTCAAGACGTTCGCTCACCATGTCGGGGGTTTCTCCCCATGCCAAATAAACGTCCACGTGGTGTGCGGCAACCTCTTCGGCTGCGGGAGATGCCCCACCAAAATAGATGAGCGGCCGAACTGTCGGAGGAGTGCGGGTGCTGGCCTTCTCGACCTTGTAGTGATCTCCATCAAAATCAAAGGGTTCATCACCCCAAGCGCCCTCGAGAATTTGCAGGAACTCAGCTGCTCGCTGATAGCGAACGTCCTTGGCCGCAAAATCTCCGAATCGGGCCAGTTCGGCATCTTCAGCGCCGATCACGATATTGATGAGCATGCGACCGTTGGACATCCGCTGATAGGTCGAGGCCATCTGTGCCGCCAGAGTGGGGCTCAGTAGCCCGGGCCGGAACGCGACTAAGAACTTCAGGCGTTTGGTCTGCGGAATCAGCGAGGCCGTGCTGATCCAAGCATCCTCGCATCCAGTCCCGCAGGGAGTCAGAACCCCCTCAAAGCCCATGTCATCGCAGGCCTGAGCTACTTGGCTGAGGTAGTCATGGGTCGGTCCGCGCCGGTGTGCCTGAGGGCCGGTGGGCAGTATGTCCCGGCTGTCGCCTCCGGTGGGCAGAAACCAGTGAACTTTGATCGTTGACATATGCACCTGACGTTGTCGCCGGAAACCGCAGCGAGAGATAGCTACAAAACTACACAATCCGCCTCGGACCCTGCTCCTGCAGTCCAAACGCTGAGTGTCACACCCCTCGGGAACAATGCTTCTATGACTTCGACTGCACCTTGTGCTTCCCCTACCGATACCCCTGCTACAGCAGATACTCCTGCTGCAGCAGATGTAGGCAGCCCATCGGGTACGGCAAGCGGCCTGCGGTCAGTGCCGCAGTCAGATGCAGCGGGCACACAGAGTGCGGCTAGGTCAGTTACTTCAGTCGCCGATTTTTCTGACTGCGTCCGGCGCATTGTTGGGTTGGCGAAGACCCAAGGCTTGACACCCCCCGTGTTCCGGTCACCACCTCGGCTGCCTGGCCTAGATCGTTCCATTCAGCGCAGAGCAAACGGCTCGGTCATGATTGCCATTCGGCGGGGAGATCGTCCATTTGCAGCAGTGCAAGGAGACGTGATCGAAGGTGTTGTTGTTGCGAATTCTCTTGTCGGCGAGCAGGCCGAGCAGTTTCGCCGCGCTGCATGGTCAGCACTTGAGTTTCCGGCTAGAGCGGCTGTTCGTGTGATACCGGCACAGGCAGTTCGGCCGGTACCTCTTCCGCAACGGCGGCTGCCTAGTCAGCGCAGTCGGCGGCGTCCGGTACCAGAAGAGCTCAATGAGCGAGTGGCATAACTATCGCAAATTCTGCGACTGCCACCCTGTAGTTCTCTCACCGTGCCCCACTGGCCGTAACATAGGCCGTCCGGGCGAGGTGTCCGGCTGGCCCGGGTGGCGGAATGGCAGACGCAGAGGGCTTAAACCCCTCGGGAGGGAAACCTCCGTGCGGGTTCGAGTCCCGCCCCGGGCACGTCGAGAAGGCGCTGGGCGACGCTCGCGTTGCAAGCGGGCATCCATCCCAAGATCGTTTCCGAACGGCTCGGCCATTCAACGATCGCTGTCACACTCGACACGTATTCTCACGTCGTGCCGTCCCTCGACGCCGACGCAGCGGAAACAGTCGCCGCCTCCATTTTCGCATGCACAGCATGACCCATTCGCGATGGGCGGTTCTCGACGAGGCTGTGTCGCGACCAGTGCGTGGAGATGTCGTCTACACGATCGCTGCCGCAGTCGTGATCGAACGGAGCCGGGACGAGGTGCGAGGCGCTGTCCTCGACGCACTCAATCGGCAGCGCCCATTCCATTGGGTGAGCGATCGCGGCCCAGTCGTGCGACAACGCATGATCGACTGCCTGATCGGCCTCGAGGTCCAATGCGTCGGGACTCATTCCGACCACGCGAGCGTGTCGGACCAGGAGCACGTTCGACGCGATCTCCTCACATCTACGTTGCTCCCCGAACTTCGTGCGGCCGGGGTCGACTCGCTGATCCTGGAGGGCCGAAGCAACAAGGACCGTTACGACAAGGCGACGTTCGCTCGCTTCCGGGCCGATTCCAACGACGTCCGTTGGTCCTACACCTGGGCCGATAAGTCCGAGCCACTGCTCTGGCTCGCGGATGCAGCCGCGGGAGCCCTCTTCGAGTACGTGGCAAAGGGAAACGACCGGTGGTGGTCGCAACTAGACGTCGCCGGGCTCGCTGTCCTGAAAAGCGAAGGTCCCGACGGCTGAGGCCTAGTCGACCTTTCGGTCCTCGGCCCGAGTACGTCGGGACACCTTCAGTATCGCCCGCCAACCGCTCGAATACAACCCGCTTCCTCACCGACCAACGGATCGCGATACTCCTCCGCATACAACTCATTTATCTAACAATCGTTCGTTTTTTGACCGATATCGGATACGGGCGACGTCATCTACTTCGTTCACCCCGTTCCGGCAGCGACCCCCGGTGTTCAGGATCGAGAACGTCGCCGCACAGGCGATACTCGACCTCGCTCGCTCACGCGACACTGCCCTGCACCGAATCCCGATCGCCGCCAATTCACTCTCGACCCCTCCGGTCAACCGATGTCGAACGCTGGCGCAGCGAAGCCCGAGCCATCACTGGCAATCGCGTCGAGGTTCTCGAAGTGAGTCATCACGAGGTACGAGCGCGACTCGATGGCAACGCAACACTGTGGCGCGACATTGTCCGGGACGGCGTCACCGTCTACGGCCTCACGATTGACGAACTCGTGGAACCAGTTCATGCCTAAACCTGTCCGCACCAAGCCCGTCTCAGGGCCACAAGTTCGTGCTTATGCCGCAAAGGCACAGGAGTACGCCGACGCCGCAACCGACGAACTAGACGCAGGCCGGTTCATCGCAGCAACCAGCCTCTCGATCCACGCTGGCATCAATGCTGCCGACGCTGTGTGCGAAGAGTGCGGCTTCGCCTAGCCTTGGCTCACTTTCTGCGGGTCATCACTCGAGAGTGAAAGTTCGTGCAAAGGGGAAAATGGCCAAGCAGCAGGATCATCAGGAATCCGAACCCAAACTGGAAGCCGACAGAGTTGAGTGCGAGCGTGTCCGCCTCGAGTATTTCGAAACAGCACCCTGCAAGGTGGTTGCAGCTCAAGAGATTGCAGCTTCGCCAGACAGGATCTTTGAGATCTTCCTTGACGCAGTGTCGTGGACCCGCTGGGCGATGCCGATCACGGGGGTCGAGTGGACCTCGCCGTTCCCGTTGCAAGTTGGCTCTACCCGCACAGTGCACATGCGCGGCGGAATGACTGGCTGGGAGGAATTTATTGCATGGGAGCCAGGCTCGCGCATGGCGTTTCGCTTCAATCAGACCATCAAGGGTGGGCCGGAGGCATTTGCTGAGGACTACATCGTTACTGATCTTGGCAATGGCCGATCCCGAGTGGAGTGGACCATGGCCATGACTTTTAGCGGCGGCTCAAAGCGCATGACTCCACTGATTCAACTTGCGATGCGGCCCATGAATGCCCACATGCTGCGCAAGTTCCGCAAGTACGTGGAGTCTGACCCCGCACTAGAAGAGGCCTGAGATGAGTTCAACCCCGATTGACCTAACGGACGCCTCTGTTTGGGAGGCCGCTACGCCACATACGTGGCTCGACGAGGTCCGCAACACTGAGGGACTCTACTTTCAGGAGGAATCAGACGGCCCTGGGTTCTGGGCAATCACCCGACACGAGGATGTCCGGGCTGTGTCGATTGACCCGAGCAACTTCTCGAGTTGGGTAGGTGGCCCTCTTCGACTGGACCCGTCACCGGATGAGCTTGATCAGCTACGCATGGTCATCATCGGGATGGACCCCCCTGAGCATCGCAACTTTCGTGATGTGGTGGCTCGGGCATTCACGCCGAAGCGAATTAGTACGATCGAACCCACGATGCGTGCCGAGACTCGCGCTGTGTTCTCACAGCTTGCGAAGCAAGACTCCTGTGACTTTGTGGCCGACGTTGCAGCCATCATTCCCATGTGGTCGATTAGCGAGCTTGTGGGGGTGCCGGTTGCTGATCGTCACCGACTGTACGAGTTGAGCCACTCGCTCATCGATGACCAAGACCCAGAGGTTGCACCAACCCCAGAGACAGCCATGGAAGCCGTTACAGAAATCTTTGCCTACGCCTCCGAGATGGCACAGCGTGCGCGGTTGAACCCAGAAGACAACCTCACCGGGGACCTGCTCTCTGCCGAGGTGAACGGTCGCCATCTTGATGATCTGGAGTTCACTCTGTTTTTTGTCTTCCTGATCGTGGCGGGAAACGAGACCACTCGAACTGCCACCTCGCACGGGCTGCTTGCTCTGCTCGAGCACCCAGAACAATTTGAACTTCTGCGCAAAGACCCGTCACTCATTCCGGGTGCGGTGGAAGAAATCCTGCGGTGGCAACCACCGATCCACCACTTCCGTCGAACTGCGACCTGTGATGTGAAGGTCGGCGGCCAGCAGATCGCTGAGGGCGACAAGGTGATCATGTTCTATGCGGGTGCAAACCGCGATCCGGCGGTGTTTCCGGACCGGCATCGCTTTGATATCACCCGCAGCCCGAATCGACAGCTTTCCTTTGGGGTGGGGGAGCATTTCTGCTTGGGTGCCAATCTGGCACGCTTGCAGCTTCGCGTGCTCTTCGAAGAACTCATTGCATCATGGGGAGACATAGAACTGCAGGCACCGCCCCGCCGGTTGCACTCCAATCTGATCAACGGAATCAAGGAGATGCAGATTTCGTACCAGCCTCGAACCTGATTGCATAGCGCCCCGGCAGGTCACCTGATTCAAGTGCATCAGCACCGTACTGTTTGCACTTGCAGTGATACATGATTAGAACGGCACCATGACAGAGATCCTCAAGACCTGCCAGATTGCTGCTCCGCCTGCGCAGGTCTGGGAACAGCTTGCGCAATTCGATTCAATCAGTACCTGGGCCAAGGGTGTTGATCACTCAGCTCTCATCACATCACAAGCCTCTGGTATTGGTGCAGCACGGCGCATTCAGGCCGGCCGCCTAGCGCTAATCGAGACAGTCACAGTCTGGGAACCTGAACAGGAACTTGCATACTCAATTCAAGGGTTGCCGCCACTGGTGAAATCGGTTTCCAATCATTGGCGACTCGAAAGCGTAGGGGGAGCAACAGGGGTGTCGCTCACCACCTCAATCGACCCCGGACCGTCTCCTCGGGGCAAGATTGCGGCCCGAATTCTGGGCCTGATCTTGGGTCGGGCCTCCCAACGAATGCTCGCCGGCCTAGATGCCATTGTCATGAGCACAGCGAAAGGAACTCCCAAATCATGAGCCCTGCGAACACCCCCGATGTTGTGATCATTCTGACCGATGAGGAACGCGCAATCCCTCCCTACGAGACAGAGCAAGTCAAGCAGTGGCGGCGAAACACACTCACTGGCCGCGAATGGTTTGATGACAATGGTGTGAGCTTTGATCGCCACTACACCGGTTCGCTGGCATGCGTGCCGAGCAGGCCGACGCTTTTTACTGGGCAGTACCCAGACGTGCATGGAGTCACGCAAACGGATGGCCTGGCAAAGCTGGCTGGTGATTCAAGAATGCGCTGGTTGAAACCGGGCGAGGTTCCGACCTTGGGTCATTGGTTCCGCGCCGCCGGCTACGACACTCACTACGACGGTAAGTGGCACATCTCCCATGAGGACCTAATGGATCCTCTTACGGGCAAAGCTGTAGCCACGAACACCAAAGAGGGTGAGATTCTTCCTGCAGCGGTGCGTGCGTACATAGATGCAGACCAGCTTGACAAGTTTGGGTTCTCTGGTTGGGTTGGCCCCGAACCACATGGTGCAGACCACGCGAATTGTGGTTTGGTTCGTGACCCTCTGATTGCTGAGCGGGTGGTTGCCTGGCTAGAGAATCGCTATCAGCGCCGTCGGGCAGGAGACCTTGATGCGCTGGGGCCCTTCTTGTTAGTAGCGAGCTTTGTCAACCCTCACGACATTGTGTTGTTTCCAGCATGGGTGCGGTCCTCGCCACTGAGCGAGTCCCCTATGGACCCACCACATATCCCCGAAGCCCCAACTGCTCATGAAGATTTGCAGTCCAAACCGGCGGCGCAGATTGCATATCGCGAGGCCTACTACTCGGCGTATGGTCCACCGGCTGCAGTGGAACGGATTTATAGGAGTAACGCACAGCAGTACCGCGACCTGTATTACCGCCTGCACGCAGAGGGCGATGGGCCGATTGACCGTGTTCGCAAGGCCGTGACTGAGAACGGCTCAGAAAACGCTGTGCTTGTGCGCAGCTCGGATCATGGCGAGCTCCTTGGCGCTCACGGTGGACTTCATCAGAAGTGGTTCAATTTGTACGAGGAGGGAACGCGGGTTCCCTTTACGATTGTTCGAACGGGTGCAGAGGCAACGAGTGCAGCCAGAATTTCTCACACGCCAACTTCGCATGTGGACCTGATTCCAACCTTGCTTGCGGCAGCGGGAATTGACCAAGCAAAAATCTCTGCTGAACTCGCTCTGAGCTTTACTGAAGTTCACCCCCTGCCAGGCCGAGATCTGACGCCGTTGCTCAGCAGCGGCACAGGTTCGGCCAGCCCAGGTTCGGCCAGCCCAGGTTCGGCCAGCCCAGATTCGGCCAGCACAGGATCAGCGCCTTCACATGCGGTCTATCTCATGACTCGAGACAATGTGCTCGAAGGAGACAGCAGCGCCTCTGGATTTGCGCGCAGGTTGGGGATTGAAGAGTCTGCCCGTGGCCCGCTCGCAATTTCAGTGCCTGCCTATGTGGGAGCAAACTTTGAGGGCATCGTGACGACGGTGACTGAGCAGGAGTGCAGCGGCGGTGCCGGGCAGATTTGGAAACTGGTCCGCTCCTTCGATGACCCGACCACGTGGACGACTCCCGGGGTGAGGCAACTCTCGGCAAGCGGTCCCGGCGGGCCTACCTATCGAACCGATCCACTTGCTGATCAGTGGGAGTTGTACAACCTTGATGCTGACCCGATTGAGGCGCTGAACCGATGGAACGATGCAGATCTAGCACTCCTTCGGGAACATCTCTGTGCCCGACTAAATGAGGAACGGGCTCGCTGTGTACCTGAGCGGAACAACCCTTGGATGTATGCGGAGCGGCACCCGAATTCTGGCCCCGAAATGAAGAAGCCGCCGCTTCCAGCACGCTTGATCCGAAGCGCCATTCACAAGATTGGCATGCACCCAGATGACCCAACTCCCTTTACCGGAGACCTCAAAGGTCTGCGGGCGCTAGTGGTGTGTACCAACCACGCCACGCTAGATATCGGCAAGGCAACGGGCGTGTATTCCTCCGAGATGACGGCGCCTTACTATGCGTTTCTTGACGCAGGCATGCGGGTGGATCTTGCTAGTCCGCTAGGCGGAATCATCCCCGTTGATCCTCAGTCGCTAGTTCCCGTTCTGCGTTGTGCTGCAGATGATCGCTTTTTGGCAGATCAAGAATTGCGGTCGAAGGTGGCCGACTCGCTGCCTATTGGAACTCTTGATATGAGCGAGTATGACCTGGTCTTTCTTGCGGGCGGATGGGGAGCGGCTTTTGATTTCGGCGAGTCTGCAGCCCTAGCTCAGAAGGTCTCAGAGGCAGCCGCTGCGGGGCTTGTTCTCGGTGGTGTCTGTCACGGACCGCTCGGACTATGTAACGCAAGTACCCCGGAGGGCCGACCGCTTGTGGAAGGGCGGCGCGTCAGCGCGGTAACCGATAAGCAGGTGCGTGAGTTAGGAATTGAATCAACACCGCAGCACCCCGAGACTGAGCTTCGAAAAAGGGGTGCCCTTTTTGAGTCTTCAACCCGCTTCCGCGATCCGTTTGCCAACCACTGGGTCGTGGACGGCAACCTAGTAACTGGACAAAACCAAAATGCCGGACCGATGGTCGCAAGAGAGATGATGCGACTGCTCAGCATGAACACTTCAACATCCAAATCCGAAAGAGTTGAACGATGACCACGCAGCGTAGAGTCGCACTCGTAAATGAGGCCGGTGGATATGTTGGCCCCGCATTGGCACGCGAGTTCGCAGGCCGTGGCCACGACCTAGTGCTCGGCAATCCTGCGAGCGAGTTAGTCGCTGAGCTGACCGACTTGGGTGCAAAGGTCGAAGCCGTGGCTGGGGTTGCGAATCTGGCTCATGCCGGAACTGCCGAAACTCTGGTGGCAGCGGGCATTGATCGCTTCGGGCGAATCGACGCAGCGGCGGCCTTTACCGGAAGGATCATTCCCGGCAAGTTCATGGATTCCTCGATCGAGGATTTGCAGAAGTTGCTTCAAGGCTGCGTTGAGGCCCCCTATCGCTTCTTGAAGGCCGTGGCTGAGCCGATGATTGCGCAGGGCTCTGGTCAGATTGTGATGATTACGAGTGCTGCGGGCGCTCGACCCACGAAGGGCGCTGCGCTGTACTCCTCAGTTCGAGCTGGGGCGACAATGATGGCAAAGAACTTGGCCCAAGAGATTGCCGCAACCGGCGTTCAGGTCAATGCACTTGGAACCAACTTTATGGACTTTCCCGAGTTCCATCTGGCAGTCGGTTCCGATGACCCTGACGTGCGAGCGATGGTAGAAGCACAGGTCCCCATGAAGCGACTCGGCACCATGGAAGAATTTGCTTCGTTTGCCATGGCATTTCTTGATGGAACCAGCGGGTTTACAACCGGCCAATTCGTCAGCTACGCCGGCGGTTGGGCTTAGCTAGTTACTTCGTCAGCTTGGCAGTTAGCTCAGACCATTCTGCGATTACGCAGGATCCAAGAGCTTGTGGAAGGCGTAAATCATCGCGTCTGCAACAGCGCCCGAGGTGAACCCCAGCCGCCGACGCATGGACTCGGCGTTTTCAAAACTCAAGATCCCATCAAGTGCGGCTGCGACCTGTTGACTTTCTAGAGCTGGCAGTCGACTGAGCTCAGTGGAGAACATCTCTAGGTTCTGCAGGTACATATGCTGAAGACGCCACCCCAGCATATTGCCGATGAAATTATCTTCGTAGCGGTGAACCACGACGGCCGAAATCATTGCGTGGGCCTCCTCAAATAGCCGCATGCGGCTGGTTATGAGATTCCGAATTCGCTCATCAAGGGTGCCAACCCCCAAGTTTTCGACCTCAAACAATGCGCCATATTTGGCTAAGTTCTCAACGGCTGCTGCCTCGGTAATTTCCTCGACGTTCGAGAAGTAGCGATAAGCCGAACGAACCGAGACGCCGGCTGCTGCAGCAATATCCTCCATCTTGGGATTCTTGTTGCCTGCCTCAAAGAGCTTCAGTGCGGCTTCAACTACGGCATCCTTATTGGAGTTCTTCCGGGCTGTTCGGCCGTCAACGGAGGCAGCGAACAACGCGGGGTGCACAGTACCGATATCGGGTTTCTCACTCGGTTCGTTCATCACCACATCGCTACCTCGGGTCAGCGCACTGAACTATACTCAATCAACTGACTGACGATTAGTCAATTATCTTAGATTGCCCCCGCTTGATTTGTTCATGAGAAGTTCACGTTTAACTAAATTTTACTCAAAGTTTGACCTAACAGGGCGACTCTCTCTGGAAGATGCAAGTTCGCCGGCAGGGAAACAGTAAAGCCGTCAACTCCAAGGGCCTTCCACTCGCTGAACTTCTGACCGACCGTATCGGGATCTCCCACGACGATCATTCCCTCAATCACTTCTTGAATTTCCTCGGGGAGGTTGTTCCAATCCATTCCCCGGGAGGCCAAGTAGAGATCTCGCTCGGCCTCTGCCTCGGCTGTGGTGGGAGCAATGCAGGCCACTCGATTCCATGAGAGTTGAATCTCTGAACGGTCTCGGCCGAGGCGCTCGCAATGTCCGGCAAGGGCTTCGACCTTGCGCTGAACCTCTCCCGGTTCGCAGGTGAGGTTTCCGAGGGTGGCGTATTGCGCCACCATCCGCAGAGTCTTCTTTTCACCGCTACCCCCAATCATCACGGGAATGGAAGACAGCGGTGCTGGCTGATTGATTGCCTGCGTGATTTTGTAGTGCTTGCCATCGATCGAGGGCCGCTCATCTCGAAGCATCGGCAAGATGACCTGCAGAGCCTCTTCAAGCATCTCGAACCGATCCGTGAAGGTGCCGAATTCGATGCCAAAGGAATCATGTTCGAGCTCAAACCAGCCACATCCGATTCCTAGCTGTGCCCTACCCCCGGAGACGATGTCGAGTGTGGTCACTGCCTTGGCCAAGATTGCCGGGTTGCGATAGGTGTTGCCTGTTACAAGGGCTCCGAGTCGAACCGAAGAAGTAACCGAGGCAAGAGCGCCCAAGAGGGTGTACGCCTCGAGCATGAAGTCATCGGGTTCTCCCAGGCCAGGTAGCTGGTAGAAGTGATCCATGACTAACACCGTGTCGAATCCAGATGCTTCGGCAACCTGAGCGGCAGCAACAACTGTTGGGAAAATCTTCTCGGGGCTTCCACCGGGAAAGTTAAAGTTGGGGATCTGAAGTCCAAGTTTGGTCATGCAACAGTGTGACAGAAGTTGTGCCTGAGAATCTATTGGCAGGAGCGATGCAGCAGGGGCAGCAGCAGGGTCTAAATTGGTGCAGTATGAGTGCTAGTTGTTAGTACGACCTGACTACTATTTCTTGGTACGTCATGACTGCAACCCTTACAGCGACATGAATCGAGATGAAGATGACTGAGAAATCTCAGGTTGAAAATTCGGTAACGGACCTCTCCGTTCGTTACGGGCAGATCGACTTCGACTACGGACTGCGCCTTGCGACTACCGCCGAAGAAGAAGACGGCCCTGTGTGGATGGTCAACCTGATGCGATACCGCGACACCGCCCAGTACTCCGACGGCAGGGACTCTACGTTGAGCGGCCGTGAAGCCGACGATGCTTACGCTCCAATCGAGTCGCTTGCAGCGGTTGGGGCTGAGGTGGTGTTTTTTGGAGATGTCGAGACGCAACTCCTTGGCGACCTTCCCCCTTGGGATCGCGTAGCAGTAGTGAAATACCCAACCCGGCGTTCTTTTATGGACATGCAAGAACGCAAAGAGTTCAAGGATCAGCACCATCACAAAGATGCAGGCATGGAGGCAACGATCATTCTGGGTTGCCAACCATTTGCCCACCCGGCGGCCCCAGAGGATCTGCCCGAAGTTGCACAGGTGCCGCACCCGTCCACGGCAGATGACCCAGCAGTCATGGTGGTACACGTCATTGCTTTTGACCGTGCTGAGTCTGAACTCGAGCAAAGCATCGAACATATGACTGCCTATCAGGACCATGCAGTCAAAATTGGTGTTGCCAACGGAGTTCAAATCGCAGGATGGTTCAACGTTGAGGGCACCATCATTGGTGACGGCAGGCAATGGGACCAGGTTCGATTTAATGCATTCCCGAGCAGGGCTGCGTTTATGGCCGTTGTCACTGACCCGGAAAGGCTTGCCGTTCAGGCCGAGCACCGTGAGACGGCAATGTCCGATACCTACACGATGATTGTGCGACCGCTCATCAACAACATTGGCGCCTCGTATGCAGATGCCTTGTTGTCGGACAGCGAAGATCTGTGAGTCAGCAGCCATGAGTCCAGTGCAACCGGAGCAGGCCTCGGTGGGGACCGCTAGCGAGATCACAACCCCGAACGTTGTTGCCTTTCATTTCGACCTGATGTGCCCGTATGCATTTCAAACCTCGCTATGGATGAGAGAGGTTCGAGATCAACTTGGACTTCGGGTGGACTGGCGGTTCTTTAGCCTTGAAGAAGTAAATCGAGTCGAGGGTAAGAAGCACCCCTGGGAGCGCGACTGGTCCTATGGGTGGTCCATGATGCGAATCGGGGCATTCCTGCGAAGAATCGATATGAGCCTGCTTGATCAGTGGTACCTGCTTGCAGGTACTGCCCTGCATGTGGAGGGCCGCAAGCCGCATCGCTTAGAAGTTGCGGAGGAACTCCTTGTTGAACTGGGCCTTGATCCAGCGATGGTGCGCCTAGCGATTGACGATCCAACTACGACTGAAGAGGTTGCAGCCGAGCATCAGCAGGTGCTCGACCTTGGTGGATGGGGAGTGCCAACCTTGGTTTTCGACCATATCCCAAGCGGCCCCCAGGCGCTTTTTGGGCCTGTCCTGATCGACCCACCGAGTGGGCAGGCTGCTGTTGAACTCTGGCATGCCGTGACGGCTTGGCTGAAGTTTCCGCACTTGTACGAACTGCAACGGCCAAAGCGGCCAGCCGATATTGAAGCAATCTCTGAGCAGTTCACTCCCTACTTTGAGGCTCGTGATTGGGTCTCCATCCAAAAGGACACGCCCTGATGCCCACCATCGTTGCTAAAGAAACAATTGTTCCGTTGCTCGCCGAAGAGTGGGCCGCAGTAGCCGAGATGTGTTCCTCGCTGCAGGAACCCGAGTTCATGATGCAAAGTTGCCTTCCCGGGTGGACTGTCAAGGATCAGTTGAGTCACATAACGGGCATCGAACTCATGCTGAACGGGGTACGCGCCCCAGAGGTAGATGTGTCACATCTGACTCACCTAAAGAATGACGTTGCCCGCATGGGCGAGGTTTGGGTAGAAGACATGCGGTCGCTCTCTGGCGCCGAGGTTCTACAGATATTTCTTGATGTCACGACTGAGCGACTCGCTGCGCTGCAGGCCATGACTCAAGAACAGTTTGACGCCCACTCGTGGACTCCTGTGAGTGCCGATGAGACCTACGGCCGCTTTATGCGTATTCGCCACTACGACACCTTTATGCACGAACACGATATTCGTCAGGCGCTCGGCCTTGAGGATCGAGCAGACCCAGCGGCTATAGGTTCAGCACTGTTAGAGATCGAACCATCCTTGGGGTACATAGTCGGGCGTAAAGCGGGTTTGCCTGAAGGGTCAAGAATCCGCATCGATCTGACTGGCGAAGTACAGCGCACCTACCTCGTTGAAGTGACGGATCGTGCCCGTGTGGTGGACAACCTGTCAGCCGCAGCCTCGGTTGAAGTGTCGATGCCCGTCATGGTGTTCTTTCGACTCACAGGCGGCCGCTGTGAACCGAGCGAGGTCATCGCAGAGCAGGTCCTACTAGCAGGCGATCAAGAACTTGCACTGCAGCTAGCTAGCAACTTGAGCTTTACGCTGTAACTGATAGTGCCGGTAACGCTGCGCTGCTCGCACCTTGAAACCCCGTTTGGTTCAGAGCTGTTCGCACGAAGGGTTCAAACATGTCTGCCCAGGCTGTGTGGCCTTGAGAGTTTGGGTGAAAGCGATCCTCTGCAAAAAGGTCCGTGGTGGACGACCTGAAAATGGAATCCGAGAGTTCTCGCACCGGAACTCGAGTCACTCGAGTGACCCGATCAGCAACCTGGGTGTGAATCTGATCCAGGGTTGCACTCCGATGTGCAACCAGGGGCCGCAAACCCTTTGGTAGGCGTGGAATGACTGACAAGTCGCCGATCCCCAAGCTAAGAACGGGTGCTACATAGCTGAGCCGATTGAGCAGTGTTTGAAGGTCCCGTCTGAACAGCCGAGTCGAGGTTGCGTGTAGGGCGTCGTTGGAGCCGACTGCAAGAACAAACAGGTCGGGCTTCGTCAAGGCTGCATCAGCTGCTTGGTGCAGCAGAACATCACGCACTCGCGACCCACCTTTGGCATGGCTGCGAAGCTGTACGTTCCAGTGCAACCGGTCAACGAGTTGTGCAATCCAAATCTCGGACCCATCACCAAGCCCAGGGCCGGTCAAGGAACTATCGCCGAGAATGGCGATGTGAACAGGGTCTCCGGCCGGATTGCCGTAGTTGCCGCTTGCACAAAGATCCGCAAATCGGGGTAGGGAAGCATTCGCTGAGTGCAATGCCTGAACCCACAGCCCGCCGGCTGTCGCGAGCGCCAAGCTCGGTACCCCAATCGCAACCTCTCTCCTCATGCCCTCTACGTTGGGCACTCATGTGACATTCGTCAACAGGTAAAAAGACCATTGCGATACTTGTTTTGGATTCATTGCACTTCGCGCTATGCGTTTTACCTGTTCCGCGCAGTAGGTTCAGAGGGTAACTACTTCAGCAGGGGGAACCTTATGAGTCGCACTGATGCCGAGATCCTTGATCGTGATGAAGTCAATGACCTTGACGCAATCCTGGCGTTGACGAACACCGACATTTCCGAGTCGATTCACGCCGTCACCGATAACGCTGACGCGATCTTTACTTGGAACTACGAAAAGGGTGAGCGCCCCGGCCTGAACAAGCTCTATGAGAAGGCCAAGCATTCCATGTGGAATGGCGAGACTGACTTGGATTGGTCAATTGAAGTAGACCAAGAGCGAATCGCTCGAGAGTCTCCAATGACGATGAACACAGCGCTCATTGCAGAACTGGGAATCGACCTGAGTCGAACCTCGTTTGCTAGCTGGGGTGACGAAGAGTGGATCAAACTTGCCGTTGAATCCCAAAACTGGAGCCTGAGTCAGTTCATGCATGGCGAGCAGGGCGCGCTGGTCTGCACGGCCAAGATTGTCGAGACTGTTCCTTGGATTGATGCCAAGTATTACGCCTCGACTCAAGTCATGGACGAGGCCCGCCATGTTGAAGTCTTTGCCAAGTACTTAGACACGAAGTGCTCAGGTCATTACCCCGTCAACCATCACTTGCGGGCATTGCTCGATGACATCATCAGCGATAGCCGCTGGGACATGACGTACCTAGGTATGCAGATCATGATCGAGGGCTTAGCCCTTGCTGCCTTTGGGATGGCATATCAGGTCACGCCAGACCCGCTGCTCAAGCAACTGCTTCGCTATGTCATGAGCGACGAGGCTCGTCACGTTGCCTTCGGAGTATTGAGTCTGCAGGAGTACTACACCGAGTTGAACTCTGCTGAATTGTTGGAACGTCAAGAGTTCGCGTTCGAGGCTGCAGTCCGAATGAGAGACCGCTTCTTGCAACAAGAGGTATGGGAGAACCTTGGTATTCCTGTTCGTGAGGCAATCTCGCTGTTTAAACAAGATGACCCGGAACTGAAGAACCAGGACCCGTTCCAGCAACTGTTGTTCTCTAAGATTGTTCCGAACTGCAAGAAGCTGGGCTTGCTTGATGCCAACGATGGTTGGCTCCGTAAGCGGTTCGACACGCTTGGCGTGACTCAGTTCGAGGACTGGGCCGACACTGGCGCAGAGTACGAGTCGCTAGATGAGGTGGCCAAGGACCGGGCCGCAGCGCAGGCCTAACAGCTGCCTGAGCGCTTGGACTTATTCGGAGCACGCTTCGGAGAACTGAGCGAACAGCGCGTAGACATAAGAACTCCCCCGGCCACTGGCCAGGGGAGTTCTTGGTTTTGATCTGCAATCGGCTCACCGGCCGATTGTTGTGGTCTTAGGAGATGACTGTGGTTCCCAGAATCGGGTTGACCGGTGCGTAGCACTTGGTGACTGCATCAGTGCTGCCGAAGAGCGGGATTCCGGTCACACGAGCGGTAAAGCCAATGCTGAAGCTGGAGTAGCTCGATCCGAAGAGCTGAGCATTCAGTGCGGTTCCAGAAGCTCCAGTTGCCTGCAGGTTGATGGTCACCTCGGGAAGGATCGCAGTTGTGCCGCCTGCCAAGTTGCCAGGTACCGACAAGGTCACGATGCTGCCAGAAGCAGTAACGGTGACTGCGCCGTTGCCCAAGTTGCTCCCGCCTGATTGCGAAGCAGACACAAACGTGGCGCCTGCAGGAATCGCAAACTTGACGGTGAGTGACTTGAGGTAGCTAATCGCGTAGCCGCCACCAGTGGTTGGAACAACCACTGGGTCAGCAGTGAGTTTCATGGCGAAAGCGCCACCGGGGGTTACTGACCCTGGAACCAGTGTGGTTACCCCGCTACTCAACCCACTCGTGCTGGACTGCCCAATTGCAGTGCCCTGACATGTCATTGCTACCGCTGTGCGCACTGCCGCCGGTGGAGCAGTCGTTGTGGTTGTGGTGGTGGGCGCAATAGTGGTGGTGGTAGTCGTAGTAGTCGTAGTTGTCGTAGTTGTGGTTGTGGTTGGCGCCACGGTCGTCGTTGTTGTGGTTGGTGCAACCGTTGTGGTCGGCGCCACGGTTGTAGTCGGCGCAACCGTTGTAGTTGTTGTCGTAGTCGGTGGCTTCGGTGGAGCTACGCAGGCTCCAAGCAACAAGGTTCCGGTAGCAAGAGTTGCCCCCAAAACGCCTCGTACCCGCATAGTGCTTGTCTGCATCATGAACGCTCCCATTTCGCCAATGCGAGCCCCAGTGGACCTGCCGAGAGAGTATTGACTGAAATTCAAATGAACACAAGCAAAACGGGCCCTTTTTAATGACAAAAGTCACGCAGTATTCGCCTGACGTAGCTCTGAACCGCTGCTAATTTCCGAAATCGAAATATCTGCTGACCCGGCCAAAAGTCAGGGTTTGCAGCCTCGTTTCTCTGCATTTTCCCGCCCCCGCATCGGCCTGAGTCACCCTCTGGCCACTCCCCACTGGATATTTGTCATGAACCAATTTTTCTCGCGGGCTGGAGTCTTTCTGCTCGGCCTCATCATCTCTTGCACCGCGTACTGCTTGACGGTTCGTGCAGATATCGGACTGGGACCACTTTTTCTGGTTCAGGTTGCCCTTGAGGGGAATTTAGGTCTCTCTGCAGGAACCGCAGCCATGGTCATCGGGCTCGTGCTCGTAGCGATGAGCGCCATTGTTCGAGGTGGTGTTGGAATCGGCACCCTGCTTGCACCGATTCTGGGTGGGATCATCATTGATCTAGCGCTGCCGCTCATCCCGACTGTGCATGGGTTGGCGCTGCAAGTCGCCGCATGTGCTTTCGGGACTGTGGTGATGATGCTGGGAGGGGCATTCATTACCCAGGCCAACTTTGGCGTGGGCGGGATGGATGGCCTGATGCGCGGACTCTCTCGAAAGACCGCCGCGCCGCTCGGCCATGTTCGTCTAGCTATGGAAGCCAGCTTGTTGCTCTGTGGCTTGCTCCTGGGGTCAAAAGCCGGGATTGGAACAATCATCACTGCACTACTGGTGGGTCACTCGTATCAATTCTGGATTCGATTGCTGTCGCAGGAGAAAGTTTCCTTTGCAACTGGCGCGTCCACTGCAGCGATCAAGCCCGAGGTCCCTGTTCTGGCAAACTAAATTTTTCTGAGTCTGCATTCTTTCGTCTGCCGGCGAGGTAGTGGTTATAACCTGAAGGTGTGCACAGTCCGTCAAGGTCGTCGAACATCATCTTCGGCCTGATCGCTGGATTTGCGATTGTCGTCACATCGAGCCAAGTGCTCTTTGGTCCGACCGGAATTTGGGTCTTCGACTCTGCTGACCTGCCGTTCCTGCTGCTCTCCTTCGCTGCCACTGCGGTGTGCGTTCGGACCTCCCGCAGGTCCACAGGTAAGGCAGTGCTGGTCTGGAGGCTCATTGCCCTTTCTGCTGCATGCAATCTGATCGCAGATATTGCCTGGATTACTGCCGAAGTCTCTGGGCTGACCCCGTCGGGTTCGGTTATCGATCTGGTCTACCTGATGAGCTACCCAGTGCTTCTTGTCGCTCTGGCGGTGCTGATCCGAGCGAGAGACCCGCACAACGGCTCTGAGCATGCTCTAGATGGTGTAGCTGTTGTTGCTGGGCTGGCATTGTTTGCTTGGCAGGCCGTGGTTGTGGCGCCAGGTGGCCTTGCAGATGCAGGAAGCCTGAGCCAGCAAGTACTGCTGGTGGCCTATCCACTCATGGACTTGTTGCTTCTAGGGACCCTCGCAGGATTGATGTTCGGAACGACCAAGCGCAGCCCGGCGCTCTGGGGGCTCGTTGGATACCTGTTCGTTTTTTTGGTAACTGACATGGTGTACGCAGTTGCGCAGCACGGCGAAGAGGTAAGCACCCTCGTTGCTTTGACTGACTTTGGTTTTGCCTTGGCGTATGTGCTACTCGGAGCAACGGCGCTCAACGGTTCAGCCCCGCTGATTGCAGATGAGCAACCCACAGCTGAAACCGGTACCAGCAGGTTTTTGCTCCTCGGCGCAGCAGTGGTTGTCCCCTCAATCACAGCCGTTGTTTCAATCACGTTCCTAGGCGGAGTTGACCCCAGAGTATTTGCCGCCTCTGCCGTGGCTGTTGCGGTTGTACTCATGGTGAGAGTGGCAAGAATTATGTCGGCCGAGCAGCTAGCTCGACGTGCCGCCGAGAAAGCCCAAGGAGAACTCACTCGTTTAGCCCTAGAAGATCCACTGACGGGCCTTCCTAATCGCAACGCACTACTCGATCGGCTGGCGAGCATCCCACCCGCTGATTCCTTGGCGCTGCTGTTCATTGATCTTGATCACTTTAAGGTGGTGAATGACACTGCGGGCCATGCCGCTGGCGACACCATCTTGAAGATTGCCGCAGCAAGAATCTGTACAGCAGTGCAGCCAACTGGAGAAGTGTTTCGCCTTTCGGGAGATGAGTTTGTCGCCCTCTGCGGCATGGGTCAGGCCGAGTCGGACTTGAATCCGGAAGTACTCGCAGAGCAGGCGGCTCAGAGAATTCTTGATGTGCTCTCGGCCGTTTTTGTCATTGGGGATCTGCGCTGGTTCATCGGTGGGAGCGTCGGCATCGCCGCTAGTCATGCCGGGTCAGCCCGAGATTCCGATGAACTCATTCGCGATGCAGACGTTGCGATGTACGAGGCAAAACGTCAGGGTCGCGGCCGGGTTCGAAGCTTCGATCAGGACCTTCAAGAAGCTATTCGCAACCGACATGAACTCGAAAACGAGATTCGGGTTGCTATCGATCGAAATGAGATTGAAGCTGCCTTTCAACCCGTGGTGCACCTCGATGGCCACGAGGTGGCCGGGTTTGAGGCACTAGCTCGCTGGCGCGATCGCTCCGGTCGGAATCGGTCCGCTGCGGAGTTCATCGAGGTGGCTGAGCAGACAGGATTAATTTCACAAATTGATCATGAGATGCTGCGAAAATCCTGCCGGTTTATTGCCGAGTTTAATGAACACCGGCTTGACCGCGAACCTGCGTGGGTGTCAGTCAATCTCTCGACGCAGGAACTAGCGGCTCAGGACCTGAGCACTCGAATCGCGTCGGTGCTAGCGGAGACGGGGATTGATCCCTCTTGGCTCACGATCGAACTGACCGAGGGTGCGCTCACCGTCGACCCTGATGTGGCAGTACGCAGATTGACCGAGGTACATGACCTTGGAGTCTCGTTAGCCGTCGATGACTTTGGAACGGGTTACTCCTCGCTGGCGCACCTTCTCAGGTTTCCAGTTGACGTTTTGAAGGTGGACCGAATCTTTGTTGATGGACTCACCGCAACGACCTCGAGTCGAAGCGTTGCCGCAGCTGCGCTTCAAGTTGCCCAAACCCTAGGAATTACCTCGGTTGCAGAGGGAGTCGAGACTCAAGTCCAAGCGGATGCCCTGCTAGCTCTTGGTTATGACCTTGCTCAGGGGTACTTGTTCGCACGCGCTATGCCCGCCACCGAAGCGCTTCGGCTAGCTCACGCCCCAACGGTGCAGCCCCAATAAAGCAGCCCCAATAAGGCCGCCCCAATAAAGCCGGGCCAATAAAGCAGGGAGAGGGGCGTTTCCTTTTCTCGCCTAGTGGTTTACTCTCAGAGAGCGCTAGATCAGCATGCTGTGACTAGCTGAGATAACCATCGGGCTGGGTATGCGGAAAGGCTGAAATGGATCGGCGGGGACTTTTGCGAGGTGGCCTAGTCGGCCTGACCGGGGCGGCAGCAGCGAGCCTGATCGGGTGTGCGCCGGGTACGGCGATGCTCCCACCACCTGAACCAATGGATTTGGGTCCATTTAGCTGCGGTATTGCCTCGGGAGTTCACAGCGACACTGCTGTTGTGTTGTGGACTCGCTTTGCACCAGCGGCACTTGCCGGCCCCGTAGAGGTTGCTTGGCAGGTGGCATCAGACCCTGGGTTCGCGCAGATTGTTCAGTCAGGCACGGGAATCGGCTCCGCACAAAACGATGGCTGTATCAAAGTCCTCGCAGACAATCTTCCTGCGGGTCAGACCTTGTGGTACCGCTTCACGGTTGATGGACTGAGTAGTCCGATCGGCCGAACCAAGACTCTTCCTGCTCCGGGCTCAACTCCCGCGTCGGTAAGACTTGCTGTGGCGAGTTGTCAGAATTTTTCCGCTGGCTTCTACCCTGCATGGCGCGCAATCGAATCTGAAGAACTTGATGCAGTGGTCTTCCTAGGTGATTACATCTATGAGTACGAAGGACGCCCGAGTCCGCTTGATGTGCGATTTGATGCAAGTGTCGAGGCCACGGACCTACCCTCATATCGAGCCAAATACAAGATGTATAGGTCTGACCCCGAATTGCGCGCAGCTCATGCGGCTCATCCCTTTGCTCCAGTATGGGATGATCACGAGTTCATCAATGACTACGACCGCGTAAGCTTGTTACGCTTCCCGGAGCGCGCAGCCGCTGCATACCAAGCTTGGTTCGAGTATCAGCCGGTGTGGCGAATCGACGCAGACCAAATCTACCGGCGTGCTCGCTGGGGCAACCTGTTGGACCTATCTTTGCTTGACACTCGTCAGTATCGCGATCCTCACATTACTGGCCCCAATGGTGAGAGGCTCTCTGTGGGAAGCTCTGCAGATCTGCCGCTTCGACAGGTTCACGATGCTGGGCGGTCGATTCTGGGTGAAGCCCAAAGAGACTGGCTTCTTGATGGGTTTGGGCAAGCTCAGGGGAATGGCGTTACCTGGAAACTGGTAGCAAATCAGGTGATGATCACGCCCACGCGCCTTGTGGATCTCGACGAACCAGCACTTCGGGCATTACGCCCAGATCTTCCCAAGCACGCAGGTATTTACGGCAATTTCGACGACTGGAGCGGGTACTCCTGGGAACGAGATCAGCTCACACAGCGCGTGTCGGCTGACGGAATAACCAACCTAGGTTTCCTTACCGGAGATATTCATTCCTTCTGGCAGGCCCAGGTTCGCAGGGATTTCGATGAGCCCTTTAGCCCGGTAGTGGCTCAGGAGTTTGTCTGCGGTTCGATTAGTTCAACGGGCATTGATTACGCAGGTGACTTTGCTCCACTGCTTGAGTTAGGGGTAGCCACGCTGCGGCCCGAGTTCCGTTACGCCGATTTCCGCCGACGTGGCTTTGGGCTAGTCGAGTGCACCCCATCGCATGCAAGCGTCGAGTACCGAACTGTCAATACTCGTACCTCTAATCTGAGCTCGCCGAGTGCACAGCCAAAGCGTCGAGTTCGCTTTGATTGGCCAGCGGGCACGCAGAAGGTGAGCATTACCCGAGGATGAGCGGGCACTGCTGTTGAATAGACACAATGTCTGAGCAGGTTTCACAACCTATCTGGAGGCCACTGGCTGACGGGCTCCCCTTTTTTGCTGCGCTCAGCAATGGCAAAAGGTTGCGCTCAGTCTCGGACCTGCTGACCTTGCTAGTCACCTTGTTGCTGGCCGGGTTGTTCGCAGGGCTCTCGGTACCTACCTCGGGTTTTGAACAAGCTCTGGTCAACCTGATTGGAACGATACCGAGCTTCTTAGACGTCCTGTGGCGCCTCAGTGTTGCCTGCCTGCTGCTGTGGGTAGTGGTAATCCTGGTGTCATCGATGGTGCGTTTGCGGGGCGAGGTGTTGGTCGATATTGCTACATCGCTTGTTGTTGCAGTTGGGCTGGCCTTGGCTTTTTCCCGTCAAATTAACGGTGTGTGGCCGTCATTCTCGCAGGCTGCTTCGGGCGGATCGGCGGGCTCAGTTCCTTTGATCTCTCTGGCTTGCGCCGTTGCCGTTTCCTCTGCAGCCTCACCGCACCTGTCCTTGCCATTTCGACATTTCGGGCGATGGGTAGTGCTTGTAGCGATGCTCTGTGTGGTCTTGCTCGAGTCCTCAACACCATTTGGTGCATTGCTCAGCCTGCTCCTTGGAGTTGCTGCTGCGGCAGCAGTGCACCTTGGACTTGGTTCTTCCATGGGTGGTCCAAACCTGACTGGAGTGGGAGTTGCGCTGGCGCAGCTTGGCTTGCCAGTGGATCACCTAGTTGAGGCACCGAGGCAGAGCAGTGGCGTCTTTGTGGCAGACGCAATGAGCCCAACTAGGGGAGCAGTTCATATCAAGGTTTATGGACGAGATGCACGCGACACACAACTGCTCAGCCGCCTGTGGCGGGCAATCTGGTATCGCGGTGCTACCCGTCCGGCTATGACTCGCGAGCAGCAAGTTGAGCATGAGGGATTTGTCACCATGCTTGCGGCCAGTCGTGGCATTGCTGTGCCGCAGGTGCTTGTGGCAGGCATGACGGACTCCGGTGACGCGCTTCTCGCGGTCGCGCAGCGGGGCATACCGCTCGAGCCGGGGCCAAACGTTGCGGTTGAAAAGATCTGGCAGATTGTTGGCTCACTGCATCAGATCGATCTAGTACACGGTGCTCTCGATCTCGACAGCTTTGCCGTGGTTGACCAAGAATTCCTGCTGACTGACTTGTCCACCGTCACGAGCACTGCCTCGCGTGATCAGCAACTGACAGACCTAGCCCAGACCATGGTGGTCACAGCGATTCTTGTCGGCATTGAACGGGCAACGGTCATTGCGGCAGAGCAACTCGATTCCCAAGATGTGCAAGATCTGCTGGCCTATCTGCAGCCATCAGCTTTAGGCAAGCCATTGCGAGAGGACCTTAAATCCTCGGGCCTTGGAATCGAGGCCGTGCGCTCGGCCCTAGCTGCAGTTGAAGGGGTTGAAGTTCCCGAGATTGCTCAACTCAGAAGAGTTTCTTTGCAATCACTTGTCATGCTGGTCCTGTTGCTGCTTGTGGCAGGAGCGCTCATCGTGACGTTGGGTGCGGTCAGTATTCCCGACCTGGTAGCGGCGCTGGGGTCTGCTTCCGTAACGGTCGCCCTAGCAGCACTCGTTGTTGGTCAGACCCCATTCTTTACTCAGGCCGTGGCCACGCGAGGTGCATGCCCGCGACCTATTGCCTACGGTCCGGTTGCGCTCTTGCAGCTATCGATTGGATTTATGGCACTTGCGGTGCCGTCAACTGCGGGCCGTCTTGCGCTCGACATCCGTTTCTTTCAACGACAGGGCATCCCGGCGGCCTCTGCAGTGTCCATCGCTGCCATCGATGGTTTCAGTGGATTTCTGGTGCAAATCTCGTTGCTCCTGCTCACCTTGGTTTTTGGGCTCGGGCGAGTAGACCTGACATGGAAGGACCCAACTGCAGGTGGCTCTGATGACCTAACACTGCTCCTCATTGTGGCAGGAGCAGTCATCCTCCTTCTGGCCTTGGTCGCTGCGGCGCTTCCGTCAACCCGAAACCGATTTTTGAACCGAGTACGGCCAATGCTGAGCGAGGCCAAGCAGACGTTTCGCTCGCTGCGTTCCCTATCGAACTTGCTACAGATTTTTGGTGGCAACCTTGGAAACCAAATTCTGTTTGCGCTCACACTCGGAATTTGTCTCCGGGCCTTTGGCGGAAGTCTCAACTTGGCCACCTTGCTGGTGATCTACGTTTCGGCAGCGCTCTTTGGCGGCCTGATGCCCGTTCCTGGAGGAATCGGCGTTATGGAAGCGGCCCTGATGACTGGCTTGATTGCTGCTGGCATCGATACCACCACCGCCTCGGCCACAGCCCTGCTGTTTCGGCTCGTCACGTTCTACTTGCCGCCGATTTGGGGTTGGGTCGCTCTTCGGTGGCTACAGCGACACAGCTATCTCTGAGTTGCTGAGTAGCGGAGTTGGTGATTCACGGAGTTAACCGGCAGTCACAGGGTCCACCTCAGCAGTCCGCTGGCGAAGGAACATAGACGGGTGAGTAAACCGCACCTCCCGATAGCGCAAAACACCACGCCCGAACTCGAGGCCTACATACTTCGCACTGAATCAAAACTTGATTTTGTTGCGTTGCTTACCTTGTGGATTGTCTTGATTCCGTTTAGCAGTTTCGGGACGGACACGACGGCGTTGATGGCTTCGCTTCTGACCAAGTTGGCAGTCTCATTCGTGTTCGCAGTGGACATGTTCCGTCGGGCTCGTTTGGCCCCGCAGCCTTGGACGTATGTCTGGGCGCACCCCATTGGATTGCTTGCAATCGGCTTTCCCCCGATACGAGTCCTGTTCAGCATTCGACTTGTCACCTCGCTCTTTCGGCGTGGGCATTTAGCAAAGTTTCTTGCCGCCGACTTTGTGCTCCTCGTCAATGGTGCGCTCCTCGTCTACTTCTATGAGCGGGATTCCGCTGGAGCGAATATCACCAGTCTTGGTGACGCTGCTTGGTGGGCAATTGTCACGGTCACCACCGTCGGCTACGGAGACCTGTATCCCGTAACTGCCCCAGGTCAGATAGCCGCAGCATGTGTCATGTGTATCGGCATTCTGACTCTCGCTGTTATTACTGCACAGGTTTCGTGGAGTTTCAGCCAGCAAGTGGACGATCGAACGAGGGGGTCACGTTCTGAGACCCTTGAGCCCGAAGCAGTAGCGGTGGGAACCATTCTGCCTACGAGTGATCTTGAGGGCCTGCATGGCCGTCTTGACGGCATCGAGGCTCAACTCAAACGGTTGATCCACCAGTACGACCCGCCGCACGAGCAGCAGCTCGACGCAGCGCCAGAGCCGGAAGGTATGTAGCCCTCTGTTATCTGAGTCGGGCTAGAGGAGCCCTAGGCAGGCCTTGACTGCAGGGCATCCCAAGCTTCGGTGAGTACTGTGCGGAGCACCGACTCGATGAGAGCGAATTCGCGTTCGCCGGCAATCAGTGGCGGTGACAAGACGATGAGAGGTTCGGCACGGTCATCGGTTCTACACATCAGGCCTTCTTCAAACAGGCGATTCGAGATCAGACCCTTGAGGAGCCACTTGCATTCCTCTGGGGAGAACGTCTCGAGGGTAACTGGGTCTCGCACCAGTTCAACGACTTGTAGGTAGCCCTCACCGCGAACATCACCCACGATTGGAAGATCCTCGAGGCGACGCAAGTGCGCAGTTAGGCCCGCCTCGTTATCCAGCACATTCTGCAGCAGATTTTCGCGCTTCATGAGTTCAATATTGGCAAGTGCCACGGCAGAAGATACAGGGTGGCCTCCAAAGGTCACACCGTGCAGGAACATGTCGTCCTCGCTTAGGAATGGCTCTGCGAGGGCCTCACTAATCATCATCCCTCCGAGCGGGGAGTAGCCCGAGGTCACGCCCTTGGCAAAGGTGATGATGTCGGGCTGATACTCATAGCGCTGCGAGCCAAACCAGTGTCCCAGCCGACCAAATGCGCAGATCACTTCGTCCGAGATCAACAAAACTCCGTAGTGGTCGCAGATTTCCCGGACTCGTGCGAAGTACCCAGGGGGTGGAACGAGTGCTCCTCCTGTGTTTTGCACGGGCTCCAAGATCACTGCGGCGACAGTGGATGGTCCTTCCATCTCAATTCTCGTCGCGATGTCATCAGCGCAACGCAGTGCGAACGCCTCCATGTCGGCTGCATCCGGGTCGCGGAAGCTGTTTGTGTTGCGGACTTTGACAGCGCCTGGAACGAGGGGCTCAAACACGTTCTTGATTGCGGGGAGACCGGTAATCGACAGGGCACCCATGGTGGTCCCGTGGTACGAGAGATAGCGAGAGATGATTTTGGTTCGGGATGGCTGACCAATTTGGGCGAAGTACTGCCGCGCAAGCTTCCAAGCTGACTCCACAGCCTCACTGCCGCCAGTGGTAAAGAAGACTCGGTTCAGGTCGCCTGAGGATAAGGATGCTAATTCTGCGGCCAGTTCAAGGGCTGGTTCTGTTCCGTAAGACCAAATCGGAAAGTAAGCAAGTTTCTCTGCCTGCTTGGCGGCAGCCTCTGCTAGTTCCTTGCGCCCGTGTCCCACCTGAACGGTAAACAATCCAGATAGACCGTCTAGATAGCGCTTGCCGGACTGGTCAAAGACGTAGCAACCCTCGCCGCGCACGATGACTGGTAACCGCTGCTGTTCGATCGGCGACAATTGGCTGAACTGACCCCATAGGTTGGACATTGCTATGCATCCTCTGCTTGGTAGACCTGAGTTAAGTACAAGCTATGCCGTTATGACACCGTTGCGCGCCTCGGAGACAGGGTAGTTTCTTCAGATGGAAAGTTCTTGGCGAGGGCACTGGTGCTCTATTGCACGGGCACGTACCTGGTGAAGCCTCCTCAGCGCCAGGGAACATGGGCGGTGCGTCAAGGCTGCGACCTTGTGGCTTCGGAGGTCCTAGTGAACGCTCCCGACCTAGTGGTTTGTTTAGATCCGGATCTTCTCATTGAGGCTATTGGGGGAGATGCTGAGGCATTCCTCGGCCTCGCCTCACAGGAGCTGCTAGGCCGGTCAGCGATTGAACTGATTCACAACGAGGATCAGGAGCGCGTCATGGCAAACATGGAGCGCTTCGAGGATGGCCAAGAAACATATCGCCCCGAGCTTCGGCTTCTGCATTCAGACGGCTACTCCGTGGTCGTCGAAGTGGTTGGTCGAAGGCTGAACCGCCCAGACGGCACGCACTTTTTGCTGGTGGCGCGCCGGCAACTTGGACTTGGTGTCCGCCAAGTTGCCGATGACATCGGTATCGGAATCCTGCGCTGCGATCCCGACGGCGAGATTCATGAATCCAATGCAGCGGCATCGGTGCAACATGGCTACGAAGGGGAGGAACTCTCTGGCCGAATTCAAGACCTCAGAGTTCAAGTGCAGGGCCACCCCGAGGACTCCGTGGATGCGAACTTGCACCCTGCCCTTCGCTATCTCGAGGATGCTGGAGTCTCCTCTCAGGTGGCCACAATCGTTGGCAGAGATGGCGTGTCTCGAGTGATCTCCTTTGATGGCCGCCGCGTCAAGTATCGAGAAGATGGGACGCCCGGGATCATCATGTTGCTCCGGGACGTAACTGAACTGCATCAGATGCAAGAGGAGCTATACCGGCGTTCCACCCGCGATGACCTGACCGGCTTGCTCAAACGATCCACCTTCATTCAAGCAGCAGAGTCCCTGCTAGAAGCCACAATTCAGCAGTTGGGCCGGCAGTCGGAAGCACTGTCGGGAGAACTGTCGGGAGAGAAGTCGGGTGCGCAGTCGAGCGGGAACACATTGTTCGGGGTGCTTTTTTGCGATATCGATCGGTTCAAGTCGATCAATGAGCGCCACGGTCATGGTGAAGCGGACCGCTTCCTTGCCCAGCTCAGCGCCGACCTTGCTCAACTCGGCACCAACACTGCTCAACTCGGCACCGGCCCTGCTCAACTCGGCACCAACACTGAAGCATCCCTGAGCACAGGTGGAACCACCAGCATTCACCTAGGAAGAATCGGTGGGGATGAGTTTGCACTGGCAGTTCAGTGCAATAACCGAGCTGAGTTCGATCGGTTGGCCGCTGGATTCAAGGCTTCGGTTCAGCGCACGGCGCTCGCAACCTTGCATGTTCTAGTGACTGCCAGCGTGGGTGTTGCAGTGTTCGATCCACAGGCGGGTCAGACTGTAGGAGTGCTCCTTGACGAGGCCAACGCAGTGCTGCGGTTGGCAAAGGGCACAGGTCGCGATCAGATTCTCCACTGCGATGCGAGTCTGCGGGCTGTTCGCAGTGAACAGAAGCGACTAGAGGGCGTGTTGCGCGCTGCGCTAAGTGCTGGCCGAATCGAGTACGCACTGCAACCGGTGGTTGACCCCTACACGGGCCAGATCAGCGGCGCTGAGGCCTTGGCTCGACTGAGGGATGACGATGGCAGATTGGTCCCTGCCGCCACGTGGATCGAGGTGGCGGTCAGCGCTGGGCTGTCGAACGCTGTCGATGCTGCTGTGGTTGAACCCGTCATAGAACTGCTCGGCTCGCTAGTCGGCAGATGCCCACGTGGTCTGCCAGTCATCGGTGTGAACTTGTCGGATACATCGCTTGCTCGTCCGGATCTTGCCGAATGGATCTTTTCTCTACTTGAGCGGCATCAGGTTGACCCTATGGCCTTTTTAGTTGAGGTGCCCGAACTTGTCCTACCTGTGATTCGCGAGCGCGCGGCCGAGGCCTTGAGGCAATTTCGTGAAAAGGGCCTCTGGTTGGCTGTTGATGATTTTGGCTCGGGGTACGCCTCATTTAACGAAGTGCGAGACCTACCACTCAATACACTCAAGATTGACCGGTCATTCCTGACTGAACAACGTGATTCGGCGGACTACATCATCCTACGAACGGCACTCGAGATGACCAAGGCACTTGGGTGCCGAAGCGTGGCAGAAGGTGTTGAGACGCAGGCCGAACTCGATGTGGTGATGGATCTCAAGGTTGATTACGTGCAGGGATACCTCCTTGCTAGGCCCATGCCACCAGATGACTTCGTTAGACTCCTTCTATCGGATCGCCCCCTGGCTCCGCAGAGAACTGAGCACGAAGATGGATAGCGCGATGACAACACCCTCAGGCGGCACCGCAGCGGAGTCTTCGACTGCCCCGAAAGCAGCCACATGGGTCCTTATTTCGCTGATTTTGGTGGCAGCTGTAGCCAACTTGAACCTTGCTGTGGCGAATGTGGCTCTGCCTGATATCGGCAAGGCCTTTAATGCCTCTCAGACGCAGCTCAATCTGGTGGCAATCGGGTATTCGCTCGGCCTTGCGGCCTCGGTGATCTACCTCGGTGCTCTGGGGGATCGTTACGGCCGAAAACTGATGCTCATGTTGGGGATCGGTCTGTCGATTCCGGCTTGTTTGCTCGCAGCCCTTGCGCCAACAATTCAAGTGTTGTTCCTCGCCCGGTTAGTAGGTGGACTTTCGGCGGGTATGGCCTTTCCGACCACGCTCGCACTGATCACTGCGCTGTGGTCCGGTCCAGCGCGGACCAAGTCGATTGCTTTGTGGTCTGGGGTGGGTGGAGCGCTCTCCGCACTTGGGCCGCTGATCGCCGGATTCTTGCTGCAGTACTTCTACTGGGGTTCAGTCTTCTTGGTGACTCTGCCCCTTGCAGTTGTCGCGCTGGGGCTGGCCTTCAAGTTTGTTCCGGCCCACGTGAATGAAGACTCTGATCCGGTGGACAACTTGGGAGGAATGCTCTCCATTGTCATGGTTGGTGCCTTAGTCCTGGCAATCAACTTTGCTGCGGTACCGAACGCTGCTGCTCTAGCTGCGGGACTCGCAATCTTGGCGGTCGCCGCTGCAGTCGGATTCGTGATCCGTCAGCGCCGTGCCAAGGTGCCGCTGTTCGATCTTCATATAGCGAGCCGCCAAATCTTTTGGGTTGCAGCCGTGGCCGGAATTGTGGTGTTCGGTTCCCTGATGGGGGCAATGTTTATCGGACAGCAGTTCTTGCAGAACGTGCTTGGATACTCAACTCTCGCCGCTGGTGCATCCATCTTGCCAGCCGCAATTGCGATGGTCATTGTTGCACCACGCTCGGCAAAGCTCATCGATCGTCACGGGTCACGCTTTACCCTTCTGCTGGGCTATGTCTTCTGCTTGCTGAGCTTCTTAACCATGCTGTTGCTCTGGAATGAGGGCAGCGCTTTCTGGGAAGTCGGATTGGCATACACCCTTGTGGGCATTGGGGTGGGACTCGCCGGAACTCCTGCATCTCATTCGCTAACGGGTTCAGTGCCCGTAGATCGCGCGGGCATGGCATCGGGTACCGCGGATCTGCAGCGGGACTTAGGTGGAGCAATCATGCAGTCAATCCTCGGGGCATTGCTCACGATCGGATATGCATCTGCGTTTGCCGCCGACATCACAGCCGCCGAAGCATCGAGTCAGCAGCAGATCAGCGACCAAGTTCAGTCCGAATTAGAAAAGTCCTTTGCGAGTGCAGAGTCGGTGGCAGAGCAATACCCGCAGTACGCTTCAGAGATCACTGCGGCTGCAAAAACCTCGTTCATTCAAGGCCAGCACTGGGCCTATTTGGCTGGCAGCGTTGCCATCGTTTTGGGGTTTATCTTGGTCTACTTCAAGTTCCCCAAAAATAATCAGGAGACTGAGTTGCTTGAGCAGTACCAGCAAGAAGATGCTCCCGCTGCATGCTGATTTCTCTGCTCCGAACATTTCTTGTTCGATACAAACGCCCGTTGTTGGCAGTGGTGATCCTGCAGTCCGTGCAAACTGCAGCGGCTCTGTTCCTGCCGGCCTTGAATGCAAAAATTATCGATAACGGCATTCTGACCGGAGACACTGAGTACATCCTGAAGGTTGGCGGACTCATGTTGTTGCTGACCTGCGTTCAGGTGGCCTTTGCAATTGGAGCGATTTACTACGCGTCCTCGGCAGCGATGGGGTTTGGGCGTGACGTTCGGAAAGGGCTGTTTCATCAGGTCATGGGATTCTCTACTCAAGAGGTCGCAGGATTTGGCGCGCCCTCGTTGATTACTCGTATTACCAACGATGTGCAGCAGGTGCAGATGTTGGTGCTGATGTCATGCACCCTGCTCGTGACGGCACCGATCACCATCGTTGGCGGAACGATTATGGCGGTGCGAGAAGATGGTCCGCTGTCACTGCTGCTGCTGGTGAGTATTCCAGCATTGGTCATCAGCGTGGGCTTAGTGGTGGTGCGACTCGTGCCGCAGTTCGCAGTGATGCAGGTGCGCATTGACCGGGTGAACCAAGTGCTCCGTGAGCAGATCACCGGCATGCGCGTGGTTCGTGCCTTTGTGCGTGAACCATATGAGGCCGAGCGTTTCGGTCAGGCAAACCAAGACCTCACGGTCACATCGCTTCGCGCTGGTCGACTGCTGGCATTTATGTTTCCTGCAGTGTTGTTTGTCCTGAACACATCAAGCGTGGCTGCGATCTGGTTTGGCGCAAATCGCATCGATGCTGATCAGATGCAGATCGGCGAGTTGATTGCGTTTTTGAGTTACCTCGTGCAGATCCTTATGTCGGTCATGATGGCCACATTTGTTGCAGTTATGGCACCGAGGGCGGCCGTCTGCGCCGATCGAATCCAAGAGGTGCTCATGACTGATTCCACTGTCGTTGCGCCGGTTACGCCGATCAGGAGCCTGCCGGCTCAGGCCGCCTTGGAGTTCAGCAACGTGGGATTCTCTTACCCCGGGGCGGAATTGCCGGTTCTGTCCGACATTTCTTTCTCCGCTGCGGCGGGGAGCACCATGGCCATTATTGGCAGCACTGGTTCGGGCAAAACCACGCTCATGAATCTGATCCCAAGGCTATTTGATGCCACCGAGGGCTCCGTCCGTGTGGGTGGAGTTGATGTAGCGGATCTAGACCTGGAGTTGCTTTGGTCTCAGGTCGGACTTGTGCCGCAGAGGCCCTATCTCTTTTCTGGAACGGTTGCGAGCAACCTGCGACATGCCGACCCTGAGGCAACCGATGCAGATTTGTGGCTGGCACTCGAGACAGCTCAGGCCCGGTCCTTTGTTGAGCAGATGCCTGATGGCTTGGATTCAGCGATTAGCCAAGGTGGTACGAATGTCTCGGGCGGGCAGCGTCAGCGGTTAGCGATCGCTCGAGCGTTAATCCGAAAGCCGCGTGTGTTCCTCTTCGATGATTCCTTCTCGGCATTAGACCTAGCAACCGACGCCAAGCTCCGAACTGCACTCGTCCCCGTCACCCGCGATGCCGTCATGATCGTTGTTGCGCAGAGGGTGTCTTCGATTGCGACGGCCGATCAAATTCTGGTCCTAGAGGACGGCCGTCAGGTGGGTCTCGGCACGCACGAGCAGCTCCTGTCGGACTGCCCTACCTATGTTCAGATACTTGCCTCGCAGATGACCGATGAGGATGCAGCATGACCGAGGACGGCTCCGAGGTTGGTGGCTCTGAACTTGACGGCTCCGAGCTTGATGGCGCTGAACTTGCTGGCGCTGAACTTGCTGACAGGGTCATCAAGCGAGTTGAGCAAGAGGTGCCCACAGAGGATGCACTCGAATCCATCCGCCCACCAGTCACTGATAACCGATCAGTTAGTAACCGCTGGGCGAGTGCAGGCATGCCTGCAGAGAAGCCAAAGAATTTCAAAAACTCCACAAGTCGGCTGCTTTCACAGCTGAAGCCTCAGAGAAGCGGAATGATGCTGGTGCTGCTGCTCGCAGTTGGCAGCGTGACGCTCTCTGTGATTGGGCCAAAGCTGCTTGGCGGCGCAACCAACATCATCGTCGACGGGATGATGGGACCTGAGGGGATTGACTACCTCAAACTGCACCGTCTGCTCGCCTTTGTTCTGATGCTCTACATCGCCTCGGGTCTGATGGCCTATGGACAGGCCTACGTCTTGGCCGGAGTAGTCCAGCGCACGATGCAACGAATGCGCAGTGAAGTCGAAGACAAGCTCCACCGCCTGCCTTTGGGTTATGTAGATAGTCAGCCGCGAGGTGATTTGCTCAGCCGCGTCACGAACGACATCGACAATGTGGCACAGAGCCTGCAGCAGACGCTGAGTCAGATGCTGACCTCGGTGCTCACCATTTTTGGCGTGATGATCATGATGTTCACGATTTCACCACTCCTAGCGATGGTGGCACTGATTACCGTTCCTGTTTCGCTCTATACGGTCAAACTCATTGCCGGAAAATCTAAGTCCCGATTCGTTGCGCAATGGACTCATACAGGCTCGCTGAACGCTCAAGTAGAAGAAGCCTTCACGGGGCACGCGCTGGTCAAAGTCTTTGGCCGCACTCAAGACGTTGAAGAGTCCTTCAGTGAGAAGAACGAGCAACTGTTCAAGGCAAGCTTCGGTGCTCAATTCATCTCGGGAACTATCCAGCCAGCGATGATGTTTTTTGGCAACCTCAATTACGTTGTGATCGCAGTAGTTGGCGGCCTACAAGTCACCTCTGGCGCAATGACAATCGGCGGGATCCAGGCGTTTATTCAGTATTCGAGGCAGTTCACTCAACCGCTCACGCAGTTGGCCTCAATGGCCAATGTATTTCAATCTGGAGTTGCTTCTGCCGAGCGAGTATTCCAGTTGCTTGATGCACCCGAACAAGAGCCCGAGGCTGTTCAGACTGGGCTCGAACTGCCAGAGGCGGATCAGCAAGCGCCAGAGCAGTCACGGGCGGAGCAGCCAGGGGTATCTGCCCTTGCGGGGCGAGTGGAATTCGACAATGTCAGCTTCTCGTATCGCGCCGAGAGCCCTCTGATTCAGAATCTCTCTCTTGTGGCTGAGCCTGGGCAGACGATTGCGATTGTTGGTCCGACTGGTGCAGGCAAGACCACTTTGGTCAACCTAATTATGCGGTTCTATGAGTTGAACGAAGGCGTGATCCGACTTGATGGTCGCGATATCGCTCAGATGCGGCGCTCTGAGTTGCGGTCCAACATCGGCATGGTGCTGCAAGACACCTGGATGTTCGGCGGGACCATTCGTGAAAACATCGCCTACGGCAATCTCGAGGCTTCTGAGGAGCAGATCGTTGAGGCAGCGCGAGCGACATATGTTGACCGCTTTGTGCGGTCTCTGCCCGATGGGTACGACACTGTGGTCGATGACGAGGGCGGCCGCATTAGCGCTGGTGAGAAGCAGTTGATGACGATCGCTCGCGCATTCCTTGCCGATCCGGCCATTCTGATTCTCGATGAGGCAACAAGTTCGGTTGACACTCGGACAGAGGTTTTGATTCAGAGTGCAATGGCCGCTCTCCGTTCGAATCGAACGAGCTTTGTGATTGCACACCGGCTCTCAACGATTCGTGAGGCCAACACCATTTTGGTTATGGAAGCCGGCCGAATCGTTGAACAGGGGAGTCACGAGCAATTACTGGCCGCACAAGGGGCCTACGCAAGGTTGTACAACGCTCAGTTTGCTGCAGCTATGACCGAGGTTGCGTAAAGGCGATTCGCTAAAACGCCGCACGGGCGGTTGAATCTGGGCTTGACTACATGGGCGAATCTCGGCTGAACGAGGTTGAACTGCAAACGATGAGGGAGAGTCATCCGTGACCGAAGACGACAAGACTGCAAGCTCTGAGGACTCAACCAATACAGAGGACACAGCCAGCAAAGCTTCAGTGCCAGTCGAGGCTAAGGGCACCGCGAGTGCTGAGACTGCAGAACAAGAGGTTGACCGGTTGCGAGCAGAAAACGCTCGTCTGCACGATCAAATAGACGAGGCGAGTGCCGTTTCATCTGAGAAGAAGTCGCTTCGCAGTCGTGCCGTTCTGTCCATCTCGCTCGTGGTCTTAGGAGCATTGCTGTTGCCCCTAGCTGCGCTAACGGTCTGGACCCGCAACCAAGTACTCAACACTGACCGGTACTTGGAAACGGTTGCGCCGCTGTCGAATGACCCAGCCGTTATTGATGCTCTGACTACTCGGATTAGCACTGCCATTGAGGATCAGCTCGACGTCAAAGCCGTGGTTGAGGAAAAGCTCCCCGAGAATCTCAAGATTTTGGCCGCACCTATTGCCTCTGGGGCAGACAGTCTGATCGGGACCGTCACCTCGAAGGCGCTCAATTCCAAGCAGTTCGACACCATTTGGATTACTGCCAACAGGGACGGACACGACGTACTTGTGGCCCTGCTCACCGGCAAGCAAGGCAAAGTGATCGATACCGAAAACGGCAAGGTCGTGCTCTCGCTCAAGCCGATCGTCGAGGAAATTCTTGCTGGAATCGACAAAAAGTTTGGTCTGGATCTCTCCTCGAAAATCCCAGCTGACAAAATCGATATCAAGTTCACCCTGATTGACTCACCGCAACTGGCCTCGCTGCAGAGCTTGATTAAGTGGCTCAACACGCTCACTTGGGTCATGGTAATTCTTGCGCTTGGATGCTTTATTGGGGCGATATTTGTTTCACCAGCGCGTCGGAAAGGCGTGCTGCGAGTTGGAGTCGGGATCGTGATCTCCATGACGATCACGCTGTTGGCACTCTCGTTTGCTCGGTCTGGCTACATTGCGAACCTGCCGAAGGGCGTAAATACTGCAGCTGCAACAGCGGTGTTCGACACCCTTACGCGATTTGTCTTGCAGACTTTCAGAGCCCTGTTTGCGCTTGGTGCAGTCATGGTGCTTGCCGCTTGGATCGCTGGACCCTCCGGTGTCGCTGTGTGGATTCGGAGCCTGTGGGACCGAGTGCTTGGACGCGGCGGCGAAGGTATTGGTAACAACGTTGATCTTGGCCCGGTTCCCACCTGGGTCGCAGCCCATCTTTCGGCAGTTCGGGCAGTCATCTTGGTGATCGCAATCGGTGTTCTGGTGACTTGGAGTCGCCCGACCGGCAAGGTGGTGCTGCTCATCGCAGTACTCACGCTGATCCCACTTGCCTTGGCGCAGTTGCTGGCCAACAGTGCATCTTCGAAGACTGAATCTGTCGAGTTAGCTGGTGATGCCTCTGAGGTTGAGGGCGAGGAAGAAGCCAAGACTCCTGATGATGAGCAGCGCCCTGATGGCGAGAAGGATTCAGTTCAAGAACCGGCCTAAGGGTCAAAGAACTCTCTGAAGAGGGTTGTACGACTAACACATTCGGGCTAACTTTCCCTTCTAGGTAAACGGTGTTTATTTGGGGCTAAATAAGGGGGAATAATGCCAAGTTCGAGCAGTTTTTTCCGTGTGGTATCCGTAGCTCTTGTCTGCACATCCTTGGTAGCTATGGCAGCCCTTGCTGGATGTAGCGAGGACCGCGGCAGCGTCAGCAACAATGGCGAGAAGTCAGAAACCACAGCAGTGCTGACCGACTTGTGCAGCATTCCAGACCTCATCGGCTGCGCTGAAGCGTCTTCTATTTCTGCGCAGGTGCCCACTCAGGTCACCAAAGCCACCGGCAAGCCCTTGGTCTTGGGCATGATCAACCAAGAGAACACGCCAGTTGGCTCATTTCCAGAGTTAAGCCAGGGCGTTCAGGCGGCCATTGACTTTGTGAACAATCAACTTGGTGGGGTGGATGGCCGACCAGTTGAACTCGAAGTGTGTAACACCAAGTTCTCGGCAGAGGGGTCGACTAGCTGCGCACAGCAATTTGTAACTGAAGGTGTGCCGGCAGTTCTGGGCGGCATCGACGTATTCGGCAACGGAATCGACCTGCTAGCGGAGAATGAAATCCCCTTTATCGGCGGAATTCCAGTGAGCACTCAGTCGATGACTGCTTCGAACTCGTTTCAGTTCAGCGGAGGCTCCTGGGGAGCAATGGTTGCCTTTGCCGACTATGCCGCTACTGAATTGAAAGCAAAATCGGTGGCAATCCTGTACGGAGACTTCGGCTCGGTGGCCGATGGTGCCAACTACGGCAAACAGACCCTCGAGAAGTTGGGGGTTGAAAACGTGCAGATGGTGCCCTACCCAATTCTAGAGACCGACTTGGGCTCTGCAATCCAAGCTGCGGCAGCGGGAAACCCAGATGCCATCATGTTGCTCACTGCTGACACAGGGTGCACGGCTGCGTTTGAGGGGCTTGCCACTGTGGGTTTGAAGGCCCAGGCCTTTTATACCGGTGCCTGCGCTGCGCCAAAGATTGTTGATGGGGTGCCGACCGAAGATTCCGAAGGTGCAATCTTCAATGTCGAAGGTCCGATTAGTCGTACGAATCCCGACCCAGACACCAACTTGTATAACGCTGTCATTGCCCAATACGGCAATGGTCTGGATGCAATCGGTGCAGCAACGGTTTCATTTCGGGCCTTTATGAATCTGTATGTGGTCTTGAGTGAACTTGGCGCAGATGGGATCACAGCGGACACGGTGACAAGTGCATTGCGTGGCAAAGTCGATGCTTCAAGCTTCATGGGGCACCCCTACACCTGCAACGGGAAACAGTTCAAGGGCCTGCCGGCGGTGTGTGCGCCGCAACAGATGCTGGGTCTGATGACTGACCGGCAACTGAACCAGATCGGCGATTGGGTTGATGTCGGCAAGATCTATGGGATGGGCTGAGCCACCAACGTGATTGGCGAGTATTCGGGATTCATCCTGGCCGGACTTGGTGGAGGTGCAGTAGTTGCCGCGCTTGCACTCGGGTTGGTTCTCACGAACCGTGCAACAGGAGTGATCAACTTCGCATTCGGGGCGATGGGGATGTACGTCGCTTTCGCTTATTTTCAGTTCCGTGACAACGGCGATTTGATCCTCCCTCTGATCTTCGTGCCCTCAAGAATTCACCTGCTCGCGACGCCTACTTTGTTTACGGCGTTGCTCATGGCGGTGTTGCTCTCGGCTGTTCTGGGTGCCGCAACCTACTGGTTGGTATTTCGGCCTCTACGTCGAGCACCGGCGCTAGCCAGTGTGGTTGCCTCGCTTGGACTGATGCTGTACTTGCAAGAGGTTGTGCGCCTGAACTTTCCGACAGGCAGCGCAGCGACCGTCGTGCGAATGGGCGTTCTGCCTGAACAACCTGTCCGCTTTTTGGGCACTGCGGTTACTGCGAACCGCCTGCTCTTGGTCGTGTTCGTGGTGCTGGCCACAGTGGCGCTAACAGCGCTCTTCAGATACACAAAGTTTGGTCTGCAAACCAGGGCAGCAGCAGGTAGTCAGAAGGGGGCCATGCTGGTTGGAATCTCGCCCGATCGAATTGGCCTGATCAACTCCATGATTGCGACCGTGATCGCCGGAATTGCCGTCATCCTGATCGAGCCGATCTCGGGGCTCGATCCGATCACCACGAGTCTGTTGGTACTGCCCGCGCTAGCAGCGGCTTTGCTAGGTGGGCTGAGTTCGTTCACGATTGCAACATGCGCCGGCCTTGGAATCGGGATGCTGCAGTCGCTTATTTTGGGCTACACGGTGCGACCGAGTACCTCCTGGATTCCAGACTGGGTACCCCGCACAGGCCTGCAACAAGCTGTCCCAGTCATTCTGGTCTTGATTGCACTGGTGTGGCGCGGTGACGCGCTTCCTGATCGGGCCTATCTCGTCGATAAGCGACTGCCGTCCTCGCCAACGCCACGACATGTGACCCTTTGGACAATCCTTCTTGTTGGGGCTACGTCGGTCGCGCTTTTGGGGTTTGATGCGGCGCACCGACAGGCGCTGATTGTCACCATGGTGAGCGCGTTGTTGGCGCTGTCGATAGTCGTGATCACTGGCTATGTGGGGCAAATCTCGCTGGCTCAACTGGCATTTGCTGGTGTTGCTGGCTTCACGGTGATCAACGTGGCGAACGACGGATTGCCGTTCCCGGTTGCAGCGCTCGTTGCAACGCTTGTGGCCACTGTGGTGGGAGTTGTTGTGGCCCTACCTGCGGCGCGAGTCAGGGGGATGAGTCTGGCGATTGCAACGCTCGCAATGGCGGTCGCACTTGAGCAGTTGGTTCTGTCAAGCAAGGGGTTCTCGGGGGGTGTCGCGGGTAGGTCCGCGCCGAGGCCTGTGCTGTTTGGCGTGGACTTCGGCATCTCTGCTCGAGGCGCTGACAATTTCCGACCGATCTTCGGGTTTCTTGTTCTGGGTGTGCTCACCGTGAGTTGCCTGATGGTGGCAAACCTGCGCCGAAATCGCACCGGTCTGCGTTGGCTAGCAGTTCGATCCAACGAGCGAGCTGCCGCCGCCGCTGGAATCAATGTCGGGAGATCCAAGATTGGGGCCTTTGCGGTTTCTTCCTGTATCGCTGGCCTTGCTGGGGTTCTTTTGGCCTATTCCACCTCGACGCTCTCTACAAACTCGTTCATGGTGATCGGAGCGCTCGTTGCGCTAGCGCTCACCTATCTCGGTGGTATCGCAAGCATCGGCGGAGCGCTCATCGCTGGATTGTTGGCTCAGGCCGGACTGTTCACGCTCTTGGCAAATGGTGGCACTGATGGAAAGGCCGGAACCTATGTGTTTGCCATCAGCGGGCTCGGCCTGATTGCCATGGCAATTTTTGCTCCGGACGGCATCACTGGGGCTGTTCGCCAAGGGGCTCAGCACTTGCAGAAGTCTCTGAAAATGGGTGGCCAGCCACCGCAGCAGACTGCGCTAGCGGGTGCAGGCGCGGGCTCTGGACCTGGCGCAGGCGCTGGACCTGCTGAAGGGAAGCCAGACCATGAGTGAAGTGATTTTGCAGGTCCGGGATCTGAGCGTTCGCTACGGCGGCGTGTTGGCGCTGAGTTCGGTCAGCTTTGACGTGGCCGATGCTCAAATCGTTGGACTGATTGGTCCTAATGGTGCGGGCAAGACCACATGTATTGATGCACTAAGTGGGTTCACCGCTCCGAGCGCACGTAACCCGTCCTTTCGCTACATCAGCTTTTTGGGCCGGTCGATTGACCGTCTGTCACCTCAGAGCCGAGTTCGCCTGGGGTTTGCCCGCACTTTTCAGTCCCTCGAGCTTTTTGATGACCTGACGGTGCGAGACAACTTGAGAGTTGCCGCTGCCACACCTACATGGATCTCTACCCTGACCGATGCGCTCTGGCCAAAGCGCAAGGTTGATGCCGCAGTCGAGGAAGTTCTCGAGTTGCTCGGGTTAGATTCGTTTGCTGAGGATCGACCGGAACACCTCTCGAATGGGCAGCGGCACCTCGTAGCCGTGGGGCGGGCCCTTGTGGGTAGGCCGAAGTTGCTGCTTCTTGACGAGCCAGCAGCGGGACTGAATCCATCTGAGACGGTGGAACTCAGCAAGTTGCTGCGGTCGCTGCCGGATCGCGGTGTGAGCGTCTTGTTAGTGGATCACGATATGAGTTTGGTTCTAGGGGTTTGCGATCAGGTTCATGTCTTGGACTTTGGTTCGATCATCGCAAGTGGTACTCCCGAACAGATTCGATCTGATCCACTCGTCATTTCCGCCTATCTGGGCCATGGCAGTTCTGGGGTCGACGAGCCCGCTCTTGGTGCGGGATCAGAATCATGAGTGTGCCTCAGGCGAACCAAACTGAGGATCCCATCCTGCGCTGTGCTGGAGTTGTTGCGGGCCACGACGGGCTAGCTGTTGTGAACGGACTTGATCTGACCGTTGGTGCCGGTGAGGTTGTTGCGCTGCTCGGGGCTAACGGGGTTGGAAAGACCACCACTCTGCTGACTGTCTCGGGGCTTATTCCGCTCTTGGGAGGATCTGTTGAATTGCAGGGTAGAGACCTTGAAGTCTCTCGCGGCAAGCGCATTGGTTCGAGTAAGGGTTCTGCAAGATCGAAGCAAGTCCTGAGCCGTGCCAGATTGGGTATTGCACACGTGCCAGAAGATAGGGCTCTCTTTTTTGATCTGACTGTTCAAGAAAACCTGCGGCTTGGACTCAAGCGGAAGAAAGACCGCAAACATGAGTCACTTGCTAGTAACCGTGTGCCTTCCAAAGTTGAGGACGGTACGAACCAAGCGGAGCAGCAACTGAGTAGTTCAGAGATCTTGGATCAGGTCTTGGGCTATTTTCCGGCACTCACTGGGTTGCTTGATCAGCCAGCGGGGTTGTTGTCTGGGGGTCAGCAACAGATGTTGGCGATCGGCAGGGGATTGATGAGTCAGCCGAAGTTGCTGATGGTAGATGAGCTGAGTCTGGGACTTGCTCCGATTCTGGTTGAGCAATTGCTACCCGTCCTTCGGACCTTTGCTCAGACAACAGGCGCCGGTGTTTTGATTGTCGAGCAGCATGTGCACTTGGCGCTCGCAGTTTCTGATCGGGCGTACTTGCTGAGGCGCGGAAAAGCGACCCTGTCGGGTTCTTCTGCAGAGTTGTCTGCGGACCCTGACCTTGTTGAGGCAGGTTATTTCGGGGAGTAACCCGACTGGCTGACCCGACTGAGTGACCGGCACGCGCTGTTCTGCTGGGCCGCTGCTTTGCTGCCTGCTGATCTGCCGCTTGCTGGCTGGTCGAGTGGCACGATCGGGCGAAATTTAGCGTGTGGGGTTTAGGGGCTGGGTTTGCCGTTGTGTTGGGTGTTGAGTTGGGTGCCGGTTGGTGTGGTGATGATGTATCTGCCGGGTTTGTTGGGGTTTTCGGTGATGGTCCAGCCGTTGGTGTGGAGGAGGGCGTGGTGTGGTTTGCATAAGGAGACCAGGTTGTTGAGGTCTGTTGGTCCACCGTCTTGGGCTTCTTTGACGTGGTGTAGGTCTACCCAGTTGTGTGGTGCGTCGCATCCGGGGACGACACATCCTTGGTCTCTGATGGCTATGGCTTTGCGTTGGCTGGGTGTTGCGTAACGAACAGCGGTTCCTAGGTCGAGTGGGATGCCCAAAGAGTTGATGATGAGTGCTTGGATTTTGGGGTCGCAGTTGAGGAGTCGGGTGGTGCCATCTTGGAGGCGGACACCATCTGGTGTGCTGGCGTGGACGGGGTCTGAGGCTTCAATGACAAGGGTGATGTCAGTGGCTGGGTTGTTCGTGGTGCCTGGTTGGGTGCTGATCGCTCTGCGGATGAGTTCGGTGAGAGCTTCAGCTAGAAGTTGTGGTCGCCCCGGGATGATGTGATCAGGGTTAGCTGTTTTGAGTTTGCGGTGATGCGCGACGCGCCGGTCGGTCTCGGCGAGGAGTGCTGCTCGGATTGTTGCTGCTGTATCGGCTACGAAATCGCCGTCGAGGTGAAGTTCGCCTGAGAGGCCGTCGCTCATGTTGATCCGGTTGTGGTCTGGGTTGGGTAGGTGTGCCCCGTCTGGGTCAGCAAGATCGATAAGTGCGCGTATTTCGTTTGCCCATTGTTCGAACCGGACACCTGTTGTGAGGCTGATGAACTCTGCTTGTAACGCAACCATGATGGGTTCAACCCGTGTGACACACAGCTTTGACA